>NZ_KV917367.1:1923800-2285157 GCF_002009685.1 Exiguobacterium sp. HVEsp1 | reverse complement strand
TGCCGAGATGAACAACAGCTTCAAACTGCTCCCGACAGAGTTCCCGTATGAAGTGAAGGCGAACAGTCGTTACCGTGTCACGCTCGACGGTGTGGCCGATGAAGGGGCGAACGTCGTCCTCTACATTATCGCCTACTCGGCGACGGAGCGTCAGATCATGCAACAGGTTCAAATCGGAAGCGAGAAAGTCTTCTATTTTGACCGAGGCATCCGCTTCCTTCGTTTCGCCCTACGTGTCGACGGTGTCGGAGAGGCTCGGGTCGACCGCATCCGTGTCGCGGAAGAACTCGTCAGCGACGGTACAGAAAACCCGACGTGGATGGACGTGCGCGAGGCGCGCTTCTTCGCACCGGTCCCGCGTGAGCTTCATGAACTGAAAGTCGCGGCCATCTTCGATGAGTTCACGATGGCATCCTACAAACCAGAGTGCCAGCTCATCACGTTCACACCGGACAACTGGAAGACGGTGCTCCTCGATGAGCAACCGGACGTTCTCGTCGTCGAATCGGCGTGGAAAGGGAACGCCGGCGCCTGGGAGAAGAAAATCGTCAAATATGGCACGAACACGTGGGAAGAGCTCGACGCGCTTCTCGCTTGGTGCCGTTATCACAATATCCCGACCGTCTTCTGGAACAAAGAAGACCCGATTCACTACGACCGTTTCATCGAGACGGCGAAGCGATTCGACTATGTGTATACGACCGACATGAACCGCGTCCCGAATTATAAAGAAGATTGTGGTCATGACCGGGTCGATGCGTTACCGTTCGCGGCCCAGCCGAAAGAGCATAACCCGATCCGCTTACCGGGGACGCGTGAGCCGTACGCGTGTTTCGCCGGTTCGTATTATGCGAACCGTCACGAATCGCGTAAAGCCGACATGGACCGCTTGTTCGCGGCGGCGGATAAGTACGGTCTTGCCATTTACGACCGCAACTATGCGATCAACCAACGCGGGGAGAGCGACCAGCTCCAATTCCCGGAACAGTTCCGTCACGCCATTCGCGGCAGTTTGAAGTACAACCAGATTGCCAAGGCGTATAAAGGGTATAAAGTCATGTTGAACGTCAACTCGGTCAACGATTCACCAACGATGTTCTCACGTCGTGTCTTCGAAGGACTCGCCTGCGCGACACCGGTCGTCAGCACCCGTTCGGTCGGGGTCGACGCCATGCTTGGCGATTACGTTTTCCTCGACGATGGGGAGTCAGACTTAGATGAGACGTTCCGCCGCTTGATGACGGATGACTCGTTCTATGAGGACATCGCGATGCGTGGGATGCGCCACGTGTTGACGTATCACACGTACACGCAACGTCTGGCGAAGATCGTCCAAGACGTCGGTATCCCGTACCGCGTCGACCACGAGAAGATTGCCGTCGTCGCCTTCATCAAGTCGCGCGAAGAGGCAGAACGCGTCGTCGCCCAGTTCGAGGCACAGAACTATGAGCATAAACACCTCATGATGTTCCTCGATAAGTTCGAGGATCACATCGACGTGTACAACACGTACAACACGCCATCGATCTCGACGTATATGCGCAGCTACTTGACGCACTATACCTCGTTCACAGAGATGGTCGAGTCGTACGATTGGGTCGCCCATTTGAAGTCGGACGATTATTACGGTCCGAACTACTTGAGCGATTATCTGCTCGCGGCACGCTATGCGGAAGCGGATGTCCTCACGAAAGAGGATTACTATGCGTATGACGGCAAGCTCGTCAAACAGGACCATGACGAGTCGTATCGTTATGTGTTTGACGCGACACCGTCCCGCTCGATCGTGCAGCCGTCGGCACTCCGCTTCTATACGGTCGAGGAGGCGCTCCACATCTTTGAAGCGGACGAGAGTTTGAACGAACTCGCTCGTTCCGGCAAACGCATCTTCAGTGTCGACCCGTATCAATATGTGAAAGCCGGTGCCGCCATGGATGAAGCGGACCGTCAGGAGGTAACGTTATGACGAAGCAACCGCTACGGATCCTCGTATACGGGGACGTCAATTTGAACTTGATCGACGGCTCGGCCATCTGGCTCACGTCGGTCGTGCATATGTTGAACCAGGACCCGAACATCGAGGTCGACGTGCTCTTGAAGCGCTCGATCGTGAAACCAGAAGTGACGGCGTCGATCAAACAGCTCGACCGCGTCCGCTTCATCGACGTCTTCACGGAAGACTCGACGAAGAAAGACGAGCCGTACTATGAGAAGAAGGTGCTCCAGCCGGAAGAGGCGGCCCAACTCATCCACGAGCTCGTCGAGACGAAACAGTATGACATGACGTTCATCCGTGGGTTCCAGCTCGCCTATGCGCTCTCCGACTATGAACATACGATGAAAAAGACGTGGACTTATCTCACGGATTTCACGCATGATTCATCGGCCGCGTCACAGGAAGAGTTGGCACGGTTGAAGAAGATCGCGGACCGCTCGGCGCGCATGCTCTGTCAGACGGCGGAGATGAAGGCGTACTTCGAGACGTTTTTACAGACGCCGAAGCCGTTCCTCATCTTGAACCCGATGATTCCGAACATGCGCGAGGCGACACCGACGTTCAAGCGTCAGGCGAAACGTCTCGTCTATACAGGAAAGTTCGCGCCGCTCTGGTACTCGGCTGAAATTCTCGACGCGCTCGAGAAGGTACGGGTCCGGATGCCGGACGTCGAGTTGAAGGTGGCGGGGGACAAGTTCAACCAAGACCCGAACAACCCGAACTTCCGTAAAGAAGTGACACATCGTCTCCAGACGGACGAAGGGGTCCACTGGTTGAAAGGCATCCCGCGTGCGGACGTCGAGACGCTCATCGAAGAGAGCGACATCGGTATCTCGTGGCGCCACCCGGACCTTGACGACAGCCTCGAGTTGTCGACGAAGCTCCTCGAATATGGGGCGCTCGGGAAGCCGGTCCTTCTCAACCGCAACAAGATGCACGAAATGTTGCTCGGGTCGAGCTACCCGCTCTTCGTCAACTCGGAAGATGAGTTCATCGAAAAGGTCGAGCTCGCCTTCACACATCCGGCCATCTACAAGGATGCGGCGGAACGTCTCTACAATATGGCGAAAAACTACACGTTCGCCAGCACGTTCGAACGCCTCCGTGATGCGGTTTGGGAGATGCAGAAGACGACGATTCTCTTCGCCGGTCACGACTTGAAGTTCATCCGTATGTTCATGGAACGCTTTGAGGCCGACCCGAGCTACCGGGTCCTCATCGACCAGTGGGACGGACATAAGATTCATGATGTGAATCACAGTAAGGCGTGTCTCGCGCAAGCAGACGTCATTTTCTGTGAATGGGGCCTCGGCAACGCCGTCTGGTACTCGCAACACAAGTTGCCGCATCAGCGTCTCATCGTCCGAATTCACCGTCAGGAGAAAGAGACACCATTTCCACGGGAATATGCGCTCGACAACATCGACCGTATCATCCTCGTCTCACCGTATATGTTAGAAGAGATGCATCGTCTCTTCGGGATCCCGCGTCACCAGATGACGGTCATCTACAACGCCGTCGATGCGGACAAGCTCGACAAACCGAAACAAGTGGACGATTTGACGTTCCGTCTCGGTATGATCGGCATGAACCCGAAACTGAAGCGTCCCGACCTCGCGCTCGACGTCCTCGAAGAGCTGCTGAAGACGGACAAACGGTACCAGCTCCACTTCAAAGGGCACCATCCAAAAGATGTCTATTGGATCGGGAAGCGGGAAGAGGAGAGCGCGTACTACGAGGCGTTACTGAAACGCATCGAGGAGTCGGACCTTCGTGACCACGTCCATTTCGATGGACACGGTAATGACGTCGACACATGGCTCCAATCGATTGGATTCGTCTTCTCGACGAGTGACTTGGAAAGTTTCCATCTCGCACCGGCCGAAGCGATGGCCGCAGGGTCTTATCCGCTCATCCGCCACTGGACGGGCGCGGAGACGATTTACCCAGACGAACTGCTCGTCACGGATACGATGGAATTTGTCGACACGATCCTTTCTTATAAAGAAGAGAACGAGAAGCTGATGACGGACGCAAAAGCCTATCAGGCGTATGCCCGTAAACATTTCGCGCTCGATCGTCTCTATCGAGAGATGGAACAAATCATTTCAGGTAAAACACACGAACAATTTTCGACGACATTGTCATGAAAATGTAATTGCACCGAAGAATTGTTCAAGAGTATAATGAGTATTGTTTTATTATCGAATGTGAAATAAAATGATGGACAATGCGCTATTTAAAAAGCGCGTCAAAACATTTGGAGGTTACCACACAATGAAAGTATGTACAGTAGGTCTTGGATATATCGGATTACCGACATCGGCTGTCTTTGCGAACTATGGCGTCGACGTCGTCGGAGTCGATATTTCACAACATGTTGTTGATAAATTGAACCGTGGAGAGATCCACATTGAAGAGCCAGGTCTCGGCGAAATGGTCGCAGACGTCGTGGCAAAAGGGAAGTTCCGTGCATCACTCTCACCAGAGAAAGCAGATGCCTTCATCATCGCGGTGCCAACACCGAACAACGACGACGAGCACAAATCATGTGACTTGACGTACGTCTTGGATGCGACACGCAAAGTGTTGCCATTCGTTGAAAAAGGCAACGTCATCATCGTTGAGTCGACAATCGCACCACGTACGATGGACGACTTCGTCAAACCACTCGTCGAGGAAGCTGGATTCACTGTCGGTGAAGACATCTATCTCGTACACTGCCCAGAGCGCGTATTGCCTGGACAAATCCTTCATGAGCTCGTGCACAACAACCGCATCGTCGGTGGAATCACGACAGAATGTGCAGAAGCAGGCGCACGCGTCTACGGTACATTCGTTGAAGGTGAAATCGTGAAAACGGATGCGAAGACGGCAGAAATGTCGAAACTCATGGAAAACACGTTCCGTGACGTTAACATCGCACTCGCGAACGAACTCGCAAAAGTATGTAACGACTTGGACATCAACGTTCTTGACGTCATCGAGATGGCGAACAAGCACCCACGTGTCAACTTGCACAGCCCAGGCCCAGGTGTCGGTGGACACTGTCTCGCGGTCGACCCGTACTTCATCGTCGCGAAATCACCTGACCTCGCGAAAATCATCAACTTGTCACGTGAGACGAACGTCTCGATGCCACACTACGTTGCAGACAACGTTCAGAAGTTGACTGCTGGAATCGAAGACGCGAAAGTCGCGGTCTTTGGTGTGACATACAAAGGAAACGTCGACGACATGCGTGAAAGCCCAGCGGTTGAAATCGCTGAAATCTTGCTTGACCGTGGTGTGAACATCTCTGTTCACGACTCACACGTTGAAAAATCAACATCAAGCCGTTTCGAGCTCGTTTCAAAAGAAGAAGCACTCAAAGACGCGGACCTCGTCCTCGTATTGGTTGACCACAACGAGTTCAAAGTCCTCGACTTCGCAGAGCTCAAGTCAACGATGCGTCGTCCGATGATCTTCGACACACGTAACATCGTGAAACCAGAAGGTGAAGACGTAGCGGTCGTCAACTACGGCAACCTCTACAAATATACAAAGGAAACGAATCTCGTTCTTTGATTCAGGTGAATGAACATGTTTAAATCCGCGAAAGCTATTCTTTCAGAGCTAAAGTCGAGCTTGTACTTGATTTTCCGTCTCGCCACGTATGAGACGCGAAGCAACAACTCGATGCAGTACCTCGGATTTTTATGGGAGTTCGTGACACCGTTATTGCAGATTGGAGTTTACTGGTTCGTATTTGGATTTGGTATTCGAAGCGGCAGGCCGATTGATGGCGTGCCGTTTCTGCCATGGTTGGTCGCAGGGATTGTCGTCTGGTTCTTCATTGCCTCGGCGATCACCTCGACGGCCCGATCCGTCTATTCGAAAATCGGCATGGTCTCCAAAATGAGCTTCCCAATCTCGACGATTCCGGCATACGTCTTGCTCGCACTCTTCTACCGCCACGTGGCGCTAGTCGGTGTCTCGTTTATCTTGATGTGGGCATTCGGATTCCCGATGGGGCTACATTCGCTCTGGTTTATCTACTTGGCGTTCAGTGCGCTCGCACTACTGTACTCGCTCGCCTTGATTACGTCCGCGCTCACGACAATCGTGCGCGATCTTCAAAACCTTCTTCAGTCGATGATGCGGATGTTGATGTATTTGACACCGATTTTTTGGGTGCCGCCGGCGAAGCTCGCGAATATCCTACAAATCAATCCGCTCTATTATTTAGTCGAAGGATATCGGTCGATGTTCCTCGGAACCGACTGGTTGGCGACTAACTGGGCTTACGGTCTCTATTACTGGGCCATCGTCTTCGTTCTCTTCTTCGTCGGGTCGATGATTCATTTGCGTTTCCGTCGACACTTCATCGATTACATTTGAGGAGGACCTTATGTACCAGGTTAAATTTGAAAACGTATCGAAACGATATACGCTTTATAACAAGCAATCTGATAAGCTGAAGGAGATCTTCTTCAGTAAAGCAGGGGGCAAACAGTTTTACGCGCTCCGCAATGTCACGTTTGAAGTTCCACCCGGGGAAGTGGTCGGGATTATCGGGATCAACGGGTCAGGGAAGTCGACGATGTCGAACTTGCTGGCTGACGTGATGCCGCCGACGCACGGGAAAATCGAACTTCACGGAAAGACGGCGTTGATTGCGATCTCTTCTGGTTTGAACGGTAACTTGACGGGGCTCGAGAACATCGAGCTCAAAGGCTTGATGCTCGGGATGACGAAACAGGAGATTATCGACTTGACACCGGCCATCATTGAGTTCGCCGATATCGGCGACTTCATCAATCAGCCGGTCAAGACGTACTCGAGCGGGATGAAGTCCCGTCTCGGATTCGCCATCTCGATCAACGTCGACCCGGACATCCTCGTCATCGATGAGGCGCTCTCGGTCGGGGACCAAACGTTCACCGACAAGTGTCTCGCCAAGATGAACGAGTTCAAAGACCGTGGGAAGACGATCTTCTTCATCAGTCACTCGGTCTCACAAGTCCGCCAATTCTGTACGCTCGGCCTTTGGCTCGAGTTCGGAGAAGTGCGCGAATATGGACCGGTCGATGAAGTCGTTCGGGAGTACAATAAGTTTTTGAAATGGTTCCGCAACTTGTCTAAAGAGCAACAAGACTCGTTTAAAGCCGATAAGCTCAAACGTCGTACGACGGTCGTCGATGCAACAGAGCTCGGAGAGACGTATATCTTACCGCCTTTGACAGAAGAACAACTACAAACACGCCATTCGTCGGTCGCTGTATCGAACGAAGCGTGAGCAATTGGGAGGAGGAAGCACGGCGAAGTCAGACCGTGCGAAACGACCTATGAAAAAAGTCATGACCGTCTTTGGGACGCGACCAGAAGCCATCAAAATGGCACCACTCGTACTTGAGTTGAAAAAACGTGAAGGGGTAGAACCGATTGTCGTCGTGACAGCGCAGCACCGTCAAATGCTTGACCAAGTGCTCGAGTTGTTCGAAATCAAACCGGACTACGACCTCGACATCATGAAAGACAAGCAGACGCTTTACGATGTCACGTCACGTGTATTGAAAGGGATGGGCGAGGTCATCGCTGAAACGAAGCCAGATATCGTGTTGGTCCACGGGGACACAACGACGACATTCGCGGCATCACTCGCAGCCTTCTACAACCAAGTCGCAGTCGGTCACGTTGAGGCTGGCCTGCGCACACACAATAAATATTCACCATTCCCGGAAGAGATGAACCGCCAATTGACGGGTGTCATGGCCGACCTTCATTTCGCACCGACGGAAACGTCGCGTGACAACCTCCTTCGTGAAGGCAAGAATGAAGAGATGATCTTCGTCACAGGGAACACGGCAATCGACGCACTCAAAACGACAGTCCGTGACGACTATGCGAGCGAGTTGCTCGACAGCATCCGTTCACAAGGTCGTCGCCTCGTCATGTTGACAGCGCACCGTCGTGAGAACTTGGGTGAGCCGATGCGCAACATGTTCCGTGCGGTCCGTCGCTTGATCGAGAAGTATGATGACATCGAAGTCGTGTATCCGGTCCACATGAACCCGGTCGTTCGTGAACTCGCTAACGAGATTCTTCACGATGTCGAACGTGTCCACTTGATTGAACCGCTCGACGTCTTCGACTTCCACAACTATGCGGCGACGTCGCACTTGATCTTAACGGATTCAGGTGGCGTACAAGAAGAAGCACCATCTCTCGGTGTACCTGTCCTCGTCCTTCGTGACACGACAGAACGTCCAGAAGGTGTGGCTGCAGGAACGCTCAAACTCGCAGGGATCGAAGAAGAGAACATCTTCTCACTCGCGGATGAGCTCTTGTCTGACGAAACGGCATACAAAGCGATGTCACAAGCATCGAACCCGTACGGTGATGGTGAGGCGTCACGTCGAATCGTCGATGCTATCCTTGCCAACTAAATGAAAGCGAATAGAGTTGTTTTGTGCCCAGCACAGCAACTCTTTTCTGTATCATCATCCTAACGATTCGGAGGTGCTTGTATGTCAACGAAGCGAATTCGTCCGGCGATTTATCATTACTATCCGCGCGGACCGCATAAAAACCATATGTCGATGCGCGAAGAAGAATACAAGACAGAAGTCACATTTTTACCACAAGCGTTAACGGACTCGATTTACGTCCAATTGTTTGATTTGAAGTTTGAGATTCCACCGTCAAAAATCTTTTTGGCAGACGCCAAGATGGATGAAGGGGACGAGATGGAAATGAAGACTGCCGTTTATGTCGAAGGCGATCGCACCGTTCGATTTGAACTGTACGTCATGCAGTACTCAGATGAGGAGCGTCTTTCGAACAAACGTTTCTCGCTCACGTTGAATCCGGGGATGAATCCGATTGAAGAAGTCGTGAAACAGATGGAAGGCGCCAAGTATTTCAAGATGTCGTACAAATACATCGTCGAGACGCTTGACCCGATCACAGTACGATTCGATGACCTCTATGTAACGTTCCGCTGAACGGAGCAAGTCTTAAGGGAGAAAGGGACCATTCGGTATGTTATTTAGTTCCACGGTATTTCTATTTTATTTCTTGCCGGTCGTGCTGTTGTTGTACTTCGTGTCACCACGCTGGCTGAAGAATACGATTCTACTCGTTTCAAGTTTGTTCTTCTACGCATGGGGTGAACCACGTTTCGTCCTCATCATGCTCGCTTCAATCGTCATGAATTACTTCTTCGGCTTTATGGTCGATAAGTATCGGGACGATGCGAAGAAAATCAAATGGACGATGGCGCTCATGCTTCTCGGAAACCTCGGGATGCTTGGGGTCTTCAAGTATGCGAGTTTCTTCGTCGAGAACGTCAACTCGGTGTTCGGCTTCTCGCTGAATGACCCGGAGATCCCGCTACCACTCGGGATTTCATTCTTCACGTTCCAAGCGATGAGTTACGTCATCGATGTGTATCGGAACGATGGGCGTCTCCAGAAGAACTTGTTCGACTTGGCACTTTACGTCTCGTTCTTCCCGCAATTGATTGCCGGACCGATCGTCCGTTACCAAACGGTCGCAGATGAGATCGTGGACCGCCGTGAGACGATTGATGACTTTGTCTCTGGGATCCAACGTTTCGTCATCGGTCTAGGGAAGAAGATGATTTTGGCGAACAGTTGTGGTTATGTGGCCGACCAAGTGTTCAGTCAATCGGCGGGGGACCTGTCGACGACACTCGCCTGGATTGGAATCATCGCCTACTCGCTCCAAATTTATTTTGATTTCTCCGGTTATTCGGATATGGCCATCGGTCTTGGTCGGATGTTTGGGTTCCATTTCCTTGAGAACTTCAATTATCCGTATATTTCGAAATCGGTGTCTGAGTTTTGGCGTCGTTGGCACATCTCGCTCGGAAGTTGGTTCCGAGACTACGTGTACATCCCGCTCGGCGGGAATCGTCAAGGCCCATGGAAGACGTATCGCAACTTGACCATCGTCTGGTTATTGACTGGCGTATGGCACGGGGCGAGTTGGACATTTATCGCCTGGGGTCTCTATTACGGGATCTTCATCATGTTCGAACGGGCATTTCTCGGGAAATGGCTCGCTGCGTGGCCGGCATGGCTCGCGCATGTGTTCACATTATTCGTCGTCGTCATCGGTTGGGTATTCTTCCGTGCCGATAACTTCACGTACGCGATTGACTATCTGCAAGTCATGTTCGGCTTACACGGCGGTGAAGTGTTCGATCAAACGGCATACTTCTATCTCGTCCAATACGGAACGGTTCTTCTGTTGGCGATGATTGCTGCCACACCGCTTCCGAAGATGCTGGTCGCTCATTTCTTGCGCCACGAGGTGGACTCGGAACGTCCGGTTCTTGCCGCGAGCGCAGGTCTTGCCCGAGCAGCTTATATCTTGCTCATTTTCGGCATCTCGATTTCGTACGTCGTCTCGAGTACATTCAATCCGTTTATTTATTTCCGGTTCTAAGGAGGGCTGACAATGGAACAACAAACCAAAAGCGAACAAGTCCGTTCGAAAGGACGGCGCCTCTCTTGGGTGGTCAACAGTATCCTTTTGCTCGGCTTCCTTGGCACCATCTTTTATGGACTTGCCGTTTATGCCTTCGGTAACGAGCAGGAAAGCTCGGCCACCGAGGGGCGCATATTGACGAAGCGTCCTGAGCCATCCATCGAAACGATTTTAAATGGGTCGTACATGGAGGAGTTCGAGGCGTCGGCGAACGACCAGGTGTTTGAGCGAAACCTGTGGATTGAAACGCAGGCCTGGGTGCAACTGAACGTGTTGCAACAACAGATGAATAACGGCGTCATCAGCATCGATGGATTCTTGTACGGTCCGGATGCGAACGAAAGTCAGTATTCTTCGCTCGGTGTATTCTTCAAAGAGTTCAAAAAAGAGATGGATGATGCCGGCATCCCGTCTTACTTCGCCTCGGCACCGAGTAAGCCGGTCTATGCGACGCGACAAAACATCTTCCCGGCTTACATCGAGTCGGCGGATGCGGAGAATCGTGATGAGTTACATGAGCGGATCGAAGAGAACGGCATCCCGCTCATCGACTTGGAGGAGACGCTCGGTGACGAACCGGGCGAGGATATCTATTTCAAAACCGATCACCACTGGCGAGCAGAAGGGGCATTCCTCGCGTATGGTCAAATCATGGACCGTTTAAGCGAGCAGTTCCCGGATGCGCCGGTGTTGACCGCAGATGAGATAGACGTGAAGACGGTCGACGGGACGTTCTACGGGTCACATGCCCGGGAAATCTCGATGCCGTATGTCGAATCGGCGGACACGTTCACGTATCTCGAACCGAAAGACGGATTCACGACGACGGTCTGTCGAAACGGGGATGACTGTGGACATGGCGTCCTCGACAAAGACGTGTTGAACAACACGGACGACTTCACGAACTACTACAACTTGTTCATGGGTGACAACTACGCCCTCGCGAAAATCACGCAGGAGAATCCGAAAAATGACGATCATCTCCTCGTGTTGAAAGATTCTTATGCGAACCCGGTACTCGGCTACCTTGGCGAGTCGTTCGGGACGGTATCGGCAATCGACGTTCGCTATCTCGATGACTACGATGTCAGCATCGCGGAATATGCGGAAGAGAACGATGTCGATGCGGTTCTGTTCTTACACAATGACCGAATCACAGGACTCGGGTCGATGTATCAAGAAGGTCTGTGATCGAACGCGATTCCTTCGAAAAGGCAGGTGCGCTTCATGAACGTATTGCTACCGGTATTCTTCCACTCCGCGATGGGTGGGCTTCATCGACACATTCTCTCATCTGTGAAAGTGCTTATTCGAGAGGGTCATGAGGTGACCGTCGTCTGTAAGCCAGGTCCCTTTGCCAAAGAGGTAGAGGCGCTCGGTGGGCAGGTCATACGAACCGATTATTCCAATGAGGACGTCACCCGTGTGATCGATGTGGTAGTGACACAATCCTTCGATCTGGTGTATGCCCATCCGTTCGATTCACGACAGGTCGGCCTAGCGGTGGCAGAGACACACGGCATCCCGTTCGTCCTCGTCATCCATGGGATGTATTATGATGAGATTGAGCAGTATCATACGAGCGTCTCGCGAGTGATCGCCGTCTCGGAACGGATCGCGACCCATCTCGTGGAGCACTGTCCGGCCATCGAATCGAAGCTCATCGTCATTCCGAATGGAGTCGATGATGCATTCGTCCCGGATGTGACGAGCGTGTCGTCAGAGCGCGTGACGGGTCTATTCACCTCGCGACTAGATGCGGACAAACTGTTCATTTTAGATGTCTTTTTGGATGCGCTAGAAGACGAGCGGATCAAGTCTTTACCGATTGATTGGCTCATTGTCGGGGACGGGACACAACGGGAAAAATACGCATCACGTTATGAGGAAGCGCTTGAAGGGACCAGTCAGACGATGGACTGGCTTGGTTGGGTCGAGCAAGACGATTTACCCGAAGTGATGCGTCGTGCCGATTTCGTCATCGCCCCAGGGCGCTCTGCGCTAGAAGGGATGGCGGTCGGCAAACCGACCATCGCCGTCGGGAGCAAAAGTTATCAGGGGCTGGTCACACCTTCGACGTGGCAAGATATTGCGAGTACGAACTTTGGTGGCATCGGGACGAAATACGATGGATACACATCGGGTCGAATCGGTGATGCCATCCTCGAATTGATGGATGAGACGACGAGACGAGAGCTCGCACGTTTCTCGGCCGCACTCGTGGATGAACATTTCCGTGATGAAGCGGCGCAACGGCTTCTCCTTGATCTGCTCGAAGAGGTGAGACGAGAGGGACCTAAGGAAATCGATTTGGTGGCTCGTTATCCACACGTTCGTTACGACCAACTGCATGCCCGTCGCGCGAATCGGCTCTGTTCGTGGAAATTAGCGGATCGGGAGCAACGACTGGAAGCGATGCGCAATGAGCTCGAGGCGACTAAGCGACACCTTGATGAACTTCGTTCGATTCAATCGAATCAGTCTACCGAGATCAGTCAGTTACGATCAGCCCTTCAGCGATTGTCCGACGAAACCGAATAAACACAACAAGAAGGTTATAACGTGACGATTAAACGTGATCAGCAAGACCATTTGGTTGTTCTACGAGCGACATATCAAGGAATCAATCAGCCGATTCCAATCATCGTCAAATGATCGAAGCAATAAGAAAGAACGGAGTCGCAACTGTGCGACTCCGTTCTTTTGGTCAATGTGCTGTGAAGCGAGCTGGTCCAATCGAAGAGACGAGACGCGTCGCGGCACGCAAGCAATCCAGCTGTCTCGAATACACACGGCTCACATCGGAAAAGGCAGAGGGGAGATGGTCTGAGTCTAACGGACCTTGTCGCATATAGGGAGATTCCCCGGCGCCAAGCGGTGTCGGATGAATCACGAACTTATAGTGAGTCGGGTCGAGCTCGACAACCTCAATCTCTGCAAACAGTCGTGCATCGCGTGTATACAAGAAGCGGGTGGATAACCACTTATCTGAATCTGTCATGGTTCACCAGTCCTCCCTCAAGAAGTCTTACCTCCCTTATCATAAAACAATTTTTGGATATTTCAAATGTTATTTTCATATTTATGTAAATATACTTACTTGAAATTGTAAAAAAGAGCGGATTCGTGCAATCATTTCTTTGTTTGAGTAAAGTTAGGAAAGAACGTACGAAGGCGGGGTGACAACATGAGAAAAAATGCGACTGGAACATATCGGTTCCTCATCATCCTTGGGGCGAAAGTGAATGGGATACGACCATCCCGGGCGCTCCAACATCGAATTGACGTGGCTGCCGCCTATGCGAAGGCACATCCTCATGTCGAACTGATCGCAACAGGTGGACAGGGACCAGATGAAGGGATGGCGGAGGCGCGTGTCATTGAACGAGAACTGATGGCGCAAGGAATCGATGCTACGCGGATTCATGTGGAAGCGACATCGACGTCGACAATCGAGAACTTTGAGCATAGCCGTCCGTTTTGGGACGGAGCATCAGGTGTGACAATCGTGACGAATGACTTTCATGTGCCGCGGGCCCGTCTGATTGCGAGACTGTATTTTCAGCTCGAGAGCGATGCCCTTTATGCACCGACCCCACCGCTTGCGAAAGGGCGATATCTCATTCGTGAAGTATTGGCGTATGTGAAGCTGTTGGGACGTTATATATTCAATCGAACATGAACGAGGAGAGAGTGGAGACATCCACTCTTTTTCATTTACTTTTATTGTAAATATACAACGGGTGATGTGTACAAAATATGGTAAAATGATTCGTATTATGTTATCGAGAGGTGAATTATGAACTGTCCCAATTGTTCAAAAGAACTGAGTGCCACGCAACAGTTTTGCCCAAACTGCGGCACGAAGGTGGAGCCCATGGCTTCTGTAGAAGAAACGAAACCGACATCACCCGTTGAGACGAAGATGCCATCTTCCAAAAAACGAGTCGGAAAAGGGTTAATGATTACGGCATTCTCTTTATTATTGATCGCAGGTGCGACGTATTTTGGATTTTATCAATTCATGTATACCCCTGAAAAACAAATTGAACAGATTCGCGCAGCCGTCACAAGTGAGGATGCCAAGGCACTCGCCCCGCTATTGCGACTCAAAGAAGCAGACGTGACAGAGGCACAGGCGGCAGCCTTGTTGACAGGGCTGAGTCAAGCGGAATTGACGGAATCGACAGTGGACTATTTAGACCGGGCCAGTCGTTCCATCGGAGCATCGAATGAGGGCCTTCCGCTTCGGTTACGGGAGATCGGCAAATCGTACGGCGTATTCAAGCGATACGGTCTTGAGTTGATTCCTCAGACGATGTATGTGTCGAGTAACTTTGATGCCATCACGGTGTCATTGCCTGACCCATATGGAAAAGAAAAACTGGCTTCTGAAGGAGATCAAGTCGTCATTCGGGATGCGTTTCCAGGTATGGTCGAAGTCGCTGTGAAATATGATGGGCAATATGGACAAGATCAGGCGATCAAAACGTTCAATAGTTTGGAGTCGTCCAATTCTGATGAACCGTTCATGGTCGCATTCAAAGGATTGAGTGTCGAGCTAGATCAAACATACGATGACGCTCCGTTGATTGTGAATGGGGAAGACTCAGGCAAAACGATTGGAGAATGGAAGACATACGGACCCGTTCCGAAACAAGGCGTAACGTTGAGTACGTATATTGACATGCCATGGGGGACGGTGGAATCCAAACAGGTTCTCGTCAAACCGGGTAGTAAACCGGTCAAGTTTGACCCACAAGTGGATGGCGACACGATCGCATTTGCCGAGTCTATCATAACTAGGCATTCTGAAGAATGGGTCAATTTTATGAAGTATGAGGATTTAGATGAGTTTGAACTTGTCGAAGATCCGACTTATTTAGCTAAACAGAAAAAAACTTATGAATCGATGCAACAAAAAGATTTAGATTGGTCAGGATATTTAGATCAAGTAGAAATAATTAATCAAAGTGCTAAAATCACAAAATGGGAAAACTCTGATGCAATTGAGGTCGAGGCTGTTATTTCGATTGTAGGACAATTCTACGAAGATGGGGAATGGACCCCTGAAAGTGTAACGAAATCTCGCTTCCGATATACCATTGCTGAAATTTATGATGAAGGTGTATTTAACATTTTTGAAGTGACATATGTAGAATAGGAGAGATGGACATGACAATGTGGCAACAACAGTCTGCGCTATTAGATGCAGCGGAAAGTATCAAGGAGTTACAGACACGCATGGAAAAATCAAAGAAGGTTCGGGGACAACTACTTCTTGAGCTCGGACAACAACAGTATCGTCAATTGATGCAGCAAGGTCGTTCGGAAGAAGTGGCGCAGATCATGGAACAGGACGTCCTCATCTATGAGGCGAGTCGTCGCATCCGTGACATGCAGGAGGCGATGAAACCACATCGCTGTACATCGTGTGATGCACCGCTTGAGAAGGACGCAAAATTCTGTGGATCATGTGGCACACCGGTCCCGCAACCGGATGTTCGTCCGAAACAAGCATGCAATTCTTGTGGTTCCCCACAACCGCTTGATGCCTCGTACTGTGCATGCTGTGGAGGGAAGATGGAGGTGACCGCATGAGGTATTGTCACCAATGTGGTCATGCAAATGAAGACCACAATCAATATTGCGAACGGGACGGTGTCCAACTAGAAGGAACAGATACGACCTATCGATTCGATGTATCGACCGGTCAATTCTGCACGAGTTGTGGTACTGCCCGAGCGTCGCATGAACTGTACTGTCACGCATGCGGTCAAACGGCACTCGAGCCGTCGACGAGTGTCAATCGGATGGAGGAGTCCCTTCGTACGGTCGCCGCGACGGGGACACAAGTGATGTCTCAGTTGAGACGAGTAGCCGGTAACCGAGACGGTGCGACGAAGTTGTCCTTTTCAACTGAATCGCTCCGGTCATTGCGTGTCAATCAGACGGAAGTGGTGCGTGGAACGTTGTTCGGTCTAGGATTCTTACTCGTTCTTCTGTTGATTGCAGGGAGTTTGGTCGCCATGCTTCCGGCAGAGGCTATTCCATCACTTGCCGATGAACTCGAAATTAACATTTCGTCGTTTAATGCAACGATGTTCCTCGCTTTTCTCATCGGAGTGAAAGTATACTGGTCCGTCACGACAGAACAAGTGAATCAGTTTATCGCGAGTCTCGGTGCAGGGATTGGAGATTTCTTGCGAATCGAAGGGGCTGTGGATGCTCAATTTGGAAACTACTTTATGATGTATGGTGGAATATTCTTGATGATTGCCGTTGTGTATATCTTGATTCGACAGACATCGACGTTGAGCAGTGTGCTCAGTCGGATGGCGGGATTTATGGTGGCGGTTCTCGTCGGATACGGGTTGATTTACGCCTTCGCTTTTCATCCACCACTCTTTGAAGTCGCGTGGCTCAAAACCATTGCGGCGACGACGTTGATGCTTCTCTTTACACTCGGATTGGCTTATTTGATTTCGATGCCGTTCCAGGGAGAGTGGAAGATCGCGCAACAAGGCGTTCGGGCGTTATTGACGGTCACACTCGTATCGACGTTTGTCGGTATCGGTTACTTTGGTCTTCAACTCAGTAAAATCGATGAGGGAGAACGCCTCGATTTTGTCGACAGCGAAGAAATGATGTACTTGACCGGTCAAGCGGCGAGTATGAACTGGCAGACCATCGGACATGGAGGGGAGCAAGCACTCTCACTTCAATCTCCATTAGGTTCTTATGAAATTGGCATGTCGTTGTTTGGGGAGACCGCCCCAGAAAAAATTGCGAATTCAATTGAAACAGTCAGCGAAGGATTTGGTGGGGTAGAGGATGTCTTGTGGCAATCATTCTCCGATACCGAAGGACCGGCCAATTCAATTGGCAAGCCTGTCGATATGATGACCGTCTCACCAATGATTTTTGGGACGTTGACCGAAATGTATGAGGCGGATCTCGCAAATGATGAAACGCGTTCTGAAGCGTTGTACAAGGACGGTGTCTTCTCTTGGTTGTTGATATTATTAGTCTTGAATGTCGTGATTTATGCTATGTTCGCTAAGGGGTACATTCACTCATGGCAGGCAGGAATCTGGTTTGTGGCTCCTGCACTTATCACGTTCGTTGTCTGGCAATGGTTCTTGAATAACGGTATGTTCGTTGAGTTGAACGAGGTTCTGATTTTTGGTGTTGCCACGGACGGCCTGAGTATCGCAGGAACATTCATTGCGCTCGTCTTGATCACGCTCGGGGCACTCCTTGGTTGGGGAATGAAAAAACTGAATATCAACTAAACGAAACAAGCACGGACATTTTTCTGTCCGTGCTTGTTTTTAGTATTCTTCTTCCCGTGATAATTCATTGGAGCCAAGGTTTTTCACAATCTTCATTTCGCCATCCTCGTAGCGAATCGCATATGTCGTTTCGAATGTCGCTCTCACACTAGAATCATCTTCTTTGATGATGCGGTACGCTTCATTCGTGGTGACGGTCGCAGTTTCATTATCTTCGATCGAGTCACGATTTTCACCATTCACTTGAATGGAGATGACTTCCGTGTATAGATGGTCTTCTTTGATGCCTTTGGCAAAGAGGGTATTGTTCAAATAATCTAATGTCTGTGACTGGAACGTTGACCCCTCGGCAAGAAATGTTTCGACTTCAGACGTATCCGTTGAATAAGTCGCGCTCGTAAAGGCGTCGATAAAAGAATACATAAACCGGTCGATCTCATCATAGGAGACTGGTTCATAAAACACACCCGTTTCTGCTTCGGTATCCGGGAGAGCAGTTTCCTCTTCGACTTCAGAAGCTTCTTCCGACTCTTCTTCCTCCGTCGAAGCGGAGAACGATTGTTGTACGTCTTTTGCTGTCGTCGTCTCTTTTGAGGCAAGCGGTTCGTTCCATTCCGACCATAACCATACCCCTAATCCGATCACGGCCACAAGGGCGAGCGGGACGGTCCACTTCCAAAGGGGAAGTCGGGTCGATGACGTTTCGATTTTCGTGCCACATTGCGAACAGTGGGATTGCCCTCGCTTCAGAGTCGCTCCGCATGCTGTGCATTTATTCATAGTAATCACTCTTTCCATTTTTTAGTATTATTTTACCTCTTTCATAAGAGTTCTGAAATGAGGGATTATGTATTTGAGTCAATTAAAAACTAGGCTCTTGCACTCGCAAGAGCCTAGTTTGGTTGACAGCCGATTTCTTCGTTCAGTACGTGGCCAAACGCTTCGGCGCCCTTGATATTCAAATGGACCCCGTCACTTTCAAAGTACGCTTCTTTCCCGATTGACCGTTCATGCCAATCGATGAGGGACACGTTCTCGTGAAGTTCACTTGCCCGTGCGAGTTTTTCATTGACCTCACTTTCCCATGGACGCGGGACACGTGTGTTGATCAAATAGATCTCATCTGCTCGTTCGAACTGCTTGAGCAGCGTTTCGAGTTGCTCCATTTTGAAGGCACCGTTCGTTCCGAGATGGAGGAACACAACGTGCCCCGGAGCATTATACGATTGGTACTGTGAGGCAACTGGGATTGCATCACGAACTTGACGTCCGATTTGGGCGTCAATTTTCATATTCGGGAAGGCATCTGCCAAGTATTCGTTCAATCCGAGCATGACCGAGTCGCCAATCGCGAGAGCCGGTGGACATGTTCGTTCTTCTGGTTTTTCAGTTGGTGCTGTGTTCTCATCTGTCGGTTGATCTTCGGACGGAACATCCTCTGCCTCTTCGGATTCCGGTTCTTTCGGAACGTCCGGTGTGTCATCTTTTGGCATCGGTACTTTCACGACAGGAATCGCATCTTCGACCGGCTTCGACTCAGAGAACGCCAGGATGGTCAAATTCCCAACGAGAACGAGTGAGAGCGCGGTCGCACATGCCGTGGCGGCGAAGCGTGCGCTCGGGTGCGTCGGTGTCGAGACGAGCTGACGGAACGCATGTTTGAATCCATTTCGGCGAATCGGTGTCTCGACGAAACGATACGACAACTCGGCGATCAAAAGCGTCAACGCCACTTGTCCGACGGAAAGAAGTGGCGAGAACGTCCCGAGTCGGTCGAGCGGTGTCGACAGAATGATGACCGGATAGTGCCACAAGTAAATCCCATACGTCCGGGTGCCAATCACGCGAAGCCAAGCGCTTCCAAACAGTCGTGACCAAATGGTCGCCGGATGGGCGACAGCGGCAATCAATAGGGCGGATAGGAACGCGACGAGCAAGAAGCCTCCGTAATAGAGGAACACGTCGTAGGCGTTGACGGTTCGGATGATGCCGACGATGGCGATGAGCGAAATGGCGCCAGCCCCATTCAAAATGTGACGTCCGATCTTCGGAATCGTCTCTTTAAACGTGTCCGGGCGCCAACCGAACGCGAGGACGGCTCCCATAAGCAGACCGAACAAGCGTGTGTCGGTCCCGTAGTAGACGCGACTCGGGTCGGCTTCTGGTACATATCGGAATGCCATCCAGGCGGCGGAGACGAATAAAAGTGCAGCGAGTAGTTGGAGCAATCGCTTCCGGAACGCGAGACCGACGAGTAGGAGTAGCGGCCAGACCGCATAAAACTGTTCTTCGATTGAGAGAGACCATAGGTTTTGAAGCGGCGATGGCTTTCCGAAACTTTCGAAGTAGGAGACTTCGTGGAAGATATACCACCAGTTGTTCACATAGGCAAGTGCCGCCAGTGAATCCTGTCGCACCGTATCGAGCAAGGAGCGGTCAAACAGCGTCACATACGTCATCACGACAGACAGCATCAAGACGAGCGCCGGCAACAAACGACGGAAACGTGCGACATAGAATCTTTTCAAATCGATTGTGCCGGTCTTCGTCCATTCGCGAATCAAGATGCCGGTAATCAAGTAACCGGAAAGGACGAAGAAGACATCGACACCGAGGAATCCCCCGGATATGTAAGGTACATTTAAATGATATAAAATGACAGCCAAGACGGCGAACGTGCGCAAGCCGTCTAGACCAGGCATATACGTTGTATGCTTAAGTGGTTTCATGCCCCCACTTCCTTTCTAGTAAAGCGGACATTTCCCTTATTTTTCAATCCATTCTTCAGTATAACGAGCGTGGAGGAGGGAATGGTTTCAAAAGATTAACAATCAAATGACGTAAAATCCAATAAAAAAAGGGACACGAGGTCCCTTGCACCTTACATCAGATTAATCAACGTCCCACCGAGTACCCCGGCGATGACGAGTGCCCACGGGGGCAGTTTCCAATAGGCGATCATGACGAACAGGAAAGCGGCGAACACGAAGTCGACCGCAACGTTGACGGTACTCGTGAAGATTGGGCTGTAGAATGCCGCAATCAAAATCCCGACCACTGCTGCATTGACGCCGATAAGAGCGCCGGCGACTTTCGGGTTATGGCGGAGCGCATCCCAAAACGGAAGTGCCCCGAGGATGAGCAAGAAGGCCGGCAAGAAAATCGCGACCGTCGCCAGGATGCCACCCGGCACACCGTTAATGACCGTTCCGAGATAGGAAGCGAACGTGAAGAGCGGACCAGGAACGGCCTGAGCGGCACCGTATCCTGCAAGGAAAGCTTCTTCACTCAAGAAACCAGCTGGTACAAGTTCTCGTTCTAGTAGTGGCAAGACCACGTGTCCGCCGCCGAAGACGAGGGCACCGGCCCGGTAAAAGCTATCGAACAAGGCAATCGTCTGATTCTCAAACGTCTCCCGTAAAATCGGTAAGATGACGAGAAGTGCACCAAATATCGACAGCAAGACGGCTCCGAGTCGTTTCGAAATGGGGAACGCACTCGATTTCGCATCGAGATGGTCCGGCTTGAACAACAGGAATCCTGCGAGTGCCGCGAGGAGAATGAACAATACCTGACTGAACGTCGTCTGCCAGAGCAAGACGCCCGCCAAGGCGAAAAAGGCGATTGTTCGTGTCTTTGTATCAGGTGTCAGTTTACTCGCCATCCCTAAGATGGCATGGGCGACGATGGCGACCGCGACGACTTTCAAGCCGTAGAGCCAGCCTGCGTCGGACACGTCGAGCCCTGACAACAATAAAGCGAACAGGATGAGGGCAACGACCGATGGCGTCGTGAAGCCGATGAACGAGGTGATTCCACCTAATATACCGCCGCGGACGATCCCGATGCCAATCCCGACCTGTGAACTGGCCGGTCCAGGTAAGAATTGGCATAAGGCGACGAGGTCGGCATATGCTTTCTCATCCATCCATTTGCGTCGTCTCACATACTCCTCGTGGAAGTACCCGAGGTGGGCGACCGGCCCACCGAATGAGGTGAGACCGAGCCTCGTTGAAACGAATAAAATCTCTAGTAACGTCTTGAACGTCACGCGTTGTGTCGTCATGTCTTCACTCCTTGATTTCTTTGAATAACTCGTATGCTTTTTGACGGGCTTCCGCCAACACAGAAAGTCCTTTTTCGGTCGTCACGTAGTTTTTGCGAACGTGTCCATCGACCGTCTCGTTTTCACGAACGAGAAGGCCATCCTTCTCCATCCCGTGTAAAATCGGGTAGAGCGTCCCAGCACTGATCTCGTACCCGTGTTCCCGAAGCTCATCGACCATCCATGCTCCATACACGGGATGTTCCGCGGCGTGGTGCAAGATATGGATGTGGATGAAACCGAGAAACAACTTCCGCAAGACGCGGTCTTCCATACGTGTCATCTCCTTAATATCGAAGTTCGATATCGGTTTTCGAAATTAGTCTAACAAAGGTGAGAGGATGGGGCAAGGGAAGAGCATGCAGTTTACGAAAACTTTAAATAAAAAGTTGGGAATGAGTTCGGAAAAAATAGGGAATCTATCACAAATGAGGTAAACTGAGTAGAGATTTTATTTGCTGAGGAGGAAGTGACGTGACAAACTCCCATCATTCTTCATACGACACATTGTTGCGTTATATGCCCCAAGGCTACGTCGAGTTTAAAGTGATTTACGACGACGCTTCGGAGCCGGTTGACTATGAATTCTTTGAAGTGAATCCTGCCTTTGAGAAGATCATGAAAGGGAAGCGAAAACACTTCATCGGAAAAAAGGTGTCAAGCGCCCTAAAAGACTTTGAATATAGTGAGCGAGAATGGATGATTCAAGTGGCACGTGTCGTCAGTGATGGTGGTACCGTGACATTTGAACACTATTCCCGCCGTAATAAATGTTGGTTCGAGATGTCTGTGTTTAGTCAACGGACAGGATTTGTGTCCGTCATGTTCCACGACATCACGCCACACGTTCAAGAGAACAATGCGTTAAAACAACTCGTTAACGTATCGCATCGCTTCGTCTCGACCGGTAGTGATTTGTTGATGAATCAACAATTTCTTGATCAGATTCGTGACTTCACGGGAGCGAAGGCGGTCGCACTCAATTTGATGGAAGAGGATGGCGAATCGTATACGACAGTGGCATTATCGGGCATGGATGAGATGTTAGAGAAAAGTCTCGACATCCTTGGATTTCATCCGGTCGGAAGGAAATGGCCGATGACGGATCAGCGGCGTGACCTGTTCAAACAATCGAATCCTCTTGTCTTCGATGGGATTGACCCACTGATTGATGGTGCCCTTCCGAAACGACTCGTCAAAAATCTACTTCGGATTTTCTCACTTGGAGAAGTGGTTCTCTTTAAAATCGAACAAGATGGCGTCTTGTATGGAGATTTGACGATTGTGATGGAACAGGGGAAGCAAGCGAACCGCCTCGGTCTCGTCGAGTTGTACCTCGTCCATGTACTCCAGCAATTGACGAAAGCCGATCATCAAGTGGGTGAGACGAAGAAATCGATGTTCGATGGATTTGGCACGCTCGACTTGGAATGCATCATGGCCTTCAACACACGGTAAGTGCTTCACTTGAACGAGACGTGGGAGCGCGTATTAGGGTTTTCGCTTGATGAGTTAGAGAATATCGATTTTCTTAGTCTGATTCACCCGGATGATGAGGTGATCACGGAAGCAGGATTTGCGGAGCTTGAAGAACGTGGCGAGTTGTTCCGATTCGTCAACCGCTTCCGGACAATCGACGACACGTATCGCTCAATCGAGTGGCATTGTAAACTTCAAGGGGGTTACATTTATGCGATCGCCAAGGACGTGACAGACCGAGTCCAATTGGAAGAAAAATTGGCCGATCGGGATCGCCTCTTGACGAAACTATCCGACCAAATCCCGGGTGCCATCTATCAATTCGAATTGTTGCCTGACGGAAGCTTCAACTTCCCGTTCTTTAGCCGGGGCTTTGAAGATATGCTGGGGATTTCGGCAGAAGAGGTACAGACGGACGCGAGTCTTGTCTTCCGACGGATGCACCCGGATGATTATCCGCTTGTCATGCAGTCGATTGATGAATCGTATCGTAATTTGACGATTTGGGATGCAGAGTTTCGTTTGTTGACCAAGGACGGACGAACCATCTGGATTCTCGGGTCATCCCGGCCAGAGAAGATTGCGGAAGACCATGTCTTATGGCACGGCTATATCGGAGATGTCACGGAGAAGAAAACATACGAGAAAGAGATTGAATATCTCAGTTATCACGATCAATTGACGGGCATCAAAAACCGACGCTACTTTGAAGAAGCGTTGGGGCGCTATGATGATGAGCATTTTTATCCGCTCACACTCATCGTCATCGATATCAATGGTCTGAAACTCACGAACGATGCGTTCGGTCACTTGGTCGGAGATCAACTGCTCGTTGAAGCGGCAAATATTTTACGAAATAAATTGCGCACGAAAGATGAAGTGGCGCGAGTCGGGGGCGATGAATTCGTCGTTATCTCCCCGAATACGACTCTCGATGAGGCGAAGCAACTGTCGGACCGTCTCGGTCGTCTCTTCCACGAACAGACGGTAGAAGGGTTACCAATTTCCGCATCGTTCGGTGAAGCGGTCAAATATGACTCGAATGTCGAATTGGCCGAGGTGTTCAACTTAGCGGAAGACCGGATGTATCACCATAAGGTTTCTGAAAAGCAGAGTCGACGCCACCATTCTATCCAAATCATCATGCGCACGCTGTATGAGAAAATTCCACGCGAAGAAGCGCACTCTCAACGGGTCGCCAATTTAGCGGGGAAACTTGCGGAAGCGATGGGCTTCACGAGTGCCGAAGTGAATGAGATTCGAACGGCCGCCATTTTACACGATATCGGAAAAGTGGCAATCAGTAATGACATTTTAGATAAACCTGGCACGTTGACTGAATCGGAATGGTATGAAATCAAGCGCCATCCGGAAATCAGTTACAATATTTTGAGTACCGTACCCGAATATGTCGCCTTGTCCGAGATTGTCTTGGCGCATCATGAACGATGGGACGGGAAAGGCTATCCGAAAGGGTTACAAGATTTTGAAATCCCTCTTGCGTCACGAATCATCGCAATTGCGGATACGTTCGATGTCATGGTGACGGGGCGACCATATCGACAAGCGAAAACGATTGACGAGGCACTTGCCATCATCAAACAAGAGGCAGGTAAACAGTTCGACCCATCTCTCGTCGACGTCTTCTTTGAAAAAGTCGTACCGACACTTCAACAATAAACAAGCGAGTCCTCCTGAATGTGGGGGACTCGCTTTTTCAAACGGTCAGAGGTCGTTTCTTCAACACGAGGATGGTGAAGAGGAAGACGACTCCGGTCATGCCAATCATGACAAGGATGGAGGGATACGGGAACTGACCCTCATACATCGTGATGACACCGTTATTCAACCAATAGGTCGGCAGGAAACGACCGACAAGTTTCAATGAATCCGGCAACCAGAGCAGGCTGATGAACGCCCCGCCGGTGATGGCGGATGCCATCGTAACCGAGATTTGAAAGATGTTCGCCTTCTCCCGATTCGTCGCAAAGACGGCGATGAGACCACCGAGGGCTAGACAGACGAGCAGATAGGAAGAAAACAAGGCGAATACGGTCGGGAGATGTGTCCATACATCCTGACCGTATAAAGCGAGGCTCACGCCAATCAACAGCATCACGTAGATGAAGCCGACGAGATAAAAGGCTAGTAGCAGGGAGGCGAAGTAACGCCTTGGTGTCACCGGTGAGGCGAACAACCGCGCATAGATCTTCTCGTCCCGATCATCCGCGACAAACATAGGAATGAACTGGAGAAAGGTCGACATCATGATGAACGACAACAGACCGAAGAAGGCTTGTGTTCGGGCGGTCGTGGCGACACTTTCCTGGAACGGTTCACTTGAAAGTGTGTAACCGTTCGACGTCTCTTTTGACGCAAGCTGTTCGAACGTCGCTTTATCGTAGCCGCTCGCTTCGAGCAGTTGGCGTTCGCGGGCCAGATGACCGTTCAGTGCCTGCTCGATCAACGAGGCATCACTCCCGGCGATTGCAGAGAAGGAAGGGCGAGGCATCTCTCCTGTGAACGCCTGTTTCGTGAAGTCATCGGGAATGATGAGGACGATATCTTCTCCTTCTAACAAGACATCATCCGTGTTCGACTCGAGCAACGTGACCCGACCAAACCGTTCGGCCTCGTCAATGAGGCGTTCGGCGAGAAGTCCACCGTCCCGGTCGACAATCCCGATGGATGCGTTCAAACTGGACGTTCCACCGACGAAGGAGAGGATGAGCGCGAAACCGAACATCGACACGAAGGTGAACACCCACAGCCCTTTCTTTCGAAGCATCCGTTTGGCCACATGTCTAATGAGAACCATGACGCTTCACCCCTTTCGAGAGAATGTAGCTGAATGCAATCAAGATGAGGAGATGAATCCCGAGCAATCCGAGACTTTGCCAATACAGATTCATGTCCCCTTCCCGCAGGAGCACGGCTAGCATCCCGTCCCGCATGAAAATCGGCATGAACACGTAGGCAGCCCACGGCGCATAGTTCAGCGTCACTTGGTCAAAACCGGGGACATAGCCACCGGATAAGATCATGAGGATGGCGACGAAGCCGTTGACGATCGCATCCTTTGTCGTCGCGCTCAACTTCGGCAAGTTGACAATCAGAAATCCGATGGCGACCCCGTACGCGGTCAAGGCGAGCCAAGACAGAATCAGATAGCCGAACTGTACGTTCGCCAAGTCGAATGTGCGATAGACGAAATGGCTGAACCAAAACAAGAGGATGAGCTGCAACAAGATGATGACGTAGCGACTGAACGTCCGCGCAAGTCGATATTGAACCGTTCGGACTGGGGCCGCTTGGATGCGTAAGTAACTGCCTGTATTCGGTTGCTCTTCTCGTGCCATCGATGTGATATAAAACGACCCGAACAATGCCGTCATGATTGAAATCGTGACGGTGAAATACTCGAGCGAGGTCGGGGTACGTCCTGCCAAGTCGACACTTTCCGTATCGAGCCAAGCCTCATTCACATATGGGGCCGACACGCCTGCTTCAGCGAGCGTGATTTGTTGATTGGCGATGGCTGTATACTGACCGAGGATGGCATCGAGGACATCGAACTCGACCGTCGTCGGTTCCTCATAGAAGAGTGTGATGTCAGGTCCATCGAGTTGCAAGATGACATCGGCATCGCCTTCGTTCACACCTTGTTCGGCAGATGGGAGGTCAACGTATGGGACAAGTCGGATGAAGGCTTGAATGTCTTCCTCTTTTAAAAAAGCCTCGAGCGGCTCGCGATACTGGTCGGTCGACGATTCGACGTAGGCGACGTTCGTGACCGGAAGTTTGAACGTGTCACTGAAGACGGCCGACAGCATCGTCCCGAGTCCAAAGATGAGGATGAGCGGAAAGATGAGCATCCAAAAGAGGGTGGCACGATCACGAAGCCGCTGTTTCACATCATATTTGATGAAAGTCCACATGACGCCCCTCCTATTCCCGGAGCGTCTTCCCTGTCAATGCCAAAAAGACGGTATTGAGGGAAGGACGGTCGACCGTGATGGAAGTGAAATGGACATGTTCTTGATGGAGCGTCTCAAGGAGCGGGGCGAGCGGCGTGTCCTTGTCTAACGACACCTCGATGTACGGCTCTTCATACTCCACTTTTTGAACGTGGTCGAGTGCATCGAGTCGTTCGAGCAAATTTGGTGTGAGCGCATCGACTTTGATCCGGGCCGTCTCGAGTGTCATGACACGGTCTTTCAATTCGTCCTGCGTTCCTTCTGCGATGATCCTTCCTTCATCAACGATGGCGATTCGGTCGCAGAGGAGTTCGACTTCTTCCATGTAATGAGATGTATAGATGATGGTGGCACCGCGGCGATTCAGTTCGCGGATATTCTCTAAAATGGTATTTCGCGACTGCGGGTCGATGGCGACGGTCGGTTCATCCATGAAGATGAGTTCGGGTTCATGGACGATGCCACAGGCGATATTGAGGCGACGTAGGAGACCGCCGGACAGTTCGGGCGGACGTTTCTTTTGATGGGCATCGAGTTCGACGAAGTGGAGCGCGGCCTCGGTCTTTTGTTTCGCTTCTTTCGGACTGAATCCATACAGCTCCGCAAAAAATTGGATGTTCTCATAGACGGTCAGCTGATCATAGACGGAGACGTGTTGCGGCACGATCCCGACGCGGCGTTTGATGGCCAGTTCGTCTTTTGGCATCGCTTTTCCAAAAATGTGAATCGAACCGGAGTCCGCCTCGTACAGATTCAACATGACCGAAATGGCGGTCGTCTTCCCGGCACCATTCGGTCCGAGCAACCCGAAGAGTTCGCCTTCTTCCACTTTAAGAGTGAGGTCGTTCAAGGCAATCGTATCCCCGAACCGTTTCGTGACATGGTCGAGCGAGATAATGGACATCGTGATACTCCTTTCTCATGTGAAATGTTTCTCGTTCTACACAAAGGTGTTCGAGGATTGTCACGAATATACCTGTCCGGAACCCTCGAAATGTGCAATAATCTAATTATTCAGATAATTACGGTGTCGAAATGAGGGATTTGGATGAAAGGATGGCAATTCAACAAACAAGAGGGGGCGTTGTTCCCAGACGAAATCGTGCTTTCCGCGTTTTGCACAGTCGAACCGAAACGAATGGATTCGACGCTTCCGTTCTATTATGATGAGTCAATTTTTCGCTTCACAAATAAGCATGGAGAGACGTTCTACTTTAAAATATCCCCGAGCTATCACGAGTTTGAGATCAAAATTAAAGATCGGGACGGGGAGCTCGTATATTATCAACTGCTCCGCACCGTCAGCAAGGTCGAGATTTTAGAAGACCGGCGAGACCACGCAGAGTTATTGATCGTCCTAGCTGAAGATCGAAAGCGGACCGTGACGTCAATCGAATTGACCGTCCGACCGCGTTTTCGTGTGCTCGTGAAAGAGCATGAGATATAAGAAGTGCGTAAGGCTCGAGAGCGGATGCGAATCCGCTTTTTTAATTGGCGAAAAAAAGACAGCCACGACGTGACTGTCCTTCAGCGGTTATTTCGTCAAAAAGATTTGAACATGGATGGTCGACCCTTGGGCATCGGTCGCTTTGCCAATCCCGAGGTGCGTATAATTCGCATTCAAGATATTCGCGCGATGACCGCTGCTGTTCATCCACGCATCGACCGCCCGGACCGGGTCGCTCGATCCTTTATAGATGTTCTCTCCCCAGCCACGATACGAGACACCGTAAGCGTCTAACGTGTCCCCGGGTGTACCGCTCTCCTTGAGCGTGTGTGAGAATTGACCCGTTCGCGCCATCTCATCGGCACGGACTTGGGCGACACGGTTCGCCTCACTCGAAGCGGCGAGAAGAGAGAGGCCGGCAGCATGTCGTTCTTTGTTCGTCTCGGTCAACACGTTGACGGGCGACGTGAAGCTGACATGGTTGGCGAGGATGTACCCCGTGTATGAACCGTAACGCACCTTATACCATCGCGATGTGCCGGTATAGCGATATGACACGGTCTCGAGTTCGGTGCCTTGCCGGACGAACTTGACGTTTGAAGAAGTCGTGAGCGGACGTGATTTTAAATAAACGCTCGACGGTTTGACGTACGTCGGTTTCGTAAATTTCACCTCGGCAGTGGACAAGCGGACATACTTGGCGGGCAGATAAGCGTAGCCGCTGCCCCATTGAATCTTATACCAGCGCACACCGTCCAATTGGAACGATGTCCGGACACGCATCGAACCGTCTCGTGGGATGAGCGCAAGTCGTTTCGCGCTCAAAGAAGGCGATTGCCGGACGTTGAGCTGACTGATGTTCGTCACGTAACCGGTCGTATTGATTGACGTCTCATAATAGGCTTGGACAGGGCTAATAGAGAGTGGTGATCCGATCACACCGAGTGTCAGAATGATGGTGAGTAGTAGAGAGAGATGCTTCTTCAATGGAATCGACTCCTTTTGTGAAACTCCCTATATTCTATATTGTTTGGGTGATTTTTGGTTTTACCATTTCATTACAAAAAGGATGGACTCTTCGTGAGCCCATCCTCGCTTCATTTATACAGCAAATACTCTTTTCGAATGGGGAGGAAGGCGTCCCGCTCGTCCTCGATTTTCATCAGGATGTCTTCAAGTGGAGCTCTTTCGAGAATCATGTCTTTCACGTAGGCGTTTCCTGTCAGTTTCGTGATGAAGTCGTTCGCTAAAAATTCGAAGTCGTCCGGATACATGTCATGAGCCGTTTGAATCATCGCGATCCCGGTTCGCGTCGATTCGAATCGAACCGGGTCGGTGACATACACCTCAACCCCGTGCGTCAGTTTGCCCGCGTGTTTTGAGAACGTCGGCGTGAACGAGGCAGCCCGGAAGGCGACACCCGGCAACTCGAGTTCGTTCAGCTCATTCGCATAGTCATGCGCTTTTATATACGGCGCGCCGATCAGCTGAAACGGTTTCGTCGTCCCGCGACCCTCGGATAGGTTCGTCCCTTCAAACAATCCGGTCGCAGGGTAGACGTTGACCGTGTCGGTCGTCGGCATGTTCGGGGACGGCATGACGAACGGGAGGCCCGTGTCTTCATACATCATCGAACGTTTCCATCCTTTCATTTTGACGACTTCGAGGTCGGCTTGAATCTGATACTCGGTGTTGAACAGTTGCGCGAGTTCTCCGACGGTCATCCCATGCTTTAATGGAATCGGATAAAGACCGATGAAGCTAGAGTAGTCCGGGTCGAGCACCGGACCGTCGACGCGAAGCCCACCTTGTGGGTTCGGACGGTCGAGGACGACGAACGGAATATCGTTCTCGGCTGCGGCTTCCATCGCATACGCCATTGTATAGATATACGTATAGTAGCGTGTCCCGACATCCTGGATGTCAAAGACGAGCACGTCGACATCTTGTAGCATCTCAGCCGTCGGTTTCTTCGTGGCACCATATAGACTATATACGGGCAATCCCGTCACGTCATCGATGTAAGAGCTGACGGTCGACCCGGCTTGGGCATCTCCCCGAACGCCATGCTCTGGTCCGTACAATGCCGTCAACTCGAAGTCATTGGACTGGTCGAACAGGTCGACGATGCTCGTTCTCTCCGCGTTGATCCCGGTCGGATTCGTGATCAGTCCGACCCGTTTTCCTTTCAAGATTTCCGGGTTTTCCATCAACCGGTCGACCCCGAGTTCGACCTTTGGTTTTTTCGGTTCAGACTTCGCATCGGCATCCAACCAGACGATGGAAGTCGTGAGGATCGTCAACGCGGCCATACCACCCATCCATTTTTTCATCAGAAGTTCCTCCTTTAATTCATGTAAGCGCTTTAATTTCTTAACAGGAGTGTACCATCCAGAAATTAAATTTCAATATTTAATCATAAAAATAGGAATTTATATTTCTTAATTTCGTACTATTCTCCTAATCGCACACAAAAAACGTGCCCTTCGATTAAAGGCACGTTCCTTCTTACTTATCTGACCGCGAGCGCTTTCCATCCGGTCGCGCTCATGACGGCGCTCACTTTTGATTTCGGGATGACCAAGCGTCCACGATATGGGTCGTTGATATACAAGTTTGATTTGTCATAGCCGGTTGCCAACATGACGTGATAGTTGACGTAGCCGGTGAACTTCTTGTTCGAAGCGGTGTACCAGTTGAAGTAGCCGTACGGTTTGTTGAAGTCGACGCTCGCCCAGACGATGACCGGGTTACCCATCGACAGTTCGCGCTCGATCGAGCCGAGGCCTTGGTTGGACAAGTCTTTCACCGGACGATATTTGCTGGCGAATCCGACCATGCCTTTCGGATAAATCCCGTAGTTCTTATATTTGCCGAGCGTCCCTTTCGGATCTCCCGTGAACATGACGTTCGGGTCGACCCAGCGATAGAGACGGTTCTCATAACGCGCGTTCCACATGCTCTTTGGCATCTCGTTATATAAGGTCGAGGCGCTGACGGCACGACCTTTCTCTTCAAGCGCCATCTTGAGGGAGAAGAACTCGCAGCCGGACGGATAGCCCATCGGGAACTGACGATAGAGTGGGACGCTCATCTTATAGATGGACAGTGCCTGAGAATAGGCGCCCCGCGCATCGAACGAGGCGTTGCCGACACGACGGTTTTGATACATCTTTCCATACGTGTCAAAGTAATACCACTTGCCGTCGATGGCTTGCCAATCCGTCTTCTTCGTCAACGCGGGAGCGTAATACTCGTACTGGGTCGTATATTTCCATCCTTTCTCGGGGACACCCGTCGAGTGGAAGTGATACGTCTTCCCATCCAATCGGAATTTCCCTTGTAGCCGGTATCCGTAGGTTGGGTGGAATCCGACCTTCTTCCCATCGACCGTTTGGAACCCATACTCGCGTCGTCCGTATGCATCGAATGAATAGACACGTGCATTTAGTTTATGGACACCTTCTAGTCGGTACCCGTACGTCGGATGGAATCCATACATGACACCATCGATTCGCTGTAGCCCATACTTGCGGTCGCCGTATTTTCCGAACAAATAGTGTCGATTGTTGATGCGATAGAGTCCTTCGAGGCGGTATCCGTAAGTGGGATGGAAACCGTACATCTTGTCACCGATCCGAGCGAGTCCTTGGCGACGTACCCCGTCATCCCCGAAGTAATAGCGACGTGTGCCGATCGTCTGCCATCCGGTCGCCATCTTCCCTTGCTCCATCAAATAATATTTCTTGCCGTCAATCGTATACATCCCTGTACGGATGGTGCCGTCTGGGAAGAAATAATGTTTGGCGTCACCAAGCTGCTGCCATCTCGAGAGACGGACCCCATCCTCGTTGAAGTAATATCGCTTGCCGGCGATCGTCTGGAATCCCGTGACGGGTTGACCGGTCTCATCGTAATAGTAGACGAGACCGTCCCGTTCCTGCCAGCCGGTGAGTAGCTTTCCGTTCTCGTCAAACGTGTATGTCGTGCCGTCAATCGCATAAGCACCCGTGACGAGTCGACCGTCTGTCTCAAAGTAATAGGTAGCCCCTTCGATTTCCTGCCAACCTGTGAGGAGCATGCCATCTTCATTCAGATAGTATGTATGGCCATCGATTTCTTGCCATCCCGTCAAGACCGTCCCGTCACTCGACGTATAGACGATGCCATTCTCCGTCTGTTGAAATGAACCTTCCGCATGTGTCAGAAGGGGAGAGGTAAGGAGGGTGCCGGCAATTAAACTAAATAGGGTAGTTGTCTTCCACTTCATATGAGTAAGCCTCCCGATTTTCAAAAAATGCTATATAAAATAATATAACCATTTTTATCCAAGTGAAGATAGTGGCAAATGAATCATTTGTGAGGTCAGACGTTTACGCCGAATGACTCATGAATCGAAGTCGTTTCGATGCCACGAAAAGGGAGATGAGAACGACAACGGTTCCCGTCACGAGTGGCCACACGAGATCCACTTCGGTCAGGAGCACCTGGCTCGATTGTGGACCGAGCATCCATGGCATCCAATCGAGGTCGACCCATCCGATGAGGAGCGACATGACGAAATGGAGACCGAGCGTCAAGACGACCGCGACGACCCCGCTCTCAATTATGGCAGCGAGGAGAATGAAGATGGAGAGCTGAACGACGAAATGACAGACGAGAAGTGCCGTCGAGACGAGAAATGCGGGTACATCAAACGGCTCGAAAAGAATGACCGTATAGTACGCCGCCGCTAATTGGGCGAGTAAGAGGCCACCGACCGTCAAGAGGACGTAATGGGCCCATTTGCTGACGACGATGCGAGACGTCGGAATCTGTAACGATTTGAGCCAGGCGAGCGTCCCGTTCGTCCGCTCATGACTGAACGTGTGCATCGCCGACAACAAGACGACGAGAAGTCCGATTTGACGGAGCTGTTCACTGACTGAAATCAATACTTCTTCTGGTGTCGGCGTCGGGAGCTCGATGACGGCGCCGTCCGGTAAGTTGCCGCCGGAGGCGAGGATATCCGGTAAGAAATAGAGCGTGAGCGGTTGCATCGAGGCAAGGAGCATGAGCACGATTGGGATCCAAATGAGTCGTTTGTTCGACCATGACTCTCGCCATTCCTGTTTAAAGATTGCGGTACGCATCAGGCGTTCACCTCCAAGAATAAAGATTCGAGTGACGGGTGCCCGACGTGTAGTGATTGGATGATGAGATTCCGTTCCAGGATGCGCCGCAAAATCGCCCGTTCGGCGAGATTCCGGTCCGTTGACTCAAACGTCCACGTCGAACCACGTTTCGTTGTTCGGGTCACGCCTTCTAACTGCGTCCAGTCTGCTTCACTCGTCTGATCATCAAAGAGACGCAACTCAATGGTCGACTTCGAACCGAGCAGGTCGGTCACGGTTCCTTCCATGAGCAATTTGCCTTGGCGAAGCAGGAGCACCCAGTCACTTGCCTCTTCGGCATCCGGCAGGACGTGCGTCGAGTACAGGATCATTCGCTCTCGTTTCAAGTCACTTAATAGATCGAGTACTTCTCGTCGACCGCGTGGGTCGAGTGCCGAGACCGGTTCATCGAGCAGTAAGAGTTCCGGGTCATGGACGAGCGCTTGGGCAATCCCGAGACGCTGTCGCATCCCTCCCGATAAGTTCGCTGCCGGCCGGTCGACCGGTTCGAGCCCGACTCGTTTCAATAGTTGAATCGGCTCGACGTGTTTGGTCCCCGTCAATTCAGCGGCATACCGAATCGTCTCGACGGGAGTCAACGATGGATAGAGGGCAGGGCGCTGAGGCAAATAGCCAATCCGAATACGTTCGTGTCCGGTCATATCGCCACTTGTCGGTTCGGTGACGCGGGCGAGCAAGTTCAAAAGCGTCGTCTTCCCGGCACCGTTTTCTCCAAGGAGGGACGTGCAACCCGGTCGTAATTCGAAACTGACATCATCGAGCGCCGTGAAGGAGCCGAATCGCTTCGTTACATGTGTGATGTTCATCGCGGAGTCCGTCCCCATAAGAAGTAGATGATTGGGCCGAGTATGTTGATGAAGACGATGACGAGAAGCCATACCCATTTCGGGCCATTCGTCATGTCGCGTTTGAACAAGTCAATCAAGGCGACGACGAGCAGGATGAGTTGCAAAATCAAAACAGGTAGTAAGATGAGAAAAAGGGTATTCGGGTCATTTGCGATGTCCATCGCGAGAACCTCCTTTTGAATTAGCTGTCTTTAAAACATTCTACATGAACGGTATGTCCCCTGTATGTGACACAAAAAATCCCCATCTCACGACGGAGATGGGGACGATGCATCATTTCACGATAATAACAGGAGCGAGAGCACGTTTGGCGAGTTTATGACTCACGCTACCGAGCACGAACTCTTGGAACGTGTTCAATCCGCGTGATCCGACGACAACATATTCGTACGGCTCATGGTTCGCATATTTGACGAGCTCGACGTCCGGCTCCCCACGAAGTTCGATGTATTCGTAGGCTATGCCTTCTGCTTCCGTCAAGTCGAACAATGGCTTGAGCATCTGCTTTCGCTTCGTCTCCAAGTCGATCTTTCCTGTCGAATTGAGGGCCGCTTCTTTCGATTCTTTCGCACTGATGACGTGTACGATGTCAATCGATGCATTCGACGCCTTTGCGAGCTGAATCGCTTTTTCAAGCGCACGTTTCGAGTGGGCAGAACCATCTGCCGCTAAAAATACCTTTCCCATGAAAAACTCCTCCTCTTTCGCACGTTCTACTTTTAGTATAGGTGATTTGGCGAAACGGGGAAATGATGAATCAGTGCCCCGCGTTCGCGTCTTGTTGCTTCAAGTGAAGGGCGAGCGTGTTGAGCAGTTTTTCCGAGTCTTTGTTCAAGTTGAGCAGTACCGGTTCGATTCCGACTTCCCGATATTTGAAGATGACCTTATCGATGGCCCCGATGGCAGAGTCGTCCCACAGATGCGTGTTCGCAAAATCGATCGTGACGTGTTTGATTCCCGCTTCCGCGTCTTCTGCCACATCGAACTGATTGACGAATTCAGATGTAGAGGCGAAGAAGAGCTGACCGTTCACCATGTAATGAGCCTTGTCGACATCGATCTTTCGCTCGAGATCGATTTTTGAGATTTTAGCAGCGAAGAGAATTGCTGCTGTCAAAATCCCGGCGAGTACACCGAGTGACAAATCATGTGTGACGACGGTGACGAGTACGGTGACGAGCATGACGACCGTATCCGATTTTTGGGCGGTACGCATCGCTTTGAGCGAACCCCAGTCGAACGTCGCATACGAGACGAAGAACATGACCCCGACGAGTGCGCCGACCGGGATCAGCATCAATACGTCGCTGATCGTCATGATCATGATGAAGAGGGCAAGTCCGGCTGTGAATGTCGAGAGTCGACCACGGGCACCAGACGAGACGTTGATGACCGATTGTCCGATCATCGCACATCCTGGCATCCCACCGAAGAATCCGGCGACGATGTTCGAAATGCCTTGTCCGCGCGATTCACGGTTTTTGTTTGAGTCCGTTCCTGTCATATCGTCAACGATTTGTGCCGTCAAGAGCGACTCGATCAATCCGACGAATGCGAGGGAAATCGAGTACGGCAAGATGATCATGAGCGTCTCGAGCGTGAATGGCACATCTGGGAACAAGAAGTCTGGAAGCGTCGCTGAGATCGTTCCCATATCCCCGATGTTTTTCGTGTCGAGTCCAAGCGTGATTGCGAGGACCGTCATGACGACGATGGCGACGAGCGGTGCCGGAATGGCTTTCGTCACACGTGGGAACAAGAAGATGATGGCGAGCGAGGCGGCGACGATTGCCCAGATGATCCAGCTCTCTCCTTCAAAGTTAGAGAGTTGCGCCTGAAAAATCAAAATGGCGAGCGCGTTGACGAATCCGACCATGACGGCACGCGGGATGAATTTCATCAAACGGGCGATGCCGAGGTAACCGAGAACGATTTGGATGATTCCAGTCAAAATACCAGCGGCCAGTAAATATTGAAGCCCATGGTCGGCGACAAGCGAGACGACGACGAGCGCCATCGCACCGGTCGCAGCCGAGATCATCGCCGGACGACCTCCGGCAACGGAGATGATCATCGCGATAATAAAGGAGGCATAGAGCCCGACCATCGGGTTGACTCCCGCGATGAGGGAGAAGGCGATGGCTTCAGGGATGAGCGCCAAGGCGACAACGATCCCGGACAAAATGTCGGCCCGGACATTTCCGAACCATTCGTGTTTCAACGTATTCAATCTTTCCAAAAGAACACACCTTTCTATTTATAATGATTTGATTTTTGAGTCTCACGAAAATCAAAATAATGGAATCCGTTCATTTTCAACGTGTTTCATCATACCGAATTGAGTCCAAAATGACAATTGCTTCAGATGAAAAACTGTGGTAATTTCATAACGTGCAGGTTATATAACGAATTTGTTATATGAAAGGTGGGGAGAAGATGTATGCCGTTGAAGAATTGAGCAAGGTGCTCAAGGTGCTCGGGGATCCGACCCGATTGACGATGTTGAAACAAATGGAGGCAGGCGAGCAGTGTGCGTGTAGTTTCGTCGACTGTTTCGATATCTCGCAACCGGCGATTAGCCGTCATTTGAAAATGTTACGTCAGGCGGGACTACTGTTAGAACGTCGAGACAAACAGTGGATTCATTACCGATTGAACGAGACGAGCCCGTTTTATCCGCTCGTCACGGAGTTGTTAGCCAATCTAGAAACCGTCGGACCGAGCTGTGATTGTGAGCCGGATTGTGCAATGTAAGGAGAGAGACAATAGAGACTATAGGAGGAACTTATTGTGCAGTGGATTGCTAGTTTAATTTTTCTTGTGACGCTATTTCTCATCATCAAGCAACCGAAAGGCCTCGGCATCGGTTACTCGGCGATGGGAATGGCCGTCATCGCCCTCATTTCGGGCGTCGTCAATCTTGACGACGTCGGCACGGTGTGGGGCATCATTTGGAACGCGACGTTCACCTTCATCGCAATCATCATCATTTCGCTCATTTTAGACGAGATTGGATTTTTTGAATGGGCCGCCTTACATATGGCGCGAATCGCCAAAGGTGGAGGGGTGAAGCTCTTCGTCTATATCACACTACTCGGTGCGCTCGTCGCGGCTTTGTTTGCGAACGATGGGGCGGCGCTGATTTTGACACCCATCGTCTTGGCGATGGTCCGGGCACTCAAACTGTCGGACGTGGTCGTCTTGGCATACGTGATGGCATCCGGATTCATCGCCGATACGGCGAGTCTCCCGTTCATCGTTTCGAACCTCGTCAACATCGTCTCAGCCGACTTCTTTGATATCGGTTTTGCCGAGTACGCCGCGCGGATGGTATTCGTGAACGTGTTCGCGGTCGCGGGAAGTCTGCTCGTCTTGTATCTATATTTCAAAAAAGACATCCCGAAACAGTATGATGCCTCACAGTTGGCTGAACCTTCGTCCGTCATTAAAGACCATACGATGTTCCGCTTATCGTGGGTCGTACTCGGGTTACTGGTCATCGGGTACTTCACGAGTGACTTAGTCGAGATCCCCGTTTCGCTCGTAGCGGGTGTCATCGCCTTGTTCTTCCTCGTGATGGCAAATCGCTCGTCAGTGGTACAGACGACTCAAGTCGTGAGAGGCGCACCGTGGGCCATCGTCTTCTTCTCGCTCGGGATGTATATCGTCGTCTACGGTTTACAAAACGCCGGACTCACTCAAGTACTCGCGAACTTTATCGACTGGTTCGCGGTGAACGCCTTCAGTGCCACGTTCGGGATGGGCTTTTTAGCTGCCATCTTGTCATCGGTCATGAACAACATGCCGACCGTCATGATCGACGCGCTCGCCATCGACTTGACGCATACGACCGGACAGATTCGGGAAGCGTTAATCTATGCGAACGTCATCGGGTCCGACCTCGGTCCGAAAATTACCCCAATCGGGTCGCTGGCGACACTTCTATGGCTCCACGTCCTTCGTACGAAAGGGGTCAAAATCGGCTGGGGTGAGTATTTCAAAGTCGGGATCATCTTGACGATTCCGACACTGGCTATCACGTTGCTCGGTCTATATATCAGCTTATTACTTTATTGAGGAGTGGTTATATGAAACTAGTCATCATCGGTTCAGTCGCTGCCGGGACATCGGTTGCGGCGAAAGCACGTCGGAACAACGAGGACGCACAGATTACGATTTACGACCGGGACTACGACATCTCGTATTCGGGATGTGGGATTCCATATTACGTCGGTGGAGAAGTCGAGTCTCGTGACGACTTGACGCCACGTGACGCTGCCTTCTTCAAGAAGCGTTACAACATCGACGTCATGACACGTCACGACGTCACAGCCGTCGATAAAGACGCGAAGACGGTGACGGTCGAAAACTTAGATACAGGTGACACGTTCACGGACGCCTATGACGTCCTTGTCCTCGCGACGGGTGCGTCAAGCATCATCCCACCGATTCCAGGGGTGAAGTCGGACAATGTCTTCCCGATTCGAAACATCCAACAGGCGGAGGCGACACGCTCCTTCGTTGATTCGACAGACCCGAAACACGCGACGATCATCGGGGCCGGCTTTATCGGTCTAGAGATGGCAGAACAGTTGAAGCTTCGCGGTGTGGACGTGACCATCATCGAACGTGTACCACAAGTGATGCCGCCACTCGACAAGGACATGGCGTGTCACGTCGAAGAGCACCTCGAGAAGAATGGAATCGAGCTCATGCTCGGGGAGACCGTGACTGAACTCGTTGGCGACGGACATGTCGAACGGGTCGTCACGGAGAGTGGGAAGACGATTGAGACCGACCTCGTCATCTTGTCGGTCGGAGTCCGTCCGAACGTCGAGCTCGCCATGCAGATGGGAGTCACACTAGGTGAAACGGGTGCGATTGCCGTCAATGAGCGGATGGAAACGAACATCCCAGACGTCTATGCGGCAGGAGACGTCGCGGAGAGCTTCTCGATCGTGACTGGCAAACCGATTTGGCGTCCGCTTGGTTCGACAGCGAACAAGATGGGGCGGACCGCTGGGGACGTCATCACGGGCGGTCATCTCGAGCATCGCGGTATTCTCGGCACGGGCATCTTCAAAGTGTTCGGACTTGCCGTCGCACAGACGGGGCTGGCCGAAAAAGAAGCACGCGAACTCGGATACGATATCGAGGTGCTTCATAATACGAAGCCGGATAAGCCTGCTTACATGGGTGGGAAAGATATGACAATCAAAGCGGTCGCGGACCGTACGACACGTCAACTGCTCGGCGTCCAAATCGTCGGATTTGAAGGAGTCGACAAACGAATCGACGTCTTCGTCACGGCCATCACGCTCAAGGCGAAAGTCGACGACTTGTTCCATCTCGACCTCGCCTACGCACCGCCGTTCTCGACGACGAAAGATCCCGTCATGTACACGGGGATGGTGCTGTCGAACAGTATCGACAAGGCGGCGCGACTCATCACACCGGCCGAGCTTCAGGCGCGAATCGATGCCGGGGAAGACATGCAAATCATCGATACGCGGAAAGCTTCACAGTTCGAGAAGGCGTGTGTCGATTGTGCCGTCAACGTCCCACTCGGCAACCTCCGGGAAGCGGCGAAAGACATGGACAAGGACAAACCGACCGTCGTCTACTGTAACGGTGGGGTGACGGGGAACGCGGCCCAGAACGTCCTCCGTAACCTCGGATTCACCGACGTGTACAACTTGTCAGGTGGAAATAAGAACTATCAGTTGTTCAAAAAATACGGGAACTGAGCAAGACGACGTCCATTGCGGGCGTCGTTTTTTGATATGCTGGACATGAGGTGAAGCGGATGGATTATAAGATGTTACATGAGAAGTTTGAGCGACGGAAGCAGTGGCTCATTTTTGAAAAAGAAGAAGTCGTCCGTCGTGTCATGGTGCGCTACAAGGCAAGAATTATCCCGAAGACGGACATCATGGACTTGGTGAACGACGATCAACTGTCGTATGAACATATCTTTTGTTGCTTAACGATTGATGACCCAAGAATGCTCGATAAAATCTTCACGGCGAAAGAGAGAAAAGACCATCAGTGGGAGATTGATGACAATGCGAGGCGTGGGATGGTATACAAGCACAAAGACGAGGCACATCGACTTTACAATCAGTTGATCATCGATGAGCAGGAAGGTCGCCGACTCGACATCGTCTTCGAGAGCAAGGATGGGAAGTATGTGACCGGTTTTTTGACAAGAGACATGTCAGAGCAAGTCGCCTCTTATATTTTTGCACATGTCGGAGGCGCCAAGTTCACAGGTCTAGTCCCGCATTCCCTCTTACCAGCGGACTTAACAGATGAAGAAATCAAGATGAGCTATCTTCACTACTTGGAGTCGCTCGAAGAATGGAATAAACTTTGACGGATTCTGTGATGATGAGTGGGATCCGTCTTTTTAGTTCATATTTCTTAGACAGGTTGGAAAGAAAATAATGCCAATTGACCCTTTTCTAAAATAACGTTGCTTCACTCAAGGAAACCGTTTACAATTTTTGTGTAAGCGTTTTCTTAAAATAGTGCTACAAGGAGGGACCCTCATGGTCAAAAAGCAGTGGAAACCCGTATGGGCAGTTGTGCTAACGTTTGCACTAATTCTGTCAATGTTTCCGATGCCGACGTCCGCTTTAGACAAAGGGAAGTCGACACTTGTCGTCGTCCATTATCAAGAGGCGCCGGATAACGAAAAGGATTGGAACTTATGGCTTTGGGCGAATGGCCCAGATTACTTCCCGAACAAAGGCTTCACATTCAACGGGGAGGATGCATTCGGAAAGGTGGCGGCTTACGAATTTCCGGTCGACTCACCTGAAAAAATCGGTCTCATCGTCCGCACGGACAACTGGGACAAAGATAAGGGGTCTGAAAATGACCGCTTCATCACGAGCGACATGATTCAAGACGGCGTCGCCGAAGTGTGGATCAAGTCGGGCGACCCGACTATCTATACGTCAAACCCGAACGGGGAGACGGCTTCGACGGAAATCGATATGAAAGTTCATTATTTCCGTTACGACAATACATACACGGACTGGGGTCTTTGGGCTTGGCCAGACGGTGGGGACGGACAGAGCATCGCATTCGATGGGGCTGATGATTTCGGTGCCGTCGCGAACGTGAAACTCGCCAACCCAGAATCGAAGAGACTCATGGGCTTGATCACGAAAAAAGGAGAATGGACGGAGAAGGATGGGGAAGACCGATTCGTTCTCGGGTCTGCAAAAGAGATTTGGCTCGTTGAAGGAGATTCGACAATCTACTATTCAGAGCCTCAAATCGATCGTTCTCCGAAGCTTGTCTCGTTCTCGGCGGACACGTTCCGTCAAGCGACACTCACAACGAACCGTGTCATCACGGATGCGTTCATCGATGAATTGAGCGTGGACGGGGCAACGGTGGAATCGATTGAAAAGGCTAGCGACAAGTCGGTGACGATTCAATTCAAGTCAGACATCGACTTAGCGAAAGTCATCAAAGCCTCGCACCCGGAGTTTGGAGAACAGACGCTTCAAGCAGGCAAGGTGCTTCGTTCGAAAGAATTCGATGCGAAATATGCATATGACGGTAAACTCGGTGTCACGTACCAAAAGTCGAAAACGAAATTTGTTCTCTGGGCTCCGACGGCTCAACAAGTCGAGCTCGAACTATGGAACATGCCGACGAACCGACCAACAAATGAAAAAGATTTGAAGAAAGTGATTCAAATGAAACGCGGTGAACGCGGCACGTGGGTGGCAGAAGTGCGGGGTGACCTAGACGGCATCGGCTATACGTACCAAGTGACCCATGCGACAGGGAAGGTCCGTGCAGTCGATCCGTATGCGACGGCTGTCGGCGTGAACGGTGACCAAGGCGTCATCGTCGATTTGAAAGAGACAGATCCAAAACGTTGGAATTCAATGAAACCGAAGTTGAAACAATCGACGGATGCAATCATCTATGAGACGCATGTCCGTGATTTCTCGATCTTCGATGTGAAGACGGACAAATACGACTCAGGCATTCAAAACAAAGGGAAGTACCTCGGTGTCATCGAACCAGGAACGCGTCTTCTCGTTGATGGAAAGAAAACAGCAACGAAGACGGGACTCGACCACGTCAAAGATCTCGGCGTGACACACGTTCAGTTCATTCCGGTCTATGACTTCAACACGGCATCGGTCGATGAGACGAATCCGATGGCGACGTACAACTGGGGATACGATCCGAAAAACTACAATGCACCAGAAGGGTCGTATTCAACGAATCCTTACGATGCGAAAGTACGTATCGTGGAAATGAAACAGATGATTCAAGGGTTACATGACAACAATTTACGTGCCGTCATGGACGTCGTATACAACCATATGTTCGATGCGCAGGCGTCGAACTTGCACAAAATCGTACCGGGTTACTACTACCGTTACACAGCAGGTGGTGACTTCGCCAACGGTACAGGTGTTGGAAACGATACCGCTTCTGAACGGGCGATGATGCAAAAACTGATCGTCGACTCTGTCGTTTATTGGGCAAAAGAGTATCATTGGGACGGATTCCGTTTCGACTTGATGGGAATCCATGACGTCGACACGATGAACAAAGTTCGTTCGGAGTTGAATCGAGTCGACAAGTCGATTCTCGTCTTCGGAGAAGGATGGGACCTCGGTACGCCGCTCGATGCTGAATTAAAAGCAAATCAAAAAAATGCCTACGACATGCCGGGCATCGCCCACTTCAATGACAACATCCGCGACGGCTTGAAAGGAAGCGTCTTCTACGATGAGGACAAAGGCTTCATCAACGGAAAAGAAGGTATGGAAAATCGAGTGAAGACGGGAATCGTCGGTGAGATCGCATATAGCGACACGATTAAAGGATTCACAAAAGAACCGACGCAAGCGATCACATACGTCGAAGCTCATGACAACCATACGTTGTGGGATAAATTGACGTTGACGAACCCGATCGCGTCTGAAGTGAATAAAACGAAAATGCATCGTCTCGCCTCGAGCATTCTCTTGACGAGCCAAGGAACGACATTCCTTCACGCAGGACAAGAGTTCATGCGTACGAAGGAAGGCGACCACAACTCGTACAAATCACCGGACTCGATCAACCAGCTCGATTGGAAACGAGCAGCCGACCGGAAGGCGGACGTCCAATACATGAAAGGCTTGATTGAGATGCGTAAAGCCAACCCAGGTCTTCGGATGACAAAAGCGAGCGATGTGAAACGATTCTTGACGTTCCACAAAGCGGAAGCGAACGTCATCACGTACACGATTGACGAAGATGCACCGGGTCAAAAGAACGACTTGTTCATCACGCATAACGCCAACCCGACGAATGTCCAAGTCAGCCTTCCAAAAGGGAACTGGAACGTGATTGTCGATGGCGACCGTGCCGGAACGAAGACAATCAAGCGCGCGACTGGAAAAGTAAGCGTGCCTGCATACAAGACGTTCGTCCTCGAACGGAACTAATCATTGACCCCACTTAGAAACGAGTGGGGTTTTCTAATGGCACAGTGATGGGTAATTGGTGATTAATGCTTTATCAAAATTAAGCGAGAATACTCCCACTTCTAAACGTTAAGGACAGAGCTTACGTGAAAGTGGGAGATGAATCGCCAACCTCTCCTTCGGGTAAAATATCTTCAAAGGGGGTGAACGTCACATGGTGAAGCACAAGGGCTATAAATTCCGGATCTATCCGACGAAGGAACAGGAAATCCTGATCGCCAAGACGATCGGCTGTTCCCGGTTCGTGTTCAACCATTTCCTGTCGAAATGGGACGCGGCCCATGAAGCGACCGGCAAGGGACTGTCGTATGATGCCTGCTCGAAAGCACTTCCCATGCTCAAGCAAGAATTCGGTTGGTTGACGGAAGTGGACAGCACGGCCGTCCAGAACAGTGTCAAACACCTGGCCGACGCGTATAAGAAGTTCTTCAAGAAAAAGGGGAATCATCCCCGTTTCAAGTCGAAGCGAAACCCCGTCCAATCCTATACGGCGAACATCCAAGGCAATTCCCAGTTCCCCGAGGTCTCGATCGTCGGGAATCGACTCAAACTCCCGAAGCTGAAATGGCTGCGTTTCGCCAAATCGAGACAGGTCGAGGGTCGCATCCTGAGCGCCACGATCCGACGCACAGCTTCGGGCAAATACTTCGTCTCCCTTCTCGTAGAGCATGAGATCAGTGAGCTGCCGAAAACCGGCTCATCGGTCGGCGTCGACGTCGAGCTGAAGAACTTCGCCATCCTATCAAACGGAACCGTATACCAAAACGACCGTTATTTCCGTACGCTCGAGAAGAAACTGGCCCGCGAGCAACGCAAGTTGTCCCGTCGTCAGCGCATCGCCCCGAACAAGAAGGTGAGACTCTCCGAGGCGAAGAACTACCAGAAGCAGAAGCGGAAGGTCGCCCGCATCCACGAGAAGATCGCCAACAGACGCACCGACTTCCTGCACAAGGTGTCGACCGAAATCGTCAAAAACCACGACGTCATCGGCATCGAGACCCTGCAGGTGAAGGACATGCAGCAGAACCGCAAGTTGAGCAAGTCGATCTCCGAAGTGAGCTGGTCGGAGTTCCATCGCATGCTCAAGTACAAGGCCGGTTGGTACGGGAAGACCGTCGTGAAGGTCGGGAAGACCTTCGCCTCGAGCCAATTGTGTTCGAGTTGCGGCCATCAACACAAAGACGTGAAACATCTTGAACTACGTGAATGGACGTGTCCGAATTGCGGAGTCCATCATGATCGCGATATTAACGCAGGTATGAATTTGAAATTAGAAGCTGAACGAATCTTAGCTTCTTCAACCGTCGGGACGACGGGGTTAGCCTGATCAGGTTTCTCTCGATAGAGAGGATAACTCAGGAATCTCCCACCTCTAAGCAACGCGTAGGCGGGAGTAGTTCAAAAACTAGTCATTTTGTATGAACAAGAGAATTTACGCTTGAAACTTCCATCTCTTTCGAAAGGAGAGATGGTATGACGATTTTCAAAAAGTGGATTCATCGCGTCAATGGTGACGTCACGGATATCTTGTCAACTGGACCGATTCCCCCGTTCCATGTGGATTCGCTCCTGATTGAACAGTATTCGGATACCATTTACGTACTCGATACAAATGGTCAACTAATCGATTCGAACGAAAAGATGGGACTGCTGTTCGATGACTGCGCATGATCTCCAGCCGATGCGGAAGAGTTTGCGCCGTATCACGAACAGGCGTTAACCTGAGAAACGGTTCATCCTGACGATTGAGAGCGGTTGACTCGAGCAATTCAGACGTCACGTTCATCATTCGTTTTGCATCCGGTACAGACTTTCCTGTCCGCTTGCGTCGAATGACCGAAGTGACGAATGTGTTATATCAATATGCCGCCGAATACGAATCAAGTCCGACCATCGAGGCTCAATTGACCGCCCTTGAGAAGGAAGTGAGCGGAGACGAAGAAGTCACCGACTATATCGAACTCGTTCATCAACCAGAGGGGTTCTAAGTACCCGACGTGTCGCGTGTGAGAATAGATAGTTGAAACAGGGGTCTCCTTTTCTCTAAGATGGAAAAAGAGAGAATCGAGTGAGGAGATTTTAGATATGAATCTGTATGAACAAGCGAGCGACTGGATGCGGCAATGGCATGACGACCCGTCCGAACGTCTCCGACAAATCAAAGATGAAATTGAGCGCACGGGCACCTATTCGTTGACGACGGAAGAGTTGTGTGTGGGTGCCAAGGTGGCGTGGCGAAATTCGAATCGTTGCATCGGCCGCTTGTTTTGGCAGACACTCCATGTGATCGATGCACGGGACGCCGATACGTTTGAGGCTGTCTACGACCATCTTGTCGACCATCTTCAGTTCGCTACGAACGGTGGAAAAATCCGTTCGACGATGACGGTCCTTCCAAACGAGTTCAAACTATTGAACACACAATTGATTCGGTACGCGGGATATGAGACACCTGACGGAATCATCGGAGACCCGATGTCCGTCACGATGACGAAGCGCGCGAAAGAACTCGGATGGGTCGGAGCCGGCACGCCATTCGATATCCTCCCACTCATGATCACGGACGGGCGAGACGTCCGCTTGTTTGAGTTACCGAGTGAGGCCGTGCTTGAGGTGGACATTCGGCACGAGGATGTGGACTTGTTTGACGGACGGACCATCAAATGGCATGCAGTCCCAGCGATTGCGGATATGGAACTAGAGATCGGAGGTCTACGGTTTACCTCGGTCCCGTTTAACGGCTGGTATATGGAGACAGAAATCGGGGCAAGGAATTTGGCCGATACGGACCGTTATGATTTGTTGCCGCTCGTCGGACGGTCACTCGGGCTCGATACGACGAAAGAGCGGTCGCTTTGGCGCGACCGGGCACTCGTCGAATTGAACATCGCCGTCCTGCAATCGTTCGAGCGGGAAGGTGTGACCATTGTCGACCACCATACCGCTGCCAAACAGTTCAAGCGGTTCGAAAAAAACGAACGGGACGCGGGGCGTGACGTCACCGGGCAATGGAGTTGGCTCATCCCGCCTCTCTCTCCTGCGACGACGCACGTTTTTCACGAGCATTACGACAATCAGATCAAGACACCGAACCTGTTTGCTAGAAGTGGATGTCCGTTCTCAGGGTTTCGTCAGCTGGTAAAAGAGGAATTGAAAGGCTAGAACCGAGAGAAAGGATGATTGCTGTGGCAGTCCCACTTTGGAAACGAGCCGTCGCTGGTCAAATCGACCAACTCGTCTTTCAGACACCGGCAAAACTGATTGAAAAGGCAGTCCGTCAAAAGATTTGGCCAGACAAAGAAGTGAAACGGTATTACTTACCGACCGTTGTGACGATGGCCGGAGAAGTCTATTGTATGTTGTATCGAAACGGTCAGACGATAGGAGACCGTGTCGTCGGAATTAAGGTCGTGAGTTCGGATGGACGCCCGCTTTCATTGGAGCAAGTCATCAAGCGGACACTCTATAAAGACGTCGTCTACCCGGCGACGCTTGGGATTCCGCTCATCCGTGCACTTCAACAGATGAAGTCGAATAAAGACCTCGAGTTGCCGCATGATGAGTTCGCCCATACAAAATTGATCTCGACCAAATGAAGAGGAGCAGGGCGACCGTGTGTCGCTCTGTTTTTTCGTCCCGTTCGGTCGAGTAGGAATAGCGGCGGGAAATAAGGTATAATGGGATTGGACAAAAATGAACGACTATTGGAGGCTTTTTAGTTATGACAAAAATCGCATGGATTACCGACAGTATGGCTAACTTCTCTCAAGAAGAGGCAGCAAGTCTCGGTGTCGATATCGTTCCGATTCAATTGATCGTGGACGGGAACGGCTATAGTGAAACGAAACTCTCTCTCGAAGACCTACATCGGTATATGATTGACCAAAAGAAAGAAGCGAAGACGTCACAACCGATCTTCGGAGATTTCATCGCCCGCTACGAACGCTTGAAAGAAGAGGGATATGATTGTGCCATCGCCGTCCATTGCTCGAATGGATTGAGCAGTACGGCGAAAAATTCGAAAGCAGCTGCCGAAGCGGCTGACTTTACCGTGTATACCATCGACTCGCATGCCGCACTCGAGGCGCAACAAGAACTCGTCCGAATCGGGAAGGCCGCTGAAGCTGAAGGCAAGTCAGTAGAGGAAATCGTCGCCCTTCTCGAAGCATGGCGCGATAAGAAGAACTTCTTCATGATCATCGGAAACATGGAAACGATGCGCCGAGGCGGTCGCGTTTCTTCCGGTGAGATGTTCCTTGCGAACATCTTGAACATCAAGCCGATCATCACCCTCGATGAGACGGGGAAAGTCATCCCGTTCAAAAAGGCCCGTTCATTGAAGAAGGCTTATGCGGAGATGGTCGGTGAACTCGAACGTCGTCATGCGGAAAACGGTGTGAAGGACAACCGGGTGTTCGTTCAGACGGCTCTCGCACCGAATATGCAAGATGACCTCGTCGCACTCATCGAGTCGAAACTACCAGGTCTCGAAGTCGTACGGACTCGATTCTGTCCTTCGATTGCGGTACATGCAGGATTCGAGACGGTCGGTGTCTTGTGGCTCAACGCTTAATCAAGTAGGAGGAATGCAAGATGGAAGCAATGACAACCTTGACTGGATTGAATGAACGGATTGCGAGCACGGAACAGCTGCTCGTCTACGTGTCACATCCGGGATGCAGTGTCTGTCATGCGCTGAAACCTCAAATCGAAGAGATGCTCCATCAGTTTCCGGAAATTGAGGCGGTCGCGGTGGATTCGGACGAGGTGCCGGAAGTCGCAGGCGCCTTCTCCATCTTCACCGTTCCGGTCGTCCTCTTTTTCATCAACGGGAAAGAAATGCTCCGTCGGGCACGATTCGTGCCAATCGGCGAACTGACGCATCAACTCGAACGCATGCAAGAAATGAGACGAGCGTGAACAGGATGCTCGGACATAATTAGCTGATTTTAAAGATTTGTGATAAAAACAGGGGACCGGTCACCGATTTTCGGTGGCAGGACCCCTCTTTTTAGTCCGAAATGCGTGCGCGAACCCATAAAAATGACAAGAGGCCTCCGTGAGCGACTTGTTCGCTCACGGAGGCCTCTTTCTTATGAATCTACTGGGTTATGTCCAGCCTCTTTCTTATTCTGCTGCTTGTGGGACGAGATAAATCAAGCCAAACGGGTTATGCAATAAGTTGTCGATGGTCGTCCGCTCGTCTTCTCCCATCTCGACCGTGAAGGCACGCCCGTCCTCGAAGGCGAAATGGTCGCCGTCGCCGAACATCGCGCCACCGGAGATGAGGTGGAAGTTGAACGAATGAATCACGTGAATGGCATCTTCAATGTCGAGTGTCATCGGTACGGCCACGTCCGCATGACCGAACGCTTTCATTCCCCATGACATATAGGCGTTCTCTTCTTCTGTGATGGCCGTGAGGAGCGAGTAGTCGAGTGCGAGGTCTTCTTCTTTTGACTCTTGCCACTCGTCTTTCGAGTAAGCGACACCAGCTGACTCGACCATGACCCCGAGTCCACCTGCGTTCAAGACGGCGTTGGCGGCACGGCGCGCCGCGGCGACGTCTGTCAAATCGTTGACGTCGACAATCAAGTAGACGACATGCGTGTGACGAGCGATTCCTTTCGCCACTTTCGGGGTGAATCCGCCAGAACTCGCGTGAAGCATCGCCTCGGCGAGGGCTGGGTCACGTTCCACGACTTCAACGGTGAACGCCTTGCCTGTCTCATCTTCGAGCAATAACAGACCGGCCATCGTGTAGCCTTCACTATGTAAACTGATTTGTTCGCTGACGCCTTCTGCGGAAGACCAGTTTCCGGGAATGGCGAGCATAACTTGTGTACGATTCATGTATATCATCCTTTTCTGCAAAAGTCAGGCCCCTCCTCAGGAGAGACCTGGTCTATCTCTTATTATGCCCTATTTTGGCATGAATTATTCTTGATATGTCTTCAATACTTCCTGAAGTGGGATTTGATCGATTTTTCGGCGGCTGATGAACGTACTCATAAAGAAGAGGAGAACGACAGCGCCAAGCGTATAGACGATATAGACCCATTCGAATTCAAGTGGGAGCACGAGTCCATAATCTTCTGCAAAGACGACGATGATGACCCGAAGCGTCAACAGGGCGATGGGGATGCTCAAGAGGGCAGAGATGAGCGCATAGATGAAGTAGCTGTTCAAAATCATGGAGCGGACTTCACGTTTCTCATATCCCATCACCTTCAACAAGGAGATGACGTAATAGTTCTTCTCGACCGTCAGTGCCGTCAAGACGAACAGGATGCTGAAAGCGATGAGGGACGCCCCGCCAATCAAGACGTTCATCATGAAATTCATATATTGATTGATCGATTCGGACTGATCGATCAACCCTTGACGTGACAGGATGGTCGGATAGTCCGATGCGTTCGGGCGTTCCGTCGCATAGATGCCGTTGAACAGGTCATCCGTCGCCCCGTCCGTGAGTAGTTCACTTAATGTCGTCCGGGGCAAGTAGGCGAAATCCCCGGAGAATTCATCGGCAATCCCGATGATGGGATAGGTCAACGTGTCCCCGTCGAGTGCGACATCGATGTCTTGACCCACATCGAGGCCGAGTTTTAGCGCGAGTGAGGAGGAGACGACAAGGCCGTCAGGTTCAACTGTCAACACATCCCCATCTTCGTTTTGGAGTGGGAACAAGGTGTTGTCGAAGTCTAGTCCCTTCAAGGTGATCAGGTTATCTTCGACAAAGGCGAACGGATAGGCGAGGAACGGTTCTTGTCCCGCTTCTAAAACCGGTGTCCCATCTGTATACGCCTCGTATTCATACACCGCTTCGTTCAATCCGCCAACGGTCATACGGTCGACGGCGCCGTTCATCATGAGGGCGAAAACGATGAGAATCGTCGAGAAGAGGATACCGAGAAAGAAGATGAGAAAACTCCCCGTGCTCTTGACGGCATACAAATATTTGAACTTCGTCTTGCCACTCGCCCGTCTCAACAGGCGACTGACAAGTCGACTGAGTCGATTCAATGAGACATTGTCCCGTGGTGACAAGAGGGCAAGGGCGCTCTCACCCATAATTTTATAGATGACAGCTCCTGCAACGAGCGCAAAGAAGAGGAGCGGGGCGAACACGGCTGTCACGAACACGAGTGGACTTTGGGCGATGGTGATGGACGGTAAAAGATAGAAGTCGAGATAGAGTTCTTTCAACGGGTTCGCGAAATAAAGCCCCAGGAAATAACCGATGATGAGCATAAAGAATGCGAAAACCAAGATGAGCACCAAGTAAGGCGATGCGATTTGCCGACGACTATAACCAATCGCCTTCAACAGTCCGATTTGTCCTCGTTCCGCCTCGAGCATATTCGAGATCAGGATGGCGACGATGATGACAGCGATAGAAACGATAAAGAGACTGAGTCCGAGCGCCATCGCCTTGCCGGATGAAATCTCACTGTAGATGGCACCACTTCGGATAATATTTTCCGTCTCCATGACCGAGACGACAAACGGGAGGTCTATGTCGGTCTTGATCGCTTGATCGGTCACCCCGGACAGTCGGAAAGACTCTTGCCCGATGAATGTTTCGAACGATTCATCCGTCATCAAGAGGAGGGTCTGTGAACCAGGGTCCAAGTTGAAGAAGTTATCATCGAAGAGTGGGAGCGTATAGTCCGGAAAAAGGACAAATCCACTCACCGTGAACGGTTTGCCGATGTCGATTGTGTCTCCGATGTCGATGCCGTTCTCTTCTGCATATTTTTTATTGAGGGCGACTTCGTCATTCGCGCTCGGTCGATCACCGGCTTCGAGGTAGGAGCGGTTGATCGTGTCTGATTCTTTGACGATCAATCCCCGATGTTCAATATCATCGAACGTGTAGGTGATGGCTTTTAAGTCACGGAGTTCAATCGTAGCATCCGGCATCTCCTGTTCGACGGCAGCGATTCGCGATGCGATCAGACGATTGAAGACTTCCGCATCGGCTTGTTTGATGTCAGTCAATGTGAACGTTCCTGTTTCCGCGAGCGTGGCGAGAGCGGGGTCGCGTAACTCCTCTTCCGTCACCCGATTGAGCATGTCAATCGCAAAGTCTTCCTGATTCGATTCTTCCAGATACTCTTCAGTCGGGACCTCGATTCCACTGATGCCATAGAACATCATCGTGTACGTGAGTGAACTCATGACGATGATGATGGCGATGGCGAGGAGTTGCATCCACTTCCGATTTAATGTCTTCCAGACGTTTTTATACAGCATGTCGCCACCCCCTTATCCCCAATGGATGTCACGTGCCGCGACCCGGGTCTCATGATGGGTCACCTCCACGATTCGACCGGAGTTCATCTTGATGACATCGTCCGCCATCTCACTGATTCCATTATTGTGTGTGATGACGACGACTGTTTTTTGATACGTCTTGTTCAATCGTTCCAATAGTTCGAGTACTCTCTTCGAATTTTCCTCGTCGAGTGAGCCCGTCGGTTCGTCACAAAAGATGATGGCGGGATTTTTGGCGAGGCTGCGGGCGACGGAGACACGTTGCTGCTCACCGCCCGATAGTTGATAGGGGTATTTATCACGTGACGCTGTGAGCCCAACTTGTTCGAGCAATTCATCAATCGGCAGCGGGTCTTTCGTTAAGTCAGAACCAATTTGTACGTTCTCATAGACGGTCAAGTTTTGAAGAAGGTTGTATTGTTGGAAAATGAAGCCAAGATGGTCGCGTCGAAAAGCAGTCATCTGATCGACGGATAGGTCGGTCAGCACGGTGTCGCCGAACGTGATCTTACCTGAGGTGACCGTGTCGAGTCCGCTGATGACGTTGAGCAGTGTACTCTTCCCGCTCCCGCTTGGACCTAGGATCACGACGAACGCGCCATCCCGGATGGTGAGGTCGATGTCTTTCAAGGCGGCCGTTTCCACGTCGCCTGTCTTATAGATTTTGCTGACGTTCCGTAGTTCGATCATGCCACACACGCCTCCTTTATTTGTTATCTAAGGTATACCCTTTTCGAGAAGTGATTGGACGAGCTACACATAGGATGTTTTGAAAAAATAGTGAAACCGCTTCACCTGTGATAAAATAATATAACCAGGTACTAAAAACTTTTTTTAAGGGAGAACTCTTTATGAAGATTGCTTATATCACGGACAGTACGATTGTCCTTCCAGATGCATTAGCGCAACATCCTGACATCCACATTGTCCCGCTCTATGTCGTCAAAGGGGACCAGCCGTATAAAGATGGAATCGAAGTCGATGCGAAAACGGTTTACGAGTGGATTGACGCGGGAGAGCGCGTCTCGACGAGTCAGCCCGCGATCGGGGATTTCGTCACACTCTATGAAAAATTGAAAGAAGAGTACGATATGGGCATCGCGATTCACCTATCGTCTGACCTGAGTGGGACGTATTCGGCGTCCGTTCAAGGGGCTGAGATTGCGGAGTTCAAGTTGCTCGCCTTCGATTCACGGGCAGGTATCTATACGATGGGACTCATGTTCGAGGAGTTGATTGAACGCGTCGAAAGAGGCGATGCGCTTGAAGACGTGGAAGCATACATGAAGAAGCGCGTCGAGGATGTCCGCATCGAATTGACGCTTCAAAACTTGACGCAGATGCAAAAAGGCGGTCGAATCTCTAAATCGAAGGCGCTCATCGGGAACATGCTTCAATTGAAACCTGTACTTCGATTCGAAGACGGTTTGATTGTCCCGTATCAAACGGTCCGCACATACAAGAAAGCACAAGCCCATTTGTTCGAAGTGTTACGTGCGGCAATCGAGTCCGGTGAATGTCAGGACGTCTCGATTTTCCACGGAAATGTCCCTGAGCTTGCTGAGGAGTGGAAAAAACAACTCGGTGACACGATTCCGATCAGAGTTGATACACTCGCACCACTTCTTAGGGCGCATACGGGATCCGGGTCAATTGGAATTTCTTATTTGAAAGCGAAATAATGATTAAGGGCGGTCCTCCTACGAGGATCGCCCTTTTACGTATTCTTTTGTTTCCGCAAATAGAGAAGTGTGATAATGAGCGAATAGATGATCAAAAACGTGATCATAAATAGAGAAAAGTCCATGGTTAGCCCCCTTTATACAAGTTGTTGCCGACATCTAGAAAAGCAAAACATCAAATTGGGAATCATTTCAATATTTCATTGTCTCAACTTTCAAACAATTGCTGGAATGTTTTTGCATTTCGGGTCATACTAGAAAAAATGAACGAGAAAAGGGGGGAAGACGATGCGATTTCGGAAGTACCTAGTTCGGAGCTGGTTCGCTTGGACGCTCGTCTTCACGGGAGTGACGTATTTGACTTTCCAGAACCTTGAGGCGTTCGACTGGCCGTTGTTTTGGTTCATCTATACGCTTGGGGCATTGTTCGTCATGAATCCTTTAAAGCGCAGGCATCTTCACTTCACGTTCCATGAGATGTTTGTCTTTATCACATTCTTTTTATACGGACTGGCGCCCGCACTGTTGATGGGGCAATTGCTCCTCTTCACGTTTCAGGCGCGAGCCTTTAATCGTCGCGTCGGGCGAAGACGGTTCCTTCATTTCTATCCGCTCAACACGGTGATTGAATGTCTGGTCGTTCTGTTGCCGGGGATCGCCTATATCGCACTCGGTGGACAAATCGGAGAGCCCGTTCATTTGATGCAACAAGGATGGGCGATGGTAGCCTTTTTGGGGACTCTGTTCCTTGTCCTTATGATGAGTTTCGCTTTATCCTACTTCATGGTCGGAGAACGGATCCCGTTCCCGATTATGTGGCGACTGATCCGATTTGACTGGCTTGTCGTATCACTCGAACTACTGTTCGCGATGATTGCCATCGAGTCGTATCTCATCTTTGGTTATGTCGGGCTCATCGTCACGTTCTTCGTACTATCTGTCCTAAAGATGACGATGTCGAAAGCGACGGAGACGGAAGAAACCAAGTCGAGAGTCGACCAAGTCGAACGCTTGAAAGAACAGCTGTACCGCGTGGACAGCGAGCAACTGTTGATTGAGAAGTTTTGGAACGGTCTACGTGATATCGTCGAAGTGGAGCGTGGATGGTTGCAGGTCAACCGAAACGGGGAGCGGACGTTTTATGATATGACCGGTCGCGTCATCCCGAGTGTGCCGGATGCCTTCACGATTGAACGCTATCAAGATGAGGATGAGCCATGTTTCGTCTATGACTCGCTTCATGAATGGCATCCCGAATTGCAGCAACAGCAACAAGAACTACATCATTCGGCGCTCGTCATCCAACCCGTTTGGGGAGCAGAGACGGCGGTCAGCTGCATGGTATCGACGACAGCAAACGGGGCATACGAAACTCCGATTGCGGTTGAAGTGAACCGCCTCCTCAAGACGTTATCTTGGTCAATCGAACGCATCGATGAACGCAAACGTTTGCAGCACGAGAGTTTGACAGATCCGTTAACGGGATTACATAATCAGCGGGCACTACGACGTTGGACGAAAGAACGTTTGAACGATGTGGCGTCCTATCCGCTCTCTGTTTTATTGATCGATTTGGACCACTTCAAATCGATCAATGACACATACGGGCATGCATTCGGGGACGAGGTGTTGATTGAAGCAGGTCAACTCTTTACTCGCAATGTTCGAGCGACGGACTTGGTGACGCGCTACGGAGGCGAAGAGTTCGTGTTCGTCTTCCCGAGAATGGATGAGGCGGCCGCCAATCTGGTCGGTGAAAAGATACGAAACGCCTTGAAGCGCCATGATTTTGGGACAGAAGGCACGCGCATCACGGTGACGGCGAGTATCGGGATTGAAACGATTTATGAATATGAAGACCTCGATACAGTCTTGCGACATGCGGACCGGGCCATGTATGTCGGGGCGAAATTTAACGGGCGAGATCGTGTCGCCCACTATCATGATCTGTCGACAGAGGTCAGATGAAAGGAGGATCCCCAAAATGGTGGATCCTCCTTTCGTATGAAATGATTATGAGTTCGTATTATAAAGTTCAGATTCAACCGCATGAACGGCGGCTGACCAGGAGCCATAGCGATGCAAGATCGCTTTCGTTGAAGGTTTGTTGTTGCGCTTTGCCCATTCACGGTAAGCTTCGAATGAGAGCGAGAAGCCCATTTCCTGAATGGCTTCACGAAGGGCGTTCGAGAGTTCTGTTTTCGAATAGGTCACACTCGCCTCAAGTCCTGCCTCGGCACAGGCATCATGCCACGAACCGAACGTCTTGACTATATGATAATGGCTCGGTGCCTTCGGATGGAGCTTTCGCCATTGCTGATACTTCTTCAAGGTGATGATCGAGCCCATGTCTCGCGAATAAATGGCGAGCGTCTCGATGATGTCCTCGCGTGTATACTTCGGCATTTTGTCTGGCAATTCGACGGTTGACTCTCCATGCCATTCATAGCCTGCGATGGCAAGTGCCTCAGCCCATGACCCGAACTGACGAATGATCGACTCAGGAGACGGCCAATTCTGTTCCATTGCGAAGCGGCGATAGACAGAACGGCGTGGACGTTCCTTCAACAAGTCCCCGAGAAGACGAATGCAATGGATCATCCTTTGCTGTTCGGTAGACAAGTGATGGGATTTAGTGGATAGCGTTTGATTCAATGATGGTTCCTCCTTCCGTGGACTCAAATCTGAATCGACAAAGATAAAAAAATGCTCCTACAATCATACTATCGGATTGTTTTTCGGATTTATTAACGTGATTTTGAAAAATTTTAAACAATTCCTAGGAATTGGATAGGACTAAAGTCGCAGCTGATAATTTCAAAAAATGGTAACATTTCTATTACAAATTAAATCGAATTTCGAGAGAAATGTAAACATAAAGTTTTAATCACCCAAATTTGTAATATTTTTATAAAAAAGTACCCAGCTGGAGAGTTGGGGTCATCGCCTTCGCTCCAGATGAGTACCCTTCTATAATAAATTTAATTTTCAGACTAATCAATCAAATATTGAAATTACGGCAAAAAAATTTTAATGGCTGGTCAATGAAAGACCGATTCTGCTAAAATAGCCGCATTGAGTGAAAAACAGAAAAGAGGATCATCACTATGACAGTTTGGTTATTTTATACGTTACTTGGATTGATTCAAGGGTTCACAGAGCCCATCCCGATTTCATCGAGCGGACATCTTGTCGTCTTCCAAGAACTATTTAACATTGACTTGCCGGGATTGTCATTTGAAGTTTTCGTAAACTTTGCATCGCTTCTTGCGGTTTTAACAATCTATCGTCAAGACGTCGTTCGTCTCATCATGAGTTTGTGGACGTTTTTATTTAAGAAAGACCGTTCGGATGAGACGATGGTCGACGTGAAGTTCATCGGGCTGTTACTTGTCGCGACCGTTCCGGCCGGTGTGCTCGGTGTCCTGTTTGGTGACTGGATCGCCGAGGTGCTCGGTGGCGTGGCGACAGTCGGCTATACACTCATCATTACGGGACTCGCCCTCTGGTTCATCCGGAATATGCGAGGAAACAAGGGCGACGGTGGCATTACGCTACGTGACGCCGTATTGATCGGACTTGCTCAGGCCGTGGCGCTCATTCCTGGGATCAGCCGTTCCGGGGCGACTATCGTCATGGCGATGCTCCTCGGAATCAAACAGGAGTCGGCGCTTCGATTCTCGTTCTTCCTGTTCATTCCAATCAGTCTCGGCACGATGATTTTGGATGGTCCGACGTTGTTCACAAACCCAGACACGCGTGACTTGTTCGGTCCGCTCCTTTTGGCATTTATCGCATCATACGTGTTGACCGCCATTTCATTGAAGTGGTTCCAGCACATCATGGCAAAAGGCGAATTGAAGTATTTTTCATATTACTGCTGGATTGTCGGGCTTCTCGTCGTCCTCTTTCTCGCATAATCGAGGCGCTACTCTCACGAGTAGCGTTTTTTGTTTTGCGAAATAAAAACAATTGCGATACAGTAAACCTGTACAAACAAATATTCCTTCGGGGTCGGGTGAAATTCCCAACCGGCGGTAATGGGCCTATGCCTTAAGTCCGTGACCCGGGCGCACGTGTGCGAACGGTGGATCTAGTGAGACTCTAGAGCCGACAGTATAGTCTGGATGGGAGAAGGAACAAAAAACAGGTCCACGTGACCTGTGCTTCGTCGTACGCTTTTCTGTATAGAAAACGTTTATTTGGCTTGCCAAAATTCGACGAAACCCTCCCACCAAGACCCTAAGGACTGCTCCTTAGGGTCTTTTGTTTGTACGGAAAAAGGAGGGAGAACGATGAAACAGTACATGGAACAGGCCATTCAATTGGCGAAATCAGCCGATGGACAGACCGGTGTCAATCCACTCGTCGGTGCCGTTCTCGTGAAAGACGGACGTATCGTCGGAATGGGTGCCCACCTTAAGGCGGGCGAACCACATGCTGAAGTGCATGCGATTCGAATGGCCGGTGCGGCTGCATCCGGGGCGACTTTATATGTCACGCTCGAACCGTGCTCGCATCACGGTAAGACACCACCGTGCGCCGATTTGATTGTAGAATCGGGCATCAAACGTGTCGTCGTCGCCATGAAAGATCCGAATCCACTCGTCGCAGGCAACGGGATCGTGCGACTGCAAGCGGCCGGTGTCGAAGTCGATGTGGGTCTGCTTGAGGAAGAGGCGCATGCCTTGAATCCGGCATTTTTGCGGTCGCTTGAGACGAAACGACCATACGTCATCTTGAAGACGGCAACGAGCCTCGATGGGAAAGTTGCCTTAGAGACGGGGGAGAGTCAATGGGTGACGAGTTCGGAAGCCCGTCGTGATGTGCATGAACTTCGTGCCACGGTCGATGCGATTTTGACCGGGATTGGAACGGTACTCGCGGATGACCCATCGCTTACGGTTCGATTGGACCGCGCGACGCGACAGCCGAAACGAGTCGTGCTCGACCGTGACCTGAGGTTACCGCTCGCTAGTACGTTAGCACGTACCGCCGAAGACGTTCCGGTGCTCCTCTTCACTTCGTCAGATGAGGCAGAACGACGTGAACGAGCTCAATCCGTCGGTATCGAATTATTCGATTATACGTCACTCGGCACGGTTCTTGAGACGCTATACGCAAATGGGATTGGGCGTGTGTTGATCGAGGCCGGACCGACGCTTGTCACCTCACTTCTTGACGGAGGCTACGTGGATGAATGGGTCGCCTATCAATCACCACGGGTGTTCGGTGGGAAGCATGGCGTCTATCGCTCACAGCAGGAAGGGACGATCGATGGGATATCCCGTTTTACGATTCATCAGGTCGAAACGATTGGTCCCGACCTGAAAGTCGTCCTTCGAAAGGGGGCGCTCTGATGTTCACGGGAATCGTAGAAGAAATCGGAGCGGTCAAAGCGGTCAAGCGCAACGGACCATCTTTACGACTCGTCTTGTCCGCTGTGAAAGTGCTTGAGGGTGTGAAGCTCGGGGACAGCATTGCCGTGAATGGGATCTGCCTCACGGTGACGACGTTCGATGACGCGACGTTCTCTGTCGATGTCATGCCAGAAACGTTGAAGGCGTCGAGCCTAGATGGGGTCAAGCCGGGAACACAAGTCAATCTCGAACGGGCGATGCCGGCGAACGGACGTTTTGGTGGACATTTCGTATCCGGACATGTCGACGGGGTCGGGCGCATCACGAAGAAACGACCGCTCGCGAATGCCGTCTATATCGACATCCAATGTGATCGTGCGCTCCTTTCCTACATAGTCCCGAAAGGTTCGATATGTGTAGATGGGACGAGTTTGACCGTGTTTGACGTGTCAGAGCGTGGGTTTACCTTGTCCTTGATTCCACACACATACAGCGAGACCGTGCTTGGGATGAAACAGACGGGTGATGTAGTCAATTTAGAATGTGATCTGTTGGCAAAATATATGGAAAAGGTCGTCGGGCAGTCGAAGATGACGCTCGAGTCTTTGGCGGAACAAGGATATGGAAAGGCGGGATGGTAATGTTTGATTCGATTGAACGAGCGATTGAGGAACTGAGACGAGGGCGTCCCATCATCGTCGTGGATGACGAGGACCGTGAGAATGAAGGGGACTTTGTCGTACTCGGTGACAAGGTGACACCGGAAACGATGAACTTTTTAATCACGGAAGGGAAAGGGCTCGTCTGTAGCGCCATCGCAGAAGAAGTGGCGGTTCGTCTCGACCTCGCGCCGATGGTGACGAACAGTACAGACCCACACGGTACCGCCTTCACGGTCAGTGTCGACCATATCGATTCGACTACTGGCATCTCGGCGAGTGAACGGTCTCACACCGTTCGTGAGTTAGCGAACCCATCGTCCCGTCCATCCGATTTTCAACGTCCGGGACATCTGTTCCCGCTCATTGCGAAAAAGGGAGGCGTCTCCGTTCGCCGAGGTCATACCGAAGCGTCTGTCGACCTGGCGCGACTCGCAGGAAGTGAGCCGGTCGCGGTCATCTGTGAAATCATTCGAGAGGACGGGGAGATGGCACGCGTACCTGATTTGGTACAAGTCGCTGAACGCCACGGGTTGGCATTCATCACTATCGAAGCGTTAGTCCGATATATGGAGGAGAACCTCGTCACACGTGTTGCGGACGTGTCCCTACCTTCCTCAAAAGGAACGTTTCGCATGATAGGGTATGAGAATCGAATGGACCGTGAAGAGCATGTGGCGCTCGTGACGGAGACACTTGAGGAGGTCCCGCTCGTTCGCATTCACTCCGAATGTCTGACCGGTGACGTCTTCGGTTCGTTCCGATGTGATTGCGGTCCGCAACTGGACACGGCGATGGCACGAATCGAGCAGGAATCGGGCATCGTGCTCTATATGCGTCAAGAAGGGCGAGGCATCGGACTGTTGAACAAACTGAAGGCGTACGCCCTTCAAGAGAATGGATTGGATACGGTCGAGGCGAACGTGGCACTAGGGTTTCATCCGGACCTTCGGGACTATCGGGTGAGCGCGGCGATGCTTCGTAATCTTGGCGTCACCCGTGTCCGGCTCATGACGAACAACCCCGATAAAGTCGATGCCTTGGAATCGTGTGACATCACAGTCGTCGAACGCGTTTCGATTCATGTCGGTGCGCATGAAGCGAACGAATCGTATCGCCTGACGAAACAACTCAAAATGAATCATATTGGAGGAACATGGACATGACCTATACATTTGAAGGAAACTTAGTTGGAGAAGGCTTAAAGATTGGAATCGTCGTCGGACGGTTCAACGACTTGATCACGATGCGTCTGCTTGACGGGGCGAAGGATGCCTTGAAACGTCATGGAGTGAAGGAAGAGGATGTGTCGCTCGCTTTCGTCCCAGGAGCATTTGAACTTCCGCTCGTCGCGAAAAAAATGGCGATGAGCAAACAATACGACGCGGTCATCACGCTCGGAGCCGTCATTCGTGGTGCGACCCCGCATTTTGATTACGTCTGTAACGAAGCGGCAAAAGGGATCGCCCAGGCGAGCTATCAATCCGAAGTCCCGGTCATCTTCGGCGTGTTGACGACGGAGACGATTGAACAGGCGATTGAGCGTGCAGGAACAAAAGCAGGCAACAAAGGGTGGGAAGCGGCGACTTCTGCCATCGAGATGGCCAATCTGTTAAAGCAAGTCTAATCAAAACCGGGTGGCGACCACCCGGTTTTTCAAATGGATCTGTCCGACCAGGAATGGGTGTTCATGCGCGACCATGTGCGTGTCGACGGCGAAATGTTGAAGGATTTACAAACACAGTTCCCTCAGAATTACTTCATTCAAATGGCCTATCCCATCACACTGTATCATCACGAACGTTGGGACGGAACGGGGTACAACCAAGGACTGAAAGGAGAGGACATCCCGCTTACGGCTCGAATCGTCACCATGTTCGATCAGACATTTAAAGCGCACTAAAAAGGAGACGTCCCCTCGGGGAGCATCTCCTTTTTGATTAGTACGTTTCAGATGTTGTTTTCGCTTGCATGTGGAGTTGGATGTAATCCGGGCCACCTGCTTTTGAATCCGTACCTGACATGTTGAATCCACCGAACGGCTGATAGCCGACGATTGCGCCTGTGCAACCACGGTTGAAGTAAAGGTTCCCAACGTGGAAGTTTTGGCGAGCGTATTCTTGATTCATACGGTCACGTGTGAGGACCGCCCCTGTCAAGCCGTATTCTGTGTTGTTCGCGATATCGATTGCTTCTTTGAAGTCTTTCGCTTTCGTGAAGGCGACGATTGGTCCGAAAATCTCTTCTTGCATGAGGCGTGCTTTCGGGTCGACGTCTGCGACGACAGTCGGCTCGATGAAGTAGCCTGTTGAATCGTCTGCTTTCCCACCTGCGACGATGCGTCCTTCTTCTTTTGCGACATCGAAGTACGATGTGATCTTCTTGAAGGCCGATGCATCGATGACTGGTCCCATGAAGTGTTCGTTCTTCTCTGTGTTTCCGACAGAGAGTTCGTTCGTGAGTTCGACGACACGGTCAAGTACCGTATCATACACGCTGTCGACGATGACGGCACGTGAACAAGCCGAACATTTCTGACCAGAGAAACCGAATGCCGATTTCACGATCGATTGTGCAGCGAGCTCGAGGTCGGCTGATTCGTCGACGACGATCGTATCTTTTCCACCCATCTCCGCGATCACGCGCTTGAGCCAAATTTGACCTTCGTTCAATTTAGACGCACGTTCGTTAATGCGGAGTCCCACATCACGCGATCCTGTGAAGCTGATGAAGCGTGTCTTCGGATGGTCGACGAGATAGTCCCCGACTTCTGCACCCGGTCCCGGGATGAAGTTGAGCACGCCTTTTGGAAGACCTGCCTCTTCCATCACTTCGACGAATTTCGCAGCGACGATTGGCGTCGTCGAAGCTGGTTTCAAGAGAATCGTGTTACCGGCGACGATGGCCGCAACTGCTGTACCGGCCATGATTGCGAATGGGAAGTTCCATGGGCTGATGACGATCCCGACCCCGAGTGGGATGTAGTCATACCGGTTGTATTCGCCTGGGCGGCTCTCCACTTTCTTGCCTGGTTTGAGTTCGAGCATTTGACGTGCATAATATTCCATGAAGTCGATTGCTTCCGCTGTATCCGCATCTGCCTCGTTCCACGGTTTACCCGCTTCTTTGACGAGGTAAGCCGAGAACTCGTGCTTACGTTTGCGGACGATGTTCGCTGCTTTGAACAAGACGTCAGCGCGGACAGCCGGGTCGACATGGCGCCATGAGTCAAATGCTGTGAGTGCTTCTTGCATCGCACGTTCTGCGAGCTCTTGGTTCGCTTTTGACACGCGACCGATCACTTCTTCTTTGTTAGCCGGGTTGTAAGACGTGATTTTACCTTCCGTCGTAACCTTTTCCCCACCAATTACGAGCGGATAGTCTTTCCCGAGCTCACCGTTCACTTTCTCGATTGCCGCTTGGATTGCTTCGGCATTCTCTTTTTGTGTAAAGTCTGTGAATGGTTCATGTTTGTATGGAATCATTCTCGTTCCCCCTTAAAGTGATGTTGAGCGTTAAAGCGCTTACGTCTGTATTGTATCGAAATTATCGTAGAAATCCTAGTGAAACAATTTTCCAGAAACACATGGCATTGGAGCAAGAAATCGAGACGTGATAGGATGGGGGAGAACACGGCTTTAGAAAGGACGAACAACATGAAAAAATGGTTCATTCCGCTACTCCTCGTCTTCATGCTCGGGGCATGTGGGAACGAGGAAGAGACGGTGGTAGAAGAGACAGACCGCTCATTGCCGGATGCTGTCACGAACGTGTACGCAGACTATCAGACGGCACTTGAGTCTGGAGACGCTGAGGCACTCGCATCAATTGATTATGCTGGCCGGTTGACCGAGATTCCGGCGACTGGTGCCGTCACCCGTCAATTGTCTCCTGGTGAGATTTATAAGAGCTGGGTCAACGAAGAGGAAGACGTGGCGTTCCTTGTCCATGAGATGATCGATGAAGAAGGGAACCCGCTCCCGAACCGACTCAGTAAAATCGCTGTGAAGGAAGGGGATGAGTGGTCACTCGTCATCACACCGGTCGCTTTACCAAAAGACGTGATTGCCGAGGTCGGAGAGTTACTCATCGGTGTCCAGGCGAACGAGTACGGAGTGAATGCCGAAGCGAACGCCCGTCTCGCTGAGATTCCGGAAGATGAGGCTGGTCCGATCTATGACCAAGTCAACGCACAGACGGACTATATGGCGCTCGAGGCAGACAATAACGTCTTCCTGCTCATGGCGGAAACGTTGACGGTCGAGGAGAACCAAACCATCATGACCGACTATTTCAAAGCGTATGAGACGTGGTACACCGATAACGAGGAGACGCTCCGAAAAGCGGCTGCAACGGAAGATCCAGTCGAGTATATCGAAGTGCTTGACCCGTTAAAGACAAAATTAGAAGAAGCGATCGATGGCTATGACGAACAACTTGTCGACCCATCGTTTGGCTAAGGAGGAACAGCAGATGCTCGCACCAACATTTTCATTACCGAACCAAAACGGAGAGATGGTTTCATTAAAGGACTATCTCGGTAAGAAAGTCGTCTTATACTTCTATCCTCGAGATTCGACACCTGGTTGCACGACCGAGGCATGCGATTTCCGCGATGCGTTGCCGAAGATGGAAGGCGCGGTCGTCCTTGGGGTATCGGCCGACAGTCAAAAGAAACATCAAAACTTTATAGCCAAGAATGACCTCCCATTTGATTTACTCGTGGACGAGGAACATGAAGTGTCCGAGCTTTACGGCGTCTGGCAGTTGAAGAAAAATTACGGGAAAGAATATTACGGCATCGTCCGTTCGACTTTCTTGATCAACGAGGACGGCTATATCGAACAAGAGTGGCGCAACGTCAAAGTGAAAGGTCACGTCGAAGAAGTCGTGGCTGCCGTTCGTTCGTAAAACGAGAAACTGAAGGAAAGGTCATGAACGGTTTCAGACTGTAGACAACGCATGGGTCTACAGTCTTTTTTGTTCCCTTAAGAGTCTCGCCTGCCCGTAATTGGTCGTTGCTATCAAGCCGTTTCGAGCGTGCTTTATACAGTTGCAACCACTCCATTTCTGATTGAGATGTAGTCTATCGATTAACGGTTCGTATTGATCATGAAATCCGGGCTCATGCAGTTGAATATATATTACAATCATATTTCGAAATAAATTTTAAGAAACTTTTAAGAATAAGGGTTCGAGGAAAATATTACAATTATATAACGTTTTGAAAGCGCTTTCTTCATATGAGCTACCTTGACTCGATTGTGAATGTTCTGAAAAATATAGAGAGAGCGCTCAAATCAAGAACGTAGGAGGAGAGCAACACGGTGAATCAAATTGAAAGTTGGCTGACGAGTTTATCGAATCTCGTCTGGGGGCCACATTTACTCATATTACTTGTCGGGACAGGGATTTTCCTGACCGTCCGTCTCGGATTTATCCAAGTGACGCGACTTGGGGTCGGTCTGAAAGAGGCGTTTATTCCGAAAGCAGAACAGCCGAAGAAAAAGCAACGCGGGGACATCTCGCATTTCCAAGCACTCATGACGGCATTGGCGGCCACGGTCGGTACGGGAAACATGGTCGGTGTCGCGACGGCAATCGTTCTCGGGGGACCGGGAGCTGTCGTTTGGATGTGGTTATCCGGTTTTGTCGGGATGGCGACGAAATACGCCGAGGCCATCCTTGCCGTCAAATATCGTGTCGTCGATGAACGCGGTGAGGTTGCCGGGGGTCCGATGTACTACTTAGAACACGGCTTGAAGAAAAAATGGCTCGGCGTCTTGTTCGCCGTCTTTGCATCGGTCGCAGCCTTTGGGATTGGGAACGGGGTCCAAACGAACTCGATCAGTCTCGCCTTGAACAACTCGTTCAACGTCCCAATGGTTGTGACAGGGATCGTCATGATGGCGGTCACGGCATTCGTCATTTTAGGTGGTGTCAAATCAATCGGAAAAGTCGTCGGAATCTTCGTCCCGTTCATGATTTTTGCATATGTCGGAAGCGGGCTCGTGATTCTCATCATGAACCTCGAATTGGTACCAGGTGCCTTGTCGACGATGTTCTCGAGCACCTTCAGTGCCGAAGCCATCGGTGGGGGCGCGTTAGGTGCCGCGATTCGCTACGGGGTCGCGCGCGGTGTGTTCTCTAACGAGGCAGGACTTGGATCTGCACCGATTGCGGCTGCGGCAGCGAAGACCGATTTCCCGGGACGTCAAGCACTCGTCTCGATGACACAAGTGTTGATCGACACGCTCATCGTCTGTTCCATCACGGGACTCACGATCGTCATGGGCGGTCAATATACGGAAGGGCTTGAAGGGATTGCCTTGACGCAAGCCTCGTTCGCTTACTTCTTAGGGCCGATTGGTGAAATCATCGTGACGATCTCGCTCGTCTTCTTCGCCTATTCGACCGTCCTCGGCTGGTGTTATTACGGCGAACGTTCAGCGTACTATTTACTCGGTGAAAAAGTGATCGTCCCGTATCGTGTCCTCTATATTTTAGTCGCGGGGCTCGGTGCGATGACGACGAACTTGAATTTGATATGGTCGATTTCGGATGTGTTCAACGGTCTCATGGCCATCCCGAACTTGATTGGACTCTTGTTCCTCTCCGGTGTGGTCGTCGCGGAGACGAAACGATTCGAACTCGAACGGAAAAAAGAAGGGCAGTCCTCTGCCGCTTGATGAGAAAACCCGCCGGACAGCACGTGTCGGCGGGTTTTTGTCATACCTTGAATTGGCGAATCAGTGAATCGAGTTCTTCCATCTTTTGTTGCGACTGTTCCGTCGCATGGTTCAACTCGGCGAAACGTTCGACGGACATCGTCACTTTTTCAGCGATTTCTTGCGTACCGAGCGCTCCGTTGTTGACGGTCGTCGCAACGTCCTGGATGACACCAATCATGTTCGATGTCAATTGTTCGAGCTCCCCGGCAGCGGCGGCAAACTCGGTCGCAGTCGTTTCAAAGCGACCTGCGTCCTCGCTATATTGTCCGGCTGCCTCTTCAAGTTGGTCATAATCTTTCAAGACGTTCGTGTCGAGGAAGTGGAGCATCTGTCCTGAGCTTTCATTCAAATGATCGACCGAATGAAGGACGGTCGTCGAGATGACTTGAATTCGTTCGACGGTCGCCCGGCTCGTCTCGGCGAGTTTTCGAATCTCGTCGGCGACGACGGCGAATCCGCGTCCGGCCTCTCCGGCACGTGCCGCTTCGATCGAGGCATTGAGCGACAAGAGGTTCGTCTGTGCGGCGATGTCGAGGATGTCGTTCGTGAGCGTCGCGATTTCACGGACGGCTTTCGCATCTTGCATCGCTTTCTCCAAGTTCGTGCGTGTCGACTGAAGGACGCTGATGGCATTCTCTTTCGCCTCCACCGCATGTGACTTGAGGGAGAGGGCACGCTCATCGATTTGTCTCGCTTCGGTTTTCCGCTCATCGGCCATCGTCACGATATGATGAATCGTCCGCTCCATATCCGAGGCGGAAGCGTTCATCTCTTGAGCGCTCGCCGCCGTCTGTTGCATACCGGCGGTCAAATCCTCTGTCGTCGCAGCGGTCGTCGTCATGTACGTATCAAGTTCTTTCAACTCTTCGTACATATGGGTTGATTGTTTCGTCACGCCAGTCGTCACGTCGTTCACTTGAAGAATCAACTGACGTAAGTTGGCGATGAACTGGTTAAAGTCGCGTGCGAGTCCGGCGAACTCGTCGCGGCGCTTCACAGGGATTGACGTCGTCAAATCGCCTTCGCTCGTGGCGAGCTCACGCATCTTCGTCTTGAACTCTTTAAGTGGTTCAAAGATGGAGCGGAAGATGAAGAGCATCATGAGGATCGTCATGACAGCCGCGATCCCGAGGACGATGAATAGTGTGAGTTGTACTTGTTCAAACGACTTAGCCGCCGCCGCTGTGTCCGTCTGAATTTCTTCCCGGTTCAAGTTGACGAGTAGACCGAGAGAGTTCGAGAGCGTGTCAGCGCTTGCATCCGCTTTATCGCGAATATATGTTTCTGCGGCAGCACTTCCTTCTTCGTTAGAAATACGGATGAGTTCACTCATCACGCCTTGATAGTCAGTCCAATTCGAGCTTGCCTGATCGAAGAGCTGTTGATCTTCTTCCATGATAATCGTGGCTTCATAACCGTCCATCCGTTGTTCTAAGATGGCGACGGATGCTTGAATGTCTCGCTCGATATTTTGTTTCGTCACCGCGTCCTCGACGAGTGCGTGACGAATCAAATGACGGCGAATTTCAAGCAATTGCTTATCCACTTGATGGATTTGGTCAATTCCTGGTACCCAAGAGACGATCATGTCCTCCTGGGCTGCTTTTGATGCGTTCAAGGCATACCAAGAGTAACCGCTTACACCAAGAAGCAGCACAAACATGATGCTAAACGCAGTGATGAGTTTATTCCGAATCGACATACGATTCCTCCTTACGAAACTTTTCTATCTTTAGCATAATCAGAATCGCACATCGACCGTATAGCTGATTTCGAAAGCGGGTCAATATTCGAGATGGATTCCCCTAGTTTCTTAAAAAGGAGACATTTTCTCACAAGATAGATTTCCTTTTTTGTCTTATGAAAAAGTGGTATGATAATGAACGATGTATTGAAAACTGTTGGAGGTGGGAATTTTGGCTCGTATTACAGAAGCTGAAGTTCGGCACGTCGCCGGACTTGCCCGACTTGCGATCACAGATGAAGAAGTGACGCACTTCACGGAGCAATTGACAAAAATTCTCGAGTTCGCCGAGCAACTCGATGAGCTGGATACAACGGGTGTCGAACCGACGACCCATGCCCTAGATTTGAAAAACGTACTACGCAAAGACGAGGTCCGTCCATCGCTTCCACGTGAGGAAGTCGAACGGATGGCACCTGACTGGGAGAACGGTCAAGTCCGTGTCCCTGCGGTCTTTGAGTAAGGAGGCCTTTCATGAGTTTATTTGACCACGGTGTAGCGAAACTGCATACGTTATTAAAAGAAGGCGAAGTCACGGTCACGGACCTCGTCAAAGAATCGTTCGATCGCATCGAAGCGACGGATGATCAAATCGGTGCGTTTTTGACGCTCAATGAGGATGCGTTCGAGCAAGCGAAGCGCATGGATGAGCTTGCGAAAACATCAGACAACCCGCTCTTTGGGATGCCGATCGGTGTGAAAGACAACATCGTCACAAAAGGGATGCGGACGACATGTGCTTCGACATTCCTCGAGAACTTCGTCCCGGCACACGATGCGACGGTCGTCGAGCGTCTTCATGACGCTGGTGCCGTCACGATCGGAAAGTTGAACATGGACGAGTTCGCGATGGGTTCATCAAACGAGAACTCGGCGTTCAAGCCGGTCCGCAACCCATGGGACCCGACTCGTGTACCAGGAGGTTCTTCAGGCGGTTCAGCGGCATCGGTCGCAGCTGGGCAAGTCCTCTTCAGCCTCGGTTCGGATACGGGTGGGTCAATTCGTCAACCAGCCGCATATTGTGGTGTCGTCGGGATGAAGCCGACATACGGTCTCGTCTCACGTTTCGGTCTCGTCGCCTTCGCGTCGTCACTCGACCAAATCGGCCCGCTCACGCGTACCGTTGAAGACAATGCTTACTTATTGAATACGATTGCGGGTCATTGCGACATGGACTCGACGTCGGCTGAAGTCGAAGTGCCGGACTATACGGCAGCGCTCAACCAGGATTTGACGGGCATGAAGTTCGCACTTCCAGAAGAATTCATGGCAGAAGGTGTCGCGCCTGGCGTCCGTGAACAGATTGAAAAAGCGATTGAGACGCTCAAGTCTCTCGGTGCGACGATCGAGACGGTTTCGATTCCGTCTGTGAAGTATGCCCTCTCGGCGTACTACTTGCTCGCCTCGTCAGAAGCCTCTTCGAACTTGGCACGTTTCGATGGTATCCGTTACGGACGTCGCGCCGAAGCGGACACGCTCGACGAAGTGTTCACGTATTCGCGTGAACAAGGGTTCGGGGACGAGGTCAAGCGCCGGATCATGCTCGGGACATATGCCCTCAGCTCTGGTTACTACGATGCGTTCTACAAGAAAGCCCAACAAGTCCGTACCCTCATGAAGCAGGACTTCGCGAAAGTGTTTGAAGAGTATGATGCCATCGTTGGACCAACTGCTCCGACGACAGCATTCAAACTCGGCGAACAGCTCGACGATCCGCTCACGATGTACGCGAACGATATCATGACGATTCCGGTCAACTTGGTCGGTATTCCGGCCATCTCAGTCCCGGCAGGTCTTTCAGAAGGTCTCCCGGTCGGTCTTCAAATTATCGGGAACTACTTTGATGAATCAACACTTTACCGCGTGGCCCATGCTTTTGAACAAGCAAACGGCGGTTTCAAGATGCCACAGCTCTAAGGAGGACGTACGATGAACTTTGAAACGATCATCGGGATCGAGGTGCACGCCGAGCTGAGCACGAAGTCGAAGATTTGGTGTGGCTGCTCACGCACTTACGGTGCCGAAACGAATACACAGACGTGTCCGATTTGCCTCGGACACCCGGGCGTCTTGCCTAAATTGAACGAAGAAGCGGTCAACCTCGCCATCAAAGCGGCAATGGCACTCAACTGTGAGATTGCGACAGATACGAAGTTCGACCGGAAGAACTACTTCTACCCAGACACGCCGAAAGCGTATCAAATCTCGCAGTTTGACAAGCCGATTGGTTCAAACGGTCACGTCGACGTCGAAGTCGACGGAGAGATGAAACGATTCCGCATCGAGCGCGTGCACTTAGAAGAAGATGCCGGGAAGATGAACCACACGGGCGAGAAACACTCGGTCGTCGACTTCAACCGGACCGGTTCACCACTCATCGAGATCGTCAGTGAAGCGGACATGCGCTCACCGAAAGACGCGGTCGCGTATCTCGAACGCTTGAAAGAAGTCCTCTCGTTCGCTGGCGTCTCGGACGTCAAGATGGAAGAGGGGTCACTTCGCTGTGACTGTAACATCTCGGTCCGTCCATTCGGGCAGGAGAAGTTCGGTACGAAGACGGAGCTCAAGAACTTAAACTCGTTCTCAAACGTCTTGAAGGCACTCGACTATGAAGAAACGCGTCATCGCAAATTGCTTCTCTCAGGTGGCGTCATGCGTCAAGAGACGCTCCGTTACGACGAAGCGGCGAAAAAGACGATTCTCATGCGTGTCAAAGAAGGGGCAGCGGACTACCGTTACTTCCCAGAACCGGACCTCGTCCGTCTCGAAATCGATGAGGCATGGAAAGAGCGCATCCGCGCGACGATTCCAGAGATGCCGGCAGCACGTCGTGAACGCTACATGAGCCAATACGGTCTCTCGGCATACGACGCGAAAGCCCTCACGTCGACGCGTGAGTTCTCGGACTTCTTCGAAGCGACGACAGCGGCCGGTGCGGAGCCGAAAGCCGCAGCGAACTGGCTCATGGGTGAAGTGCTCGGTCACTTGAACAAGACGAACGAAACAGTTGAGACGATGAAGTTGACACCGGAATCACTCGCTGAACTCATCCGCTTGATTGCGGAAGGGACGATTTCATCGAAAATCGCGAAGCGTGTCTTCACGGCGATGATGGAAGAAGGTGCTGAGCCGAAAGCATATGTGGAAGCGAACGGACTCGCCCAAATCTCGGACGAGAACTTGCTCCGTGGCTACATCCTCGAATTGTTCGAGGCGCATCCGCAAATGATCGAAGACTTCAAGAACGGGAAAGACCGTGCGAAAGGCTTCATCATCGGTCAAATCATGAAACAGACGAAAGGGATGGCGAACCCGGCACTCCTCGATGGCTTGTTCCACGAAGAGATCGCGAAACGCTAAGCAGGCGGCGAGACACTTGTGTCTCGCTTTTCGCTCGAGTTGAGCATAGGGGAGAGAATCAATATGCAACGGAAACGTGCGCGGGTCATTTATAACCCGACATCTGGTAAAGAAGTGATCAAACGGGAACTCCCGTACATTTTGAACCGCCTCGAGGATGCGGGTTATGAGACGTCGACGTATGCGACGAAAGCGATTGGTGATGCCACGCTCGAAGCAAAACGGGCCTCAGCGGCCGAGTTCGACCTCATCATCGCTGCAGGTGGAGACGGGACATTGAACGAAGTCATCTCTGGGCTCGCACCGCTTGAGAATCGTCCGACAATCGGACTCATTCCGGTCGGAACGACGAACGACTTCGCCCGGGCGATGCGGATTCCACTGAGCGTCGTCGGCGCACTCGACGTCATCTGTGATGGGTTCGAGATGCCGGTCGACCTCGGGGAGATCGAAGGCGAGAAAGGTGACATCCACTATTTCATCAATATCGCCGGCGGTGGTATCATGACCGAGCTCTCGTATGAAGTGCCATCGAAGTTGAAGACGGCACTCGGACAGCTCGCCTATTACGTGAAAGGAATGGAGAAACTGCCACTCATCAAACCGACGTATATTGAACTTGAGCACGATGAAGGAACGTTCCAAGGCGAGGTCATGGTCTTCCTCACATCGAACTCGAACTCGGTCGGTGGATTTGAAAAAATCTCACCACACGCGTCGTTGAATGACGGGTTGTTCGATCTGTTCATTTTGCGGAAATGTAACTTGTTCGAATTCATCCACGTCGTCCGCCTACTCCTGCGGGGTGAGCATTTATCCAGCTCACTCGTCGAGCACGTGAAGACGAGCCGCGTCCGGATGAAGACGACCGAGCCGATGAGTCTCAACATCGACGGCGAGTATGGCGGGGAGTGTACAGGTGAGATGCGGAACTTATTCCGTCACTTGACGGTGCTCGCGCCGAACGCCCGAATCCGCGAGATGGAAGATTTGAATGCACAATATGAACGCGAACAGATGATCAAGCAATTGTTCAATGTTTCGCTCGATAAAGCAGAGTGAAAAGATAGGAATGACGACATCAGTCATTCCTATTTGCAATGGAAGGAGCATTCGTATGCTACCAGTGAAAAAGAATGATCGTCTCGATGTCCACGTCCACGACCTGACCCACGAAGGGGCGGGTGTGGCACGTGTCGACGGCTATACGCTGTTCGTGCCGAACGCGTTACCGGGTGAGACGGTCGAAATCGTCGTGACGAAGACGAACAAGCAGTACGGGTTCGCCCGGTTGTTGAACGTGAAAGAAGCGAGCGCCGACCGCGTCGAGCCACCGTGCCCGATTTTTTATCAATGTGGTGGCTGTCAGCTGCAACACTTCAGTTATGAAGGACAACTTCGCCAGAAGCGAGAACGCGTCGTCGATGCGCTCAAGCGTCTCGGGCAGTTCGACGTGCCGGTCCATGACACGATCGGGATGCCTGAACCTTGGCGCTACCGCAACAAGGCACAAGTCCCGTTCAAACAAGAAGGAGACCGTCTCGTTTCAGGCTTCTATCGCCCTCGTTCCCATGACATCGTTGAGATGAGCGAATGTTTGATTCAAGATGAGCGTAATGACAAGGCGATCCAAGTCGTCCGTGATGTGTTGGATGCACGTGGCGTACCGGCGTATGACGAGAAGACAGGACGTGGGGTCATCCGTCACGTCATGGCCCGTTACGGGTACCATTCGGGTGAACTCATGATCGTCCTCATCACGAAGACGACGAAACTAAAAGGCGTGAATGAGATTGTCGCCGATATCGTCGAGCGTCTTCCAGACGTGACGTCGATCATGCAAAACGTCAACCCGGACAAGACGAACGTCATCCTCGGAGCGACGAACAAGTTGCTCTACGGCCATGAAACGATTGGGGATAAAATCGCAGGACTCACGTTCACGATATCTCCGCACTCGTTCTTCCAAGTCAATCCGGTCCAAACGGAGAAGTTGTACGGGAAGGCGCTTGAGTACGCACAACTGTCAGGTACGGAACAAGTCGTCGATGCCTATTGCGGTATCGGGACGATCAGTCTCTTCCTCGCTCGGAAAGCGGCACACGTGTATGGTGTTGAAGTCGTACCAGAAGCAATCGAGGATGCGAAACAGAATGCGCTTGTCAATGAGATCGACAATGTGACGTACGCATGTGGTGCAGCGGAAGATGTGCTTCCAGAGTGGAAGAAAGAGGGCGTAAACCCGGACGTCATCGTTGTCGACCCACCACGTAAAGGATGTGCCGAATCGTTCCTTGAGACGATGGTCGAGATGGGACCGAAGCGAATCGTATACGTCTCGTGTAACGTCGCGACGCAGGCGCGCGATATGCGTTACCTCGCCGACCGAGGTTATCGCTTGATGGAAGTGACACCGGTCGACATGTTCCCGCATACGGCGCATGTGGAGACGGTGGCGTGGATGTCTAGGGAATAAATACACTAGCTGTTCAAGCATTGATAGAGCAAGGTTTATAGGGTTTCACTTAAGTTTATTTTATGTTAATAAACAGGTGGGACCCTTTTTATTATTGGCTTTAGATGCCCTGAAAATCGGGGTTGAGTTGATAGAATAGATTTTGGATGGGGGAGTTGACAGAATAGATGTAGGGCATAAAATGTGTTGTATTTAGACTAATCATATAGTTAGAAATCGCATTGAATATTATTAGTCTAAAAAAACATAAGTGCCAGGAGGTAAGGAGATGCCTGATCAACGTAGAGTGATATGCTTCCCAATAGGTAGACAGATGAAATAACAAATCTGTTTATTCTATTGGGGAGCATATCAAACACCAACAGGGAAAGAAAAATGGAGTAAACGAACCATTGATGTCATGTTTAGCAATGAAAAATATATTGGTGTAGTGAGGCTATTGAATGCCGGGGAACATCAAGAGAATTATGTTTCTGAAAATAATCATCCAGCAATCATTTCAAAAGAGCAATTTGAAGCGGTGCAGATTGAAAAGAAGAATAGAAGCAATGTTGTGAAAACTGATGATGGTGTAAAAAGAAAGAGTAGGAAGTACAGTTCGAAGAGAAAGAAATAATAAGCTAAAAAAAATATTTGATAAAAATCTAAGCTTGTTCGACTTACTTTGACAGAAAAATAATGTAAAGGGAGGACGATAATTTGAAAAAAGAAATAAATTTTTATCCAACTAGTGCACAAAATTTTACCATTGATGAATGGATTTGTATGTTACAAGAAAATAGTGGTTTTACTCCGGTGAACTGAACCCTGAATGAGCACTTTTTATCAAGTGTCTATCATTCAGGGTTCAGTTCATTTTCCGAGCGGTTTAGTTTGCTGTTTATAATGCTTTTCTAAAGCCTGCTGAATAAAGAATGTACAATATAATGAATTTTTGTGATTGTATGTTCGACAATATATAAGAGTTGTTCCGTAAAACAGTTGGTTTTGTTATGCTGTTCTTTTATAATTTTTCACTTTTGCAATAGAACTTGATTCGAATCAATTTTTATTTCATAGAAACATCCTATGCTAGAGTCATCAACAAGGAATACAAATGAAAATGAAATTGGAGGGAATCAACATGCAAAGATATATATTAAGTAAAAAAAATTCCATTACACTGATCAGTGCAATTTTGATTGCACTTGCATTCTTCGGACGATTTTCCTTAGACAACATGGCCATTTTCAATTGGTCGCTCATCATTGCATCTATTCTTGGTGTAGCACCAATTGCGATTCAAGCCTATCAGGCATTAAAAGTAAAAGTTGTCAGTATTGATGTTTTAGTTACCATTGCAGTTATTGGGGCAGTATTGATTCAAAATTATGAGGAATCAGCCATCGTTACTTTCTTATTCTTATTTGGTTCTTACTTGGAGCAACGTACCTTGAACAAAACACGTTCTGCCATTAAAGAATTAACAGAGCTGGCACCAGAAAGTGCTTTAAAGCAAATGGAAAACGGAGAATTTGAAGAAGTAGATGTCGATGATGTAGACGAAGGTGATATTTTATTAGTTAAAACGGGTGCAAAAGTTCCGGTAGATGGAACAGTGTTAATTGGTGAAGGTCACATTAATGAAGCAAGTATTACTGGAGAATCGCTACCTGTAAGTAAAAAGGTTGATTCTGAAGTATTTGCAGGATCTATCTTAGAAAATGGAACGATCCAAATTCGAGCTGATCGTGTTGGAGAAGATACAACATTTGGTAGAATTATCGAATTAGTGGAAGAGGCGCAGGATTCCAAATCAGAAGCAGAACGTTTCATTGACCGATTCTCAAAATACTATACACCAGCTGTGTTAGTCCTTGGTTTTATTGTTTGGTTTTTCTCAAAAGATATTGAACTAGCTATCACGATTCTTGTTTTAGGATGTCCAGGTGCATTAGTTATCGGGGTACCTGTATCCAACGTTGCCGGTATCGGAAACGGTGCACGTAATGGTGTCCTCCTAAAAGGTAGTGAAGTTATCAATGACTTTAGCAGAGTAGATACTATCGTTTTTGATAAAACAGGAACATTGACAGTAGGAAACCCTGAAGTTGCCGAAAAAGAATTTTACGGAAAAAATACTGAAGAGGTTCTAGGATATTTAGCAAGTGTGGAGCGTGAATCGGACCACCCACTAGCGAAAGCTGTCCTACAGGATATTGGCGAGACAACTTTCTCTACTGTTGAAGAAACCGAAGTCGTTAAAGGTGGCGGAATTGTAGCAAAAATAGGTGTTCATCGTATAGCCGTTGGTAACGTAGCTTTAATGGAAAAGGAAAATGTGAAATTAAGCGAAAAAGCTAAAAAAGACGTCGAACGCTTTGAGAAAAATGGGAATTCTCTTGTGTTAACTGCGGTCGACGGAGAATTAAACGTTCTGATGGGTATTCGGGATCAAATCCGTCCAGGTGTTAAAAAAGATCTTCAAAAACTGAAAAAACTAGGGGTCAAAAACCTTGTCGTTCTTTCTGGGGACAACCAAGGAACCGTAGATTTAGTTGCTAGAGAACTTGGGTTAACAGAAGCACATGGTCATATGCTACCGGAAGGAAAATCTGCTTATATCGAAAAAATGCAAGCAGAAGGCGGGATCATTGCCTTTGTCGGTGACGGAGTGAATGATAGTCCTTCACTAGCCTTAGCAGATATCGGAATCGCCATGGGAAGTGGAACAGATGTTGCAATTGAAACATCAGATGTTGTTTTAATGAATTCTGACTTTAGTCGTTTACCACACGCATTAGGCTTAACAAAATCAACTTCAAGAAACATGAAACAGAACATTACCATAGCAGTTGGTGTGGTATTAGTCTTACTTGCCAGCCTACTATTTAGTGAATGGATGAATATGTCAATCGGGATGTTGGTTCATGAAGCAAGTATCTTAGTAGTCATCTTGAATGGTATGAGATTGCTTCGATACCGTTTGAGAGAATAATTTTAATAGAAACCAGTCTTGATGAATGATAAAGGGGAAGTATTCAGGTAGGAAGAACAAAATACTCCCCTACTTTTTCTTAAAACTTGATTTGCATCAATTTCATTTCGTTGAACCTGAACTATACTTAAATTGTAAAAAAAAAGAAGAGGGAAAACAAAAAAATCAAAGATAAGATGAAAGGAGAAATAATTCATGCAAAAAGGAGTTATTCAATTAGAAACATTATCTTGTCCATCTTGTATGCAAAAGATTGAAAATGCGGTGAAAGGATTAAATGGGGTTAATCAAGATAGCTTAAAAGTATTATTTAATGCTAGTAAAGTAAAAGTAGATTTTGATTCAGAAACGATCACCATTAACGATATCGAAAAAGCCATTGAAGACTTAGGATATCCAGTCGTCAAATCAAAAGTAAAATCGGCCTAAGACCAAAAAATCACAAGAAAGAGGGAACGAATAATGTCTGAACAAACATTTTCTGAACAAACATTTAACGAAGTAATAACAAACTATTTTGAAAAACTTGATTTATACACCACTGCAATTACACGGGCCCATGGTAAGAATCACCCAGAAGCCTTTGAAGTACGTGAATTGTTTGAAACAATTAGTGGAAAAGTAAAAGACGCAGGTACGAACAAACCTGACTTAGATGCTGAATTTGCTCAATTACGAAAAATCACAGACAACTACACCATTCCTGGAGATGTATGTGAAACGTATGCAGGCACATTCGAGATGTTATCAGAAGTAGATAAAGCATATCAGGCTTTAAGGAACTCAAAAACAAAAGAATAGATTGGTTTACGGTCGTTAAAAAATGAAGGGGGAAATGATTTATGCAAAAAGCAACGATTCAATTAGAAACCTTATCTTGCCCATCTTGTCTCCAAAAGATTGAAAATGCGGTGAAAGGAATAAACGGTGTGAATCAAGATAGCTTGAAAGTAATGTTCAATGCAAGTAAAGTAAAAGTAGATTTTGATTCAGAAGCAGTCGCTATTAACGATATCGAAAAGGCAATTGAAGACTTAGGATATTCTGTTGTCAAATCAAAGGTAAAACCTGCTTAATCGAGTGAATAGAAAGGAATCCTAGGATGCCCTCTTAGGCTTTTTATAAAAGGGAGAGGTTATTTTGGAACAAAACCAATGTTGTCATCACCAACATGGACATGCAGAATGTATTCGTATTGTTCCCATTTTCAACCATTTGGAAGACTCACAAATGGATTTGATTGCGGAATCTGCCAAGATACTTCATCTTAAAAAAGGGGAAATGTTATTCCGTGCAGATGAGGAAGATGATACCTTATATATTATCAATTCAGGTAAGGCTCGGATTTACCGCTTAACGGATTCTGGAAAAGAACAACTTGTTCGCATTTTAAATCCTGGTGATTTTACAGGTGAAGTCGCCGTTTTCCAACCTGGAAGTATTCATGAGAATTATGCGGAAGCACTACAAAATACATCCATTTGTTTAATTAAACGAGGTGATTTACAGAAGTATTTGGTGGAATATCCGCAGATCTCATTAAAAATACTGTCAGAAGTAACGATGCGTTTAAAGGATTCTGAAAAACAAACCACACAAGTAGCGATTGAAAATGTAGAAACCCGCATTATATCCTTTTTAGCTGAGAATGTTGAAAAGGGAAGTGGCGATAGTCCAACGATTGTCTTACCAATGTCCAAAAAGGATTTAGCCTCGTATCTTGGTACCACACCAGAAACAATCAGCCGTAAATTTACTACTCTAGAAGAACTTGGATTGATTAAACAGTTACCGAAAAAGAAAATTAAAATAATGGATTTAGATCAGTTGTTACTTCATACTGAATAAATATAAGCAGAGTAGCGTGCCATCATCTAACGTGTTAAGTTTAATAGTACAAAACATAAAATAACAAACCTTTTAGCAATCCAATTAGCATATAAAATGGATTGCTAATTTTTGTTGATTTAACAATGTTTATCTACAAAAAGTGAACTGAACCCTGAATGAGCACTTTTTATCAAGTGTCTATCATTCAGGGTTCAGTTCATTGACTCAATCGGGGGCTTTTTTGCAAACAGCCGAAAGGGGAGTCGGAGATGAGGAAAATCATTGTACTTGAACATCTGTCATTGGACGGTGTGATTCAAGCACCGGGTGGGAAGGAAGAAGATTTGAGTGAGGATTTCATGCATGGGGGATGGACGGAGCCGTTTTCGAGTCAAGAGCTTGGCATTTGGATTCGGACGCAAATGCATAGTGAGTTTGATTTGTTGCTCGGGCGAAAGACTTATGACCAATGGGCGAGTTATTGGCCGAACCATGATGATGTCTGGCGGGAAGCCACTCGGGCGATGAAGTATGTGGTCACGCGGCAATCACAGGATTCACGATGGGAATCAACGACGTTTCTGACAGAACCGGTCGAAGCGTTAAAACGAATCAAACAAGAAGAGGGACCCGATTTACACGTCTGGGGAAGCAGCGAACTTGTGCATACGCTACTCGCGAACGATCTCATCGATGAAGTTCGACTGATCATGTATCCCATCATCATCGGTTCAGGCAAACGACTTTTCCGGACGGCAACATCTTGCCACTACAACTCGACGTAATCGAGCAACAGCTGATGCCGAACGGGGTCCATGTCGTTCGGTATGGGCGCTTTCAATCGGAAGGGAAGAAGAGGTGAAAATCGAGCAACACCTGGAGATGACCGTTTCAGAATCGATGGATAAGGAACTGACCGAGCTACTGCAACACGCGTTTCCTTCAATCTATCCGAATCGTCGCGTATGAAGACGAACGGATCATTGGACAAGTCGGGTTAGACTTTCGTGTGATGAATATGAACGGAGAACCGATTCACGTGCTCGGCATCATCGATCTGTCTGTCCGGGAAGAAGTTCGGGGACGTGGGGTCGGACGGGCGCTGATGGAAGAAATCATTGCCCTCGGAAAAGAATACTCAATCGACTTTCTTCTGTTATTCGCAGACCAACCAGACCTTTACGAACGCATCGGGTTTCACACGGTATCCAACACATGCACGTGGCTTCAAATCAATGATGAGAACCAGACGACACGCGGGATTGGTGAGACATCATTTGACGAACTGATGGTACGAGCGGTTGGGGATAAGCGATGGATGGAAGGAAAGCTCGATTTATTAGGATACTTATACTAAATCGGAACATCTTCATGTTGATTAGGTGATTGAGAACGAAAAATATAACAGTAATCTTTAGGAGGGATTGAATGAAGCAATATACGTTTCGAACTCGTAACGTCCCGCTTTCCCTGCATGATGCGGTCATCACAGAAGCGACTGTGACGGGTTCGACAATCCGTCTCGTCTTTATGGATGGGATCCGTGACTTGTTCAAAAAGGAAGCGGTATGGACGGGTCGTGCCACCGTGACCATCTCGAACGTGGACTGGGATACTTCGTCGCTCGTTCGCTTTGGTGAATCCACTTATTCGGTGTGTCCAATTGAACAGTTGAGCCAGTTCGTTCAAATGGGGCGCTTTGAAATCGTCGATGAACTGTACGGATATCGGCAACTGTTGTTTCGCTGCATGTGGTTGACCGATACGATGTGTGAGGCGGTGGAGCTGAGTCTATCCCATTCAAGTGAGCTCGTCATCCGATGGGAAGACGAGCCGTCCGAAGCGATGTATGAATCTGAATCATTTTGAGGCAAGTGTGAGACCGACATGATCGGCGACCGCTCGCGCAACATCTTGTTTTGAGAGGTGATCTGTTACAATTTTTTCTGCATGGATTTCAGATTGAAATGCGGACTGGCAGCGATCAATCTGCGCTTTCCCCCCAAGAGTTGAACCATTCGAAACGTTTATTCAATCGTTTCACGAGCGTTTGTCGATGCGCTTCGAGGATCAAATGACGTACGTCGATCCCGTCCCGCTGAAGCCGACCGATGATTTCGTCTACATACGTTGCGTCCACCAATGTCATCGGAACGAGGATGATCCCATCGAAGGACGTGGCAATCTTCGACAACATCCGATAGTTGAACTCCCGCCATTCCGGATGGTGCTGAAAATCGGACTGTTGAAGGCTTTTTGGCAATTGGTCCCGAATGAAAAAGCCGACTTGTTCCGGGTCATAGAGAAACGCGTTCGGCAACTGTTTCTCAAGTAGCTTGGCACAGGTTGTCTTGCCCGAGCCGAATGCACCGTTAATCCACAAAATCATTGTCATCATCCTTTCGTGTTTCTATTCTCTACGACTACAATGGAGTCCTACAAAAAACACCCCATAGTAGCGGAATTCGAATTCCATCTACTATGGGGTGTTGTCATGCTGTCTTAGGATTAGGGGATTCTGTTTCTCGTAACGCATCGACTCGTTTGTATTCTTCAGTATCGGTCCACATCTCGTCTTTCAACGGATTGAGACGTCGTTTCATAATACGTGAAACCTGCATGACGGCGAGCACGACGTTGAGGGCGAGACTGATGAGGGCGAGCGTCCAGTTCGCTGACGGATTATAAGAGACGCTCACATTGAACGTACTGCCGACCGCAAAGAAGTAAGGGAAGGTCATAACCCACATCATCCAAATCGAGAGCGTTTGGGCACGGTTCTGCATCCATGTTCCTTTCGCCCAAAGGAGAGCAGGGATGGTCGCGGCAATGTTCAACGCAAATCCGGAATAAAATGCGTTACCTGGTGCACACGAATAGACGTAGGAGATGTTCCAAATCCCATATGCGATGATCCACAATTTCGTCTGGTCCGGCCAAATCATATCGACTCGCTTACCGGACGTCGCAAAGATCCCAAACCAGCCACAAATGGTGAGGATGTTCAAAATTCCGGCGAAGGCGTTGACGTAGTTCCACCCACCAGAGATGTAGTTCATACCGTCGACGACTCCGTTGAATCCCATGAAGCCGACTTGAAACTCCCGTATAACGGCCTCCAGGATATTGATGGCAAGAATGGCCGGGACGAGTACTAAATACCAAGGATGTTTCTTATGGTAGTTCGTGAAGCGAATGACCATGTAGATGAGCGCGCCGGCTAGTGCCGAATACACCTTCACCCAATGGAACCACGACGTGATTTCCGAATCGACGACAAACAACCAGACCGGGGTCAGCGCGATCGGTAACGCCATGAATATAAGTTGACTGGCCCGTTTACCGGAACGGACGAACTCGTTCAACCCCATCAACAGCCCAAGAACGACGAACCACATGACGACGTTATACCAAGGAATTGACTCGAAGAAAAACATAACATGACACTCCTTTCGAAAATGAGATGAACAGAAATAAATGCAATGGCTAAACATACCGAACGTTCGTTATGTTTATGTGAAAAGTGTAACAAAGTTTTGTAAACGCTGTCAATAGAAGACGTGAGTTCACATGGAAGTGTCGAAAGTTCGCCACATCATTATGGTATAATGAGCGAGGAAAACAGAGGAGGGTGCGAGATGATGATGAACGAAGGAAAGTTAAAAATTTTACAAGCCGCGCGTGAAATCATCGTCGAACAGGGCATCAAAGGTACGACACTCCGAGGGATTGCGGAGCGGGCCGGATTCAGTACGGGTGCGATTTATCATTACTACACCTCCAAAGAGGCGATTCTATATGACGTAATGGACGAGGGACTTGGAGAAGTCAAACGCATTGAGACCGTCTCCCATGACGATCAAAAAGAAGTGGCGGTGATCATCCAGGAAATCTATGAAGGTATGCAGGAACGCCTTCAAAAAGATGCGGAGAGCCGACTTCAATTTTATCTCGCCCACGAAGCGATGATTGGCAATGAGGACATCGAACAAAAGTTCAGAGAGAAATATCAAGACTGGATTACACGGATTGAGGCGATCTTTGTACGGGCTTACGGAGTCGAGCAAGGGCCGATGACCCGGGCGGTCGCCACATGGACGATGGCCGGGATTGACGGGATGGTGCTCCAGACGCTACTTCGCACGAGAACGATTGAACCGGAATACACGAATCGTGTGCTTCATTACTTATTGACCGAAGGATTCCCGCACTTTTTTCAACTCATTCGCTCGAAAGAAACGGATCATGAGTAATGTCAGTTGATACAATCCGACGGACATAATAGAATAGATGAGTGATTTTGTTGGACTGTATGGATGAAAGGAACTGATTTTACGATGAAAGAAAACTTTTGGCGCGACCTTCCGCGTCCATTCTTTATACTTGCCCCGATGGAAGATGTGACCGATGTCGTCTTCCGTCATGTCGTCGCCCATGCGGGACGCCCGGACGTCTTCTTCACAGAATTCGCGAACTCGGACAGCTATTGCCATCCGGAAGGAAAAGGAAGCCTCCGTGGTCGTTTGACGTTCACTGAGGATGAGCAGCCGATGGTCGCCCACATCTGGGGAGACAATCCGGAATATTTCCGTCAAATGAGTATCGGGATGGCCGAGATGGGCTATAAAGGACTCGATATCAATATGGGTTGCCCGGTCCCGAACGTGGCGAAACGTGGAAAAGGGAGCGGTCTTATTCTCCGTCCGGAAGTGGCAGCTGAGCTCATTCAAGCAGCAAAAGCCGGTGGTCTCCCGGTCAGCGTCAAGACACGACTTGGCTATTCGAAGCTCGATGAGTGGCGTGACTGGTTGACGCATCTCTTGAAACAAGACATCGCCAACTTGTCGATTCACTTGCGCACGCGCAACGAGATGAGTAAAGTCGACGCGCACTGGGAGATGATCCCGGGCATCGTGAAGTTGCGGGACGAGATCGCCCCGGATACGCTCATCACGATCAACGGGGACATCCTCGATCGTCAAATGGGACTTGAACTCGTTGAGAAATATGGGGTCGATGGCGTCATGATCGGTCGTGGGATCTTCAAGAACCCGTTCGCGTTTGAGAAAGAGCCACGTGAGCACTCGATGGAAGAACATCTCGATCTATTGCGTCTGCAACTGGACCTTCAGGATAAATTCCAAGAAGACGTGCCGCGTTCGATTTCGAACTTGCACCGTTTCTTCAAGATTTATGTCAAAGGATTCCGTGGGGCGAGCGAGCTACGTCATAACTTGATGGAAACGAAATCGACGGATGAGGTACGAGCGTTACTCGATGCCTTTGTCGAGAAATATCATGAAGAAGAGGCAGCACTCGCTGAGGCAGTCTCGACGGTCGAATAGTTTTTTGAAGGGGGTCAGTTCATACTGGGTCCTTTTTTTGGATGAAAAATAGTAGATGGCGATGAAACGTTTAATCTGGTCGATTCGTATGTAATGAGTGGAAAGAAGAGGAGGGGTGAAGGTGAGCGAATGGCGCGAATCAGCAGTCGGGCTTGGACTTGTATTTGGCACGGTTAGCGGAATCGTCATCTCTTTATTAGTTGATTTTCCGTTTATGTACGGTATTGTCATCGGTTCAATCATCGGATATGTGATTGGTCTTTTCATATCCATTCGTGCAATCAAACGATAGCGACCCATTACAGAATTTTCGAGCGGGAAAGCCCACTCCTTTAGGGGTGGGATAAAAGCTCGGCAGGATGCGGAGTGTCAGTAAAGAGTCCGAAGGTTTTGGCGCTTTAAGTATCTGGAAATCTTCTTGTTGCAGTTTGTTGGTTAAACTGACACGATATGAATATGGAAACCAACTATAGAAGAACTCATATTACTGTTTCTCTAATCAATTATCACTTCGTCTTCTGTCCTCGATACAGAAGAAAGATATTCCTTCGTAACGATGTAGAAACACGTTTCAAAGGTTTGATGTCCGAAATATGCGAAGAACTGAATATCAACATTATAGCCTTGGAATGCGAGAAAGATCATACGCATATGTTCCTTAACGCCCCTCCAACACTGAGTCCTGCTGACATCATGGCAAAAATAAAGAGAGTAACATCTAAAAAGTTAAGAGAGGAATTTCCTCATCTTCAACATTTGCCGAGTCTCTGGACACGATCCTATTTCGTCTCCACCGCTGGAAATGTATCGAGCGAAACGATTAAACGTTATGTTGAACAACAAAAAACAAGGGGGTGACACCGTGTCCCAGACGTTGACGGTCAATATCAAGCTTCATCCTACCAAAGAACAGGAATCGATTCTAAAAGATATGATGGCGACATACATCGAGACGACCAACCGACTTGTCTCGGACATGGTGAAAGCCGAGGTGACGCTCAAGTTGACGAGCAAGAATGTCTCCTCGCCCTTGCCTAGTGCCGTCAAGAACCAGGTCATCAAAGATGCCCAGAGTGTCTTCCGGAAAGTGAAGAATTCGAAATACAAGGTCGTCCCTGTCCTGAAGAAACCTTATTGCACATGGAACAACCAGAACTATTCGTTCGATTTTGAGTCCGTTTTTCTTCCAATCATGGTAGACGGGAAGGTCAAAAGGACAGAGATCCGTGCCGAGATGGTCGATCGAGACAATCGTAACTTCTCCCTTCTGAATAACAAGCTGGGTACGCTTCGTATCACGAAGAAGTCAAATAAATGGATGGCTCAAATCGCTGTCACAATCCCCACGACGGAGAAGACCGGTACGAAGGTTCTTGGTGTCGACCTCGGTCTCAAAGTCCCGGCGGTCGCATCGACCGATTGCGACAAGGTGAGGTTCTTTGGGAACGGTCGTGAAAACAAGTGCATGAAACGCAAGTTCCGGGCGAGACGGAAAGAGCTCGGTCAAAAGAAGAAGCTGAACGCGATCAAGGAACTGGACAACAAGGAGCAGCGTTGGATGAAAGACAAGGATCACAAGGTGAGCCGTGAGATCGTCGACTTCGCAAAAGAGAACAATATTTCTGTCATTCGCCTAGAGAAGCTGGCGAATATCCGGCAGACGGCAAGAACAAGCCGTAAAAACAATAAGAATCTGCATACATGGTCGTTCTATCGCTTGGCATTATTTATCGAGTACAAGGCGAAACTAGAAGGGATCAAGGTTGAATATGTCAATCCTGCACACACATCTCAAACATGCCCTTCTTGCGGGAGTCGGAATAAAGCGAAAGACCGTACCTATTCGTGTTCTTGCGGATTTAATAAACATCGAGATGTAGTCGGTGCGATGAATATCCGAACCGCACCTGTGGTTGATGGTAAAAGTCAATCAGCCTGAGAATCTATATGATCTGTCTCAGGAGGGGTGATGGCACACCCTCATCTGAAGGATTGAGCAAAACAGAAATGGACTGCGCTCGCACAAGCACTTCAGAATCCCACGGTTTTAATCGTGGGAGTGTCAATAAAACAAGAGGGGGCTTTGACATGAGTGAATTCCAATTTATTGTGAGCGATCACCCACTAAAAGAAGTTGAAAATCCATATGGCGAGTTCTTATCTATCAACGAGGCCATCCAAAAAGGATTCGAGTTGCCTGACATTCTGACAGACGTTGAGGACCTCGACCGTGATGAAAAGATTTTGATGAACGTCGAGTCGGAAGAGCAGCTTGACGAGATTGAAATTAAACATAGTCTCTATTATGCGGTGGAGAACGTCGAGGCGTATTCTTCAAAACCGCACGTAGTAGAGTTGCGTTGGCGTTATTCCGATGCGAGAGCAGAACGGCTCGTCGAGTATATAACCGACCATTTGAAGACGGCGGAGGAAGTCGAGATTTGGAAAGTGTGGGTCGATGAACAGACCGAGCCGAAAGTTCAATCCATCAAACTCGACGAATTGACGATTGATGCATTACGATTCTTAGGTGAAGTCGGATTCGTACGACCGGAGTGCCTTCGAGTGACAACATCCTAATCCGCATGCAAATAACGCATTGTCCTCCCTGATGAGATTTCTCGTTAGGGATTTTTGATTTCTCACCTCACTTGAATAAAGACTGCTATATTATGGGGAGAAGAGTCAGGAGGGAATACCATGCATATTCTAATCGTAGAAGACGACCGGACGATCGCCTCCGGTCTCCAATATTCACTCGAACAAGAACAATTTAGAACAACGTTATGCCAAAACGCGGCTGACGCGACGCTTATGATTGAACAACAGTTACATACAATTGATTTATGCCTCTTTGATTTGTCACTGCCAGATGGGAGTGGATATGACTTATGTCGGCTCGTGAAGCAACAACAAGATATCCCTGTCATCTTTCTGACGGCATTCGATGATGAAGTGAATGTGGTGATGGGACTCGATATGGGAGCGGACGACTACATCACGAAACCGTTCCGTGTCCGAGAACTCGTTTCACGAATTCACTCGGTACTTCGTCGATACAATAAAAACGTACGCTCGCCTCTGTTGACGATTGGTCCAGTTGAAATCAATACGCAAGATGCAAAAGTAAAAAAGAATGGGGACGAAATTTTGTTGACAGCGCTCGAGTATCGTTTGTTGCTCATCTTTGGGAGGCATACAGGGCAAGTGTTGTCACGGACCCAGCTACTCGATCAGATTTGGGATGTGGGTGGGGAATTCGTGAACGATAATACGTTGACCGTTTATATTAAGCGACTCCGCGAGAAACTAGAGGATGATCCACAACATCCGATGCTTATTACGACGGTGCGTGGAATCGGATACAAGGTGGGGCGTTAATATGTTGCGAAACCAAGAAATAAGAATATACTTGTTCACTTGTCTATTTTTCATTGGAATAGCTGTAGGTATTGCCTTCTTATTCATGTCCATAGAGGCGGCCGTTCTGGTCGTCCTATTAGCAATCATACTTTTCGGCGTTACGTATCGTTTCACGGCATGGCGTTATCGAGAAATCGAGCAGCTCTCGGGATATCTTCAAGAAATCAGTAATGGCAACTATACATTGGATGTCCGTGATAATCGCGAAGGGGAGCTCAGTTTGTTAAAGAGCCAACTCTACAAAGTGACGAAAATGCTATCTGAACAAGGCGCGCATCTTGAAGAAGATAAACAGAAGTTAACGGATGCGATCTCCGATATCTCCCATCAATTGAAGACACCGCTCACCTCGATGACCGTCATGGCGGATCTCCTCAGTGACCCTCGTCTATCCGAGGAAAAGCGTCAAGAATTCACCCATAACATACAATTACAACTTGAACGAATGGAGTGGCTCTTGTCTTCTCTTCTCAAACTATCAAAAATTGATGCCGGGACAATACATTTCAAGCGCGAATTGGTATCTGTCCCTGCGCTCATTGAAGCCGTAGCGGAACCGATGCTCGTACCGATTGATATTAAAATGCAACGACTTCACGTTCAAGGCGAAAAAGATGTTACATTCGAGGGTGATTTGAAGTGGACGACAGAGGCACTCATCAACATCTTAAAAAATTGCGTGGAGCATACGCCGGAACAGGGCGATGTATTCATCGAGTTCAGTGAAAATACGCTGTATACAGAAATTGTGATTCGTGACACGGGGATTGGCGTCGCAAAACAAGACATCCCGTACATTTTCCAACGGTTTTATAAAGGTGTGAATGCGAGCGAAGAAAGTGTCGGGATTGGGCTTGCCATGGCACACAGTATCATTATGAGCCAGGAAGGTGAGTTGACTGTTCGAAGCGAACCTGGGGTCGGAACGGATTTTCATATTCGCTTCTATAAAGCAGTTGTCTGACCGCTAAGTGACGAAATCGTCACTTTCGAGTCACAGACGAGTCACACTCACTCGGTACACTCGAAGTAGATCAAGTACTGGAGGGTGCAAACATGAACATATTAGAAGTGCAAAACTTATCGAAAGTATACGGCAAGGACGAGATGGAGGTCAGAGCGCTCGATGACGTCTCGTTCACGGTGAAGAAAGGTGAATTTGTCTGTATCGTCGGGCCTTCGGGTTCGGGGAAATCGACATTGTTGCATTTACTTGGTGGTGTCGATGTGCCGACGAGTGGACAGGTGTTGATTGATCAAACAGACATTTATGCATTGGACGAGACGCAGCTTGCCATTTTCCGTCGTCGACAAATCGGTTTGATTTATCAGTTTTATAACTTGATTCCGATTTTAACGGTCGAAGAGAACATCACGTTACCGATGCTATTAGATGAACAAAAAGTGGATATCGCGCACTTGGAACGCATCATCGGTATCTTGGGCTTGTCAAACCGATTGACCCATTTACCAAATCAATTATCGGGCGGGCAACAGCAGCGCGTTTCCATCGGGCGGGCACTGATTAGTAATCCAGCTATTATCTTAGCCGACGAGCCGACAGGAAATTTGGATAGTCAAAATAGTGAAGAAATCATGAGCCTGTTAAAACTGTTCAATAAGAAATTCAATCAAACGCTCATCATCATTACCCATGACGAGCGGATTGCCTTACAGGCGGATCGTATCATTTCGATTGAAGATGGCAAGATTGCGAAGAATGAGGTCGTCCGCGCATGAACATCATCAATAAAATGACACTTCGGCATTTGCGCGAGAACAAACGACGCTCGCTTGTTACAATCATCGGAGTCATCATCTCTGTATCGATGATTACAGCTGTCACAACGCTCGGATCTTCTTTTTTGGATTTGATGATTCGTCAAGACATTGCAGATAACGGAGAATGGCATGTTCAGTATCTAGATATAAACGAAAAGCAAGTCGAAGCTATTCGGGATGATGCGAACACGAAGGCTGTCATCCTTTCAAATGATGGTTATGCTCAACTAGAAGAGTCACAAAATGCTTACAAACCATACTTATATGTTCGAAACTATAACACATCCGGATTGAAGAGTTTTCCAATTGACTTGACTGAGGGGCGTCTACCGGAAAAAGAAGGCGAAGTCGTCATTTCAGAAGGGATTCGCCAAAATGCCCTCGTCACCTATAACATCGGTGATGAATTGACACTTGAGATTGGAGAGCGGATTGATCCGTCATCAGGTTACGTGTTGACACAAAATGATGGTTTGATCCGAGAAGATGAGACGATTCTCGAACAATTAAACATTGAGGATACGGTGACATTGACGGTTGTTGGAACGATGGCTCGACCTGACTGGGAACCGACTTGGTCGCCAGGGTATACAGTCGTCGGATTCATCGATGATCAAGAATTGAATGGAGCAAAAGTCGATACGTTCGTCGCCTTGAACGATGTAGACAACTCGATTTATTCGGAAGCGAAACAGTTGATGACCGAACAGAACATAGAACGTGTCGCCTATAATTCCTCGTTGCTTCGTTATTATGGAGTGACAAATGACGATGGATTGCGTAAAACGCTATATGGATTTGGTGGAATCATCATGGCGGTCATTGTGATCGGTTCGATTTCTCTAATCTATAACGCATTCGCCATCAGTGTGTCGGAGCGTTCTCGTTACCTCGGAATGTTGGCAAGTGTCGGGGCTACGAAGCGACAAAAGCGGAACTCGGTCTATTTTGAAGGGATGGTCATTGGGGGGATTAGCATTCCACTCGGTATCCTGGCGGGGATTACGGGTATTGCGTTCACATTCCTATTCATCAATGCATTTGCCGAAAAAGCGTTAAACGTGACGGAGAAGTTTGAAGTTGTCGTCACACCGATTACTTTACTATTAACTCTCTTCATTTCGAGCGTAACCATTTTCATTTCCTGCTATCTTCCGGCGCGTCGAGCCTCAAAGATTTCTGCGATTGACGCCATTCGTCAAACGCAAGATGTACGATTGACGTCAAAACAAGTGAAGACGTCAAAACTAGTTCGTCGTCTTTTCGGTTTAGAAGCAGAGATTGGGTTGAAGAATACGAAGCGCAACCGTAAACGATATCTGGTTACCGTCTTCTCGCTCGTCATCAGTATCGTCCTGTTTTTAGGGGTCAGTTACTTCACTGATCGTCTCGAACAGTCCCTTGACATGTCTCAAGCAGAATATGATTTCGATATTCTTGTGAATGGTTCAACGCTTGATCAAAATGATTTACGACGTTATGAATCGTTAGATCATGTGACGAACGGAACATATTTTGAAAATGCAACGGTCCAAACGATGGTCAGCAAATCTCAATTACCGAGTGCAATTATCGAGAACGAGAATTTAGCATCGTCGTTTGTTGACGGAAAATTTATGTACTACGTATCCCTCTATCAATTAGATGATGAAAGTTTCAATGCGTACTTGAAACAAATCGGAGCGCCTGTCAGTCGTTTTGAAGACGGGGACGTACCAGGAGCCGTCTTGATTGATGAGATCTCGTATCAAGACATGGATCAGAAAAAATTCATCACTTCAGAGACGGTCGAAGCAGAAATCGGTGATACGTTTGAATTGAGGGACGAGAATGCAACGGGCGACGCGGCACCGCTTAGAACGATTCAAATTGGTGCTATGACAGATATCGCCCCGACCGGTGTGATGACAGGTTCTCTTGGATGGCTCGATGTGATAGTACGAGAAGGGACGTTTGAAGAAGACGCAATCGGGGATTTGATGAAACAATCGAGTCCGTCAATCGCGTTGAATACAGATGACCCCGAGGACACACAACAAGTGATTGAAGCGGAACAGAATTTGGATTTGTATGTCTTTAACGTATCGGAACAACGGGAACAACAAGAACAGATGTTGTTACTTTTATCAATATTTGTGTATGGGTTTATCGTGCTAATTTCGCTAATTTCGATTGCGAACATTTTTAATACGATTTCAACGAGCGTCTCACTTCGTCGTCGTGAGTTTGCGATGCTTCGTTCAGTTGGGATGACACCGAAAGGATTCAATAAGATGGTGTACTATGAAAGCATTTTTTATGGGGTAAAAGCCCTTGCGTATGGGATTCCCGTCAGTCTTCTCATCATGTACCTCATCTATCGAGCGCAAATCAATACGTTTGATGCTCCGTTTACCTTGCCGTGGAATAGCATTCTGTTTGTCGTCATCATGATTTTCATGATTGTGGGTGCCTCGATGCTATATTCCGTTTCAAAAATAAAGAAAGACAACATTATCGACCGATTGAAACAAGAAAATGATTAAGTAGATTATTGAAAAATTCATAATAAACCATGAAGTACACAACAAGGGGCTCAGTACATGCTGAGTCTCTTTTTTATGATGTCATGACAAACAAAACACGATTGCCAAAACGATACGAAGAACGACCAAAATAAAAATATTTTGTCACAGCTCTTGTTAATTAACCAAAAATAGGATATTTTTGATATATCGGATGACGATATAACGAATAACGATATAAAGGAGCGGGATACGTGACACAACAGTCAAGTACAGGCGCATTAACCGAGGCGGTTTATTATATATTATTATCTCTGCAAGTCCCGAGGCATGGGTATGGGATAATGCAATTCGTGCAAGAATTGAGCAATGGGCGGGTTCAACTCGCCCCAGGTACGTTATACGGCGCCCTCAGTAGTCTAGTAGAGCGAGGATGGATTCAGGCGCTCGAAGGTACGGGGCGGAAGAAAGAGTATGAGATCACGGAAGCGGGTCGGAAGGCACTCCGGTCAGAATTAAATCGGCTAGAAGAACTGGTGCGACATGGTCATGAATGGACGAAGGGGGTGGACACATGAAGACGAAAACGATTTATCGCATCTTTGTTGATTATGAGAAGGAAGAGAAGTGGCTCAACGAGATGGCTCAAAGCGGATGGGCACTCGAATCCTTTCGTTTGATGCGATATGTGTTCAAACAAGTCGAACCCGGGACGTACACGTATCGAATCGAACTATTGTCTAACTTACCTTCGCATCCCGAGTCGAAGGCGTATATGGCATTCCTGGATGAAGTGGGCATCGAAGTGGTCGACACGTCGTATCGGTGGATTTTCTTGCGAAAACGAACGAGTGACGGACCGTTCCAATTGTATTCGGATTTTGATTCGATGATTCAGCGAGAAAAACGAATCATCCAACTGTATGGCGCAGTGGGGCTCGCTAACTTTGTTGTGGTGATAGCGAATCTTTCCAATCCATATGCGCAGTGGACCGTCCTATTGAACATAGCTGTCGTCGCAATGTTGGCTTATGCGGTACAACATCATACTCGGAAAGTCAGGACACTAAAAGGTCTCAAAGCGATTGGAGAGATGAAGTCGTCAGATTGAGCGCATGGTTAGGAGGAGCAAGATGGATTCACCAGAATGGAAAGACTGTATCATTTGTTTCGGATTGATTGCGGGAACGACACTCGGTGTGGTTCTCTCGTTCTTCTTCGATATCGAGCTGGTATATGGGATTGCGAGCGGGGCGATGATTGGCTACATTGGCGGACTTGCCGTATCGATTCGGAAGAAATGATGGATCAGGGTAACATTCCTCGTCTCGACGACGAGGTTTTTTTGATAGATTGTGACGAATGATATGAGATTGGGGTCTATAGTTATAGAGGGGTTATTACGAAGGGGGTAACTGGATGGATGACCAGGTCATCATCGATTGGTACTGGGAACGATCGGAGTATGCGATTGTCGCTACGAAGAAGAAATACGGAAGCTATTGTCATCGTGTTTCTTATAATATTCTACAGAATCGCGAAGACACAGAGGAGTGTTTGAACGATTTATATATGAAAGCGTGGGAGTCGATCCCGCCGACACGTCCGCTTCGACTCGGAGCGTATTTGACGAAGATCGTGCGAAATCTCGCACTGCAGCGTTATAAGAAGAATCATGCAAAAAAACGTGGTGGTGGGGAAGTACCGCTCGTCTATGAAGAACTAGAACATGTCCTTACGGAATCGATGAAAGACGAAGACCTCGTCGACGTGTTGAATGAATTTCTAGCAGACCTACCTCGACTGACAAGGGTGATGTTCATGCAACGTTATTTCTATTTACACTCGATTCAAGAAATTGCAACGACACATCAGCTCGGGGAGAGCCATGTCAAAATGACCTTGAAGCGCACACGGGATGCGTTACAGCGAGCGCTTGAAGCAGAAGGGGTTCGTGTATGAAAAATGACCAGATCCTTCGACTACTCGGTGAAGTCGATGACCGGTATATAGAGGAATCGATGATGATAGAGCGAAAACCTTATCAACGACTGAAATGGGGAGGGGGACTTCTCGTTGCGATCGCTGCAGGATTCATGCTCTTCACATCGAATGTCTGGAACGAACGCATCCCATTATCTACGGATTCCACTGCGAATTCCGTTCACATTGTCGACCAATCAAAAGTGACATCAGATATTTCCGAGGAAAATATGATGGACATGACCGAAGATGAACTCTTTTCGAAATGGAATCCGGTCGTGGTCCGAGGAACGGTCACGAACATTCGACATATCGAGATTGATTTCAATGGAGAGACCGAATATCAGTCACTTATCACGATACACGTATCTAATGTGTATCGAGGGGATGTGCAAATCGGGCGAGATTTGATTGTTCGTGCCGATGCAATTGGGGAAACTGGACAGGCAAAACATATGAGTGTTATCTCGCACGTGAAACAGGGCATGGAAGGAATTTTCATGCCGATTCCATATGATGACGAGTTTGTCTGGGAACAAAATGATGCCACGCTCCGATTGAAAGATATTGCCGATTACGGTTTTCCGGATGGGGAGCGTTATCTATTTTTAGATACTCCGAACGCACTCTTGTTCGAGCGGGATGCTTACCCCTCCTTACAAGGTGTGGACTCACTCGATGAAGTAGAGGACTGGATGATGACGCGATTTTCAGAATAATGGAGAACTCAAATCGATAAGGGGGAAATGGATATGGAACGAAAGATTACCGTAAAAGGGACGGGGAACGTCTCATCTCGACCGGATTTGATTGTGATTCACATGGACCTCGTCTCGAAAGCACCACGATATGAAGATACGATGACCGAAGCAGCAAGTGCGGTGTCCCATCTTCAAAAAGCCATCATGCGTGCTGGTTTTGACAAGACGGACCTCAAAACGAGTGACTTTTCGATCGATACGGAATATGAGAGCTACCGTGATCGAGATGAGAATTATCGGTCACGCTTCGTCGGATACGTCTGTAAACAGAAGACGAAGCTCGAATTTGCGCTCGATACATCTAAACTATCGGACGTCATCGAACAAATCAGTCAATCTCGGGCAAATCCGAAACTCTCCATTCGCTTCACGATGAAAGACCCGAATGCGATTGAGGATCAGTTATTGGTGAGTGCTGCGGAGAATGCGAAGAAACGAGCGGAGCTTCTTGCGAAAGGAGCAGGCGCCGAGCTTGGGGACTTGCTTCAAATTGACTACACATGGGGAGAGATTCACCTGTTCTCGCCTACAAACGTCCTCTATAGTCAGGACGTCGTCTATTCGGAATCACGGATGCCCGAACTCGAACCAGATGACATTGACGTCAGTGATTCGGCGACATTCGTCTGGAGTCTCAAATGAGGCGACTGATTTTCTTGATGCTCCTTTCACTCTCGACTGCGCTGCCCGCATCTGCCCTTTCCTGGGCCTATACGTTTGTCGTGTTCGACCGAAACGCATATGAAGTGCTCGACACAACAATCGAAGAGGATGCACTCGGTGACGTGATCGGTGAAGTGGAGACAGTGGTCAATGATGAGACGGGACGTTACTACGGGAATGCTTCGAACGGATATCCGATTGGGACGGTGTACCGTGAAGTCGACGGGGAGTCTGTGGAAGACGTCATTGCGGTCGAGGACGGTTCGGAATGGAAGCGAGCGGAGTATCGATTCGAAGCACCGTATCATTCACGTGATTTTATCACCTTCTTCGGCTATTTGCTGCTCGGGATGGGCATCATCATGACAAGTTGGTCGTTCTTCAAGCGAAGTTCGCTGTACCAAAAAGAAGCATGAACGAACGTGGAAATGGGAACGAGAATAAAGAAAGGTTCGGTAAAGGGGGATTTATCATGAACATCTTGATTATTTTTGACTCACTATATGGTCATACTGAAAAGATTGCTCATGCGATGCAGCAAGAGCTGTCGAAAGACCATGAGACACGTATGGAACACGTATTGAATATTGGATTAGGCGACTTGGCACATGTCGACCTGGTCATCATCGGCTCACCGACACATGGGGGATACGAAACGGAAGACATTAAAGTATTTTTGGACGGAATTTCGGACAATGCGTTACGAGGGAAACGGACGGCTGCCTTTGACACGAGTGTCGTCAAAGAGAAACAGAATCCGATTCTTGGTAAAATCATCGATTGGTTCGGTCATGCCGTCAATCGAGTCGAAGGGGAAATGATTGAAAAAGGGGCGACGGATGTCCAGAAAGAGTCGTTCCTCGTCGATGGGACGACGGAGATGTTGAAGGAAGGCGAACTCGAACGCGCGAAAGCATGGGCGCGGGAGTTGGTCGGATAATACACGGAACGCATTCTGAGAACAGAGTGCGTTTTTTTCTTGAAGCGGACGAGAAGAAATGAAAAACGGGTAAATATATAGTATTCAACTCTTCAGAGAGGAAGCTGGTTGTGATGAAAAAAATGGAACGGGATGTATTGGTCGGTTGGATTGTCGTCGTGCTTGTCCTCTTGATGCATTTTCTGATCACCGTGTCTCTCGGCAACTCGTACTTTGCTGAAAGTTCGCTGAATCGAATGTTGTGGCTCTCGAGTTTTCCTGCATTCTTGATTGCGTTCGTCGCAGCCTTCTTCCAAAAAACGAACACGGTCTTCCTAGCGGTTCGTCGTGGGCTATTGTGGACCATCGAGTTGATGGTCGCCTTCACCATTCTCGCTTGGGTGTTCCGTTCTTTCGAAGGACTGTATGCGAATGCGGGGCTCTATTGGTTATTCGGTGCCGTTTTAATTGGGCCGATCTTTTATATGATGGCATTCCGACGTCAACATTCGAAACGAATCCGCACCCCTTGATTGAAATGTTTCCTCTCAAAGGAGGCGTTTTTAGATTGCCTTAGGATGGGAAAGGATAGAGAGAAGAGAGATTGGAGGAGAGTGCGATGAGCCAGTATTTTTCATCATCTTACGAAGAGTCGCGAGAGAAGTTCTTGAATTTACTGTCTGAAGTGAAGCGATTTTATCCGAAAGCGGAGTTGTTGACACACTCGATTGGGGACGAGAGTATCGACGTCATTTTAGGGGAGCCGAAACGAGAACGAAAAGCGATGATTCTCATGACAATCGGGGAACATGGAATTGAAGGGTATGCGGGCGCCGCGGTGACCCATCAATTTGTTCAAACACAACTCGCGCATGTCCGTCATGAGACGACGGGAATTTGTCTCATCCATGCTGTCAATCCATGGGGGATGAAACACTTTCGACGTGTCAATGAACACAATGTCGATTTGAACCGAAATTACGTCATTGATCGTGAAGCGGTCCCGTATAACGTGAACCGTGAATATGAGCTGATGCGCCATCTCTTCGTACCGGACGGAGTAATTGACGACTATCATGAGGCACGTGAACAGATCTATTCATTTCTCGGCTCTGGAATTAAGCTTGATGGCTTCAAAGCGATGAGTGGTGCAAAAGGGATGGGGCAATATCAATTCCCGAAAGGGGTGTATTACGGGGGAGAAGAAGACGAACCGTCCGCCATCTTTTTGAAGGGAATTCAACATGATTTACTTGAGCGCTACGGAAAAGTCGTCCATCTCGATTGGCATACCGCACTCGGACCGACAAACGAGGTGACGATGGTCATCAGCAAGCGGGACGGTCGCACGGAAGATGAGTTAAAACAAGCGTACGGTCTCGACAACGTCAACGTGTATGACCCGGACGAGGTACTCGGAGATTCGACGAATCATTTTTACTACGTGCGCGATACGGAATATCCGGACAAGGGGCTCGTTTCTGCTTTATTCGAATTCGGTACGTTTGGGACGTCGACAAAAGCGTCCATCCGTGAATTTTTAACGATTATTTTAGAGAACCGGCTGTACTTTGAAGGGACAAAGGACCCTGAGGCACGAAACGGGATTCAAAACGAATTCATGGCGATGTTCTATCCGGAAAACGCAGATTGGCGAGAAGCTGTTTTACGAGAAGGAGCGAAAGCCGTTGAAGGTTATTTAAGAGGTGAAGCGCTTTGGCGCGACACGTAAGAGGGTTACTCGAAGTCGGAATAGGGAACAATGAGGTTGGGAGTGTTTTCGCTAAATAATGACTGTGGAGGTTGGATGATGGGATATATTACAGCACATGACGGTACAAATCTATATGTAGAGGATGTCGGGTCTGGGGAACCGATTGTCTTCTTACACGGTTGGCCAGCAAACAACAATATGTTCGAGTATCAGAAGAATGCGCTCGTCGAAGCGGGATATCGCTACATCGGCATTGATTTCAGAGGATACGGGAAATCTGATGCCCCGGCGACAGGTTATGACTATGAGACAATGGCGTCTGATGTGCATATGGTCGTCTACGGACTTGGCTTAAAAAACTTCACGCTCGTCGGTTTTTCGATGGGTGGAGCGATTGCAGTTCGTTACGCAGCCGACTATAAAGAGGATGGTCTGAAAAAGTTAGTGTTAGCGGGAGCGGCAGCACCAATCTTTACACAGCGTGCAGATTATCCATATGGAATGACAACGGACGAAGTCGACGCGTTGATTGACGATACACGGGTCGACCGACCGAAGATGCTCGAAGGGTTCGGAGAAATCTTCTTCGAGAAAGAACATTCTAAACCGATACAAAACTGGTTCCACCATCTCGCGCTCGTCGCGTCGAGCCATGGGACGATTGCCTCGGCACAGGCGTTACGTGACGAAGATTTGCGAGATGCCTTGCCGAAAATTGATGTCGAGACGTTGATCATTCATGGGGTACATGACAAGATCTGTCCTTTTGAGTTTGCGGAACAGATGGAACAAGGCATCTCGAATGCGCGAATCGAGCGCTTTGAAGAGAGTGGACACGGTACAGTGCTGGATGAACGAGAGAAATTTAACGATACGTTGTTGCAGTTTGTTCAATAATCGATGGCCTCCGAATCGGGGGCTTTTTGTATGTCGATAAGGGTAAGAACCAACGAAAACGGGTATAATTCAATTGGAGTTCCCTTCCATTTTTTGAATCACTGAAACATCGCTGTGACTAGAGTCACGATGTTTTTTTGTGTTGTTTTGGAGAAAGGGGGATGAAACTAGATTAGAACATGGATTTAGTTCAACCTGTCCTACCATTCATGGTACAATAGCGGGGTGGATTAACAGATTGAGGAGAGATTTAAATGAATATCGCTTTCTTTTTATATCCGAAAGAAGACGTCAAATATTTGGACCCCGAATCAACGGTACGACAAGCACTTGAAAAGATGAAGCATCATCGATTTACGTCTGTCCCACTCGTTTCGGAGAACGGATTTTACGCCGGGACGATGACAGAGGGGGATTTACTCTGGGCACTCGCAGAACAGCTTCGCGGGGAAGAAGATTACGAAAAAGTGCTCCGGACACGTCTAAAAGACATCAAGCAACGCGTTCGCTATAAGCCGGTCTCGATTACGGCACAAATTGAAGAGCTCGTCGATGCGATCACGGACCAAAACTTCGTGCCGGTCGTCGATGATGGGAAGTATTTCATCGGCATCATCCGACGCCGTGACATCATCGAGTATTACTCGACAAAGTTGAAACAATTGGAGAATGAAGTCAGATAATGAACAAGCCAGAACCGACTTACGGTTCTGGCTTGTTTTACGTTTCTTTCAGCTTCGTTTTTAAAAATAGGAGTAGGGCAAACCTCAATCATGTGGTGGAAAATGTGGAAGTACATATTCACCTAATTCATCGATGACTTCTTCGGCTGGACGTTCTCCGTCGAAGAGAGCGAAGAAGAGGTGGTTCACGCCGATGGCACGATACGCTTCAAGCAACTTGATCAAGTGATTGCGACCGATTCGGAAACCGAGACGAATCGGCGTCGGTGGCTCGTCTGGGTCATGCGTCAAGTCAAGATGCATCGGCATCGAGAAGGGACGAAAAGCACGACCATGTGCTTCACCGCTTGCGCGCCACGCGTCGAGCACTTGTTGTTGCGCGAAAGGTGCCTGCGGGTAGTACATCCACCCGTCGCCATTTGCCCCAAGCCAGTCCATGTCTTGTTGTGCGAATCCAGTGATCATCGTCGGGATCCGTTTCTTCGGACGCGGCACAAGTGTAGCCTGTTCAACTTCCCCATAAGGCGAGTCAATGGTTGGGTAGTTGTTATAGAGCGCCTGTTCCATGACGCGAAGCGATTCTTTGAACTGATCGCCGCGTGTCGGATGATCGACTCCGAGTCCTTTGAAGTCGGCCCGACGGTCGCCTGACGAGATCCCGAGAATCAACCGTTCCGGGAATAACGCTTCAATCGTCGCGACTTCCTTCGCCGAACGAAGGGGATGACGGAGTGGCAAGACGAGCGCGGACGTACCGAGCGCGATGTTTTTCGTTTGACCGAGCAAATGTGTCCCGTAGATCAACATGTCATAGATTTGACCGACAGCCGGGTCTAAGAAGTTTGGGTCTTTAAGTAAGACATCACGTAACCATAGCGCTGTGAAGCCATAGTCGTCTGCCTTTTGAGAAAGCTCGACTTGACGTTCGAGTGTCGGAGTACGCATTTTGAAGTTTTCTAAAGGGATGTGGAGGCCGAGCGTGAGCTCGCCCTCCCGATACATCCGGTTGTAGCTTTTATGATTGTTGAACATAAGTTCCTCCTTAGTTGGCTTCCACACGACGTGAGATGGCTGTCCAGATGACGGCGATGATGACCATGATCCCACCGACCCAAGGGGTATGCACAAGTCCGATTGAATCGGCGACGAGTCCACCGATTGTTGCGCCGAGGGCGATCCCGATGTTGAAGGCCGCGATGTTGAGTGCGGACGCGACATCGACAGCGGCAGGTACATATTTTTCAGCCAATTGTACGATATACAGTTGAAGTCCAGGCACGTTCATGAAGGCGAGGAGTCCCATCAAGACGATGGCGACCAGACCTGCCACTTTGAACGGAATCATGAACGACATGATGATCATGACCGCTGCGTGAACGATAAACATATAGAACAATGCTTTCGCTGGATTTTCGTTGGCGAGCTTTCCACCGACCGCGTTCCCAATAGCGACCGCGATTCCGTAAACGAGTAAGACGACACTGATCAAGCTCGGGCTAATTTTTGTCACGTCTTGCATGATTGGTGTCAAGTACGTGAAGGCAACGAACGTTCCGCCGTAACCGAGTGCTGTAATCAAGAATCCGAGCATGAGACGACCGTTTGTGAGCAGTTTCTTCATATCTGAGAACTTCGCTGGTGGTGACTGTTTCAAATCTTTTGGAATCAAGAAGAAACTTGCGATGATTGAAATGACACCGAGTGCTGCGACGGCGAAGAAGGTGGCGCGCCATCCGAACGCTTGTCCGATGAAAGTACCGAGTGGGACTCCTGTAACGGTTGCGACAGTTAAACCAGTGAACATGAGTGCGATGGCACTCGCTTTTTTATGTGGTGACACGAGTTGAACAGCAATCGTTGCTCCGATGGAGAAGAAGACACCATGCGAGAATGCGGTGATAAATCGGGCGACAATCAAAAGTTCAAAGGTGGTCGACATGGCCGAGACCAAGTTTCCGCCGATGAAGACGACCATGAGTGCCATGAGTAACGTCTTGCGGTTCATCCGGTTCGTCAGTGCCGTCAAAATCGGTGCACCGACGCCTACGCCGATCGCGTAACCCGAGATAATGAGACCCGCGTGATGCCGATGTTTAAATCACTTGCGATCGATGCGAGGAGACCGACCGGGACGAACTCGGTCGTTCCGATGCCGAAAGCGCTGATCGCGAGGGCGAGTAATGCCAACCCTCCATTTTTAGGTGCCTGTTCTTCGACAGGTTGTGTGTACGGTTGATTCATGAGTAGTTCCTCCTAAAAAAATGAATAGTGTGGAAGACGAGGGCCCTTCGTCTCCGGATAGCAAAGACATTTCACTTTCCTCTATTGTTCAGTACGGTCGAAAAAGTACCTTACCGTCTCAAGGGGATGTTACAAGCGAAATGAACTTGTATAGATTTGCTACAGTTGCTATCATAAGTGCATGAAAACAGTTTGAGAAGTACGTACTTTTTAGTGCGGTAGGCACCAAAAAGTGCCTATGTAAGAAATGGAGGAAACGAAATGCCATATAATATTCCGGTCGAAGCGACACTTGACGTCATCGGCGGTAAGTGGAAAGTCGTCATCATGTGTCACTTGATTAAAGGGGAGCGACGGACGAGTGAACTGCGTAAACTCATGCCGAACATCACGCAAAAAATGCTCACCCAACAATTGCGTGAGCTCGAAGCGGATGGTGTCGTCGTTCGTACGGTGTTCGAGCAAGTTCCACCGAAAGTCATTTACTCACTCTCTGAGTACGGATGGTCACTCAAGCCAATCTTGGACGCCATGTGCGCCTGGGGCGAGTGCCATATCGATCAGTCCGGTGAAGAGGTCATTTCATAACCATCACGGTCGTCCAATACGGACGACCGTTTTTCGTAGTGACAAGTCGGGTACAGGGACAGAGACAAGGAGGGAATTAGGATGGACGTGAAAACTTTTTTGTTTACAGATGACGGCTCCATTCCCAACCATCCGGATTATCCGGCGCTCCTCTATCGTGGCGTCTTTGATGACCCGAGCGGGATGCGAGAGACGTTTGCCCATAATGAATGGACGAACAGTTGGGTGAACGGGGTGTTCGACTATCATCACTATCACAGCAACACGCATGAAGTATTGGGCGTATTACAAGGTGAAGCGACCCTTCAACTCGGAGGGACGAACGGAGATCTCGTACGCGTCAGTGTGGGAGACGTGCTCGTTTTACCGGCGGGAACGGGACATCGTCGCATCGAGGCGAGTGAAAATTTTCAAGTGGTCGGGGCGTATCCGGACGGTCGTGACTATGACACGTTGACCGGAAAGACGGAAGAACGACCGGACAACGTAAAGCGAATCGAACAAGTCGAAAAGCCGAAGTTTGACCCCGTCTTCGGGACGACGGGTCCACTACATGAAGCATGGACAAAGGAGGAAACGTTATGAATCAACGACTACCACATTCTTTATTACTTGCAGCTTTGAAGCAAAACGTCGTCAAATTGAAAGACGGGCGCGAGATGCGCGCACTCGGACAAGGTACATGGCGCATGGGGGAAGACAAATCGAAGCATGATGCCGAGGTTGAGGCGCTTCGGACAGGAATCGACTGCGGACTCCATGTCATCGACACGGCGGAAATGTATGGGGAAGGGGAGTCTGAGAAGTTGGTAGGGGAAGCGATCCAAGACCGACGCGAAGATGTCTTTCTCATCTCGAAAGTGTATCCATACAATGCGTATGGCGACAAACTCGTCAGCGCATGTGATGCGTCGCTCGAACGACTCGGGACGGACTACCTGGATCTTTACTTACTCCATTGGCGAGGCGATGCCCCGCTCGAGGAGACGATTCAAGGGATGGAACAGCTCAAAGCGGACGGAAAGATTCGGGCATGGGGAGTCTCGAACTTCGACGTGGACGATATGAAGGAATTGCTGTCGCTACCGAATGGAGACAAGTGCGCGGTCAATCAAGTGCTCTATCATCTTGGCAGTCGCGGGATTGAGTATGACCTCCTTCCTTATCTAAAAGAACAAGGGATTCCTGTCATGGCATACGCTCCACTCGCTGAAGGAAGTGACGTGAAAGAAGAGGTCTTCAATAACGAAACGATCAATCGGATTGCGGAGTCGTATAGTGCCTCAGTCGCGCAAATCTTACTTGCTTGGACGGTCCGGAGCGGACACGTCATCGCCATCCCGAAAGCCGGGCAGGCCGAGCATGTCGAGGAGAATGCGGCAGCGCTCTTGCTCGACATGAGTGAGGAGGATTTTGCTGCGCTCGATGAGGCATTCCCACCACCGACGACGAAACAACAGCTAGACGTCATTTAAAACGATAAAGGACTGGCAATTTTGCCAGTCCTTTTGCATGTTCACGTTGATTAAATATCGATTTCTGAAAAGATGAATTGTGTTTTTGTTTGAGCATATGGAATCACTTCATCGATAAAAGATTCAGCTGCAGAAAAAGACGAGAATTGCATTTTGATGAAATAACAGGCGTCACCAGATATGCGATAACAAAATGAAACATTCGGTTGTTGTTGTGAACTACTCGCCACTTATTTGCTTCGCAAATTGAAGGGGGAGCTTCTTGGGAAGATCGTACTTTTATTAGCCACGATTATTTACCAAGCTCGTCGGGTGGTTCCCACCCTGAAGGAATTCGTTTTAGTTTGCCAATATCAATAGGTTGATGCTAGCGTTAATGTCACGGTCATGATGCGCGCCACAGGCACACGTCCATTCAAGGACATCCATCGCTTTCTTCTCGCCCTTTACTCCGCAAGTGGAGCAGATTTGAGTGGATGCGTACCAGGGGTCCGCCTTGATGAGTGTCCGTCCATAGAAGTTTGACTTGTATTCGAGTTGACGGACGAACTCGTACCAGCTGACATCCCCGATGGACTTCGCTACCTTGTGATCCTTCATCATATTCTTTGACTTCAATGTCTCCACGACGATGACTTGGTTCTCGTCAACAATCCGTCTCGACAGCTTGTGAAGGAAGTCCTTGCGTTGATTGGCGATTTTCTCGTGTTTCTTGGCTAAGATCTGCTTAGCTTTTTCACGATTCTTGCTTCCGATCTTCTTTCGTGACAACGCGCGCTGCGACTTCTTGACCTTCGCTTCGGATTGGCAAAGAAAGCGAGGGTTTTCAATCTTCTCAGAAACCATCCATTGTTGTAGATGAATCGGGCGCAGCCGATCGTCCGGACCAGGAACTCGGCCTGTGCCGGCGTCGGGTGGAGCCTGTATGTGTAGCCTTTCAGCATGTCCGTCCCTCCTCCCTTCAGAAGATCGTGATGTGTCCTCCTCATCCGATACCCGAGGAGGGGGAGGGAGAATCTGACGGAATCACGAACTTTTGTTCGTAACATCTGTCATAGGGAGAGAAAACTGTTGGACCGGGCGATTCATCTCCCACCTACGCCGGGCTACGCCCCGAGACGCTTAGAGGAGGGAGAATTCTCGCCTGATTTAGTTAAATAATGAAGGAACGCTTCGTATTGGCCATTCTTCACTGTTGCCTCGATGATACATTGAATTGGAAGACCTAGCTTTTCGTGATCAAGTACAAGCGAGTATTGTTTGATGACTCCAAATGATTCTAGTCGTCGACCCCGCTCGCTAACGGAAGGAGCGGAAAGATTGATACGTCGTCCAAGTTCGCTCATGGAAAGACGATTGTCGTGCTCTAATTCATGAATGAGTTTGTAATCAATTTCTCCTCTCTTTTTTAGGTAATAAAAAGATTGATTTGCCTTTCACACTTCAGTACGAAGTGAACCCAAATGAAAAGACCACCGGAAGCTTCCGATGGTCTTACTTATCAGTTCGCTAGCGGATGTTTCAAGAGATAGTCTTCGATTTGATCAATCGTTTCTTTCAACACGCCGTCTGCGAATGGTGATTTGAGACCTGCCAGTTCGACGAGTTCGAGGAACGAACGGCTTCCGCCTGCCTGACAGAGCGTGAGGTAATCGCTCCATGCCGCTTCGCGGTCTTCATGCATGCGCACCCAGAACTGGAATGCACATACTTGTGCGAGCGTATAGTCGATATAGTAGAACGGGCTTTGGAAGATGTGACCTTGTTGGTGCCACCATGCGCCCGATTCGAGATAGTCATTCGTCTCATAATCACGGTGCGGGAGATAGACCTTCTCCAAATCGCGCCACGCCTGACGACGCTCGGCAGCTGTCATCTCTGGGTTGCGGTAGACGACGTGTTGGAACTCATCGACGAGCACGCCATACGGAAGGAACGTCATGCTACCGGCCAAGTGATTGAACTTATACTTGTCGACTTGGTCGCCGAAGAAAAGCTCCATCCATGGCCAACAGAAGAATTCCATCGACATCGAGTGGATCTCACACGCCTCATAAGTCGGGAAGGCGTATTCCGGTGTCGTCAAATGACGGCTTTCATACACTTGGAAGGCATGACCGACTTCGTGCGTGAGAACATCGATGTCGCCTGCCGTCCCGTTGAAGTTCGAGAAGATGAACGGAAGTCCTTCAGACGGTAAGTACGTGCAGTATCCGCCGCCAGATTTCCCTGGTTTCGCCGTCAAGTCGAGGGCGCCGCGTTCCTGCATGTACTTGAAGAACTCGTCCGTCTCATTTGAGAGTTCACGATACATTTTGTTTCCGCCTTCGATGATGAACGACTCATCGCCTTGCGGTGTCGCGTTTCCGTCTGGGAAGACGAACGACTCGTCATAGTAATAGAGGTGGTCGACATCGATTCGTTTCGCCTGCTTTTCTTTCAAAGCAGAAGCGAGCGGGACGATGACGTCACGGACTTGTTTCCGGAAGTTGTCGACCATCGACTCGTCATAGCCGACACGCTGCATCCGTGCATAACCGAGTTCGACGAACGACGGGAAGCCGAGCGCGTGAGCGATTTCCGTACGGACGCGTACGAGTTCCCCATAAATGCGGTCGATCTCATCGCCGTTATCAGAAAGGTATGTATAGCGGGCGACAGATGCGGCTTTTCGGACATCACGGTCTGGTGATTGGAGATACGGACCGAACTGTGACAAGTTGAGTGTCTTGCCGTCAAATTCGATTTGCGCAGCGGACATGACCTTTTGATAAGCTGTCGCGAGGCGGTTTTCTTCCTGCAGTTTCGGGATGAGTGACTCCTCGAACGTTTCAAGTGCGCGCTCGGCGAGAGAGAACAGTTGGCTGCCCCATTCCGCTTCGAGTTCAGTGCGAAGCTCGTGGTTCGTCAAGACGCGATAGTACGCTTGAATCTCCTTCTCATAGACCGGAAGTGCGTCGTCAAAGAAGGCCTGTTCTTCTTCGTAAAACGAATCGCGTGTGTCGACCGAATGTCGGATCGCGACGAGTTGACTTTGTGTCTCAAAGTCGTTCCGTTCTTTGTTGATTTGGCGAATGAGTTCGTTCGCTTCCTCGAGTGTGCTGGCTTGCTGTAATTCGGCAGAATAGTCCGACAATCTGCTGTTTAAAGCGTCCAAGTCGGGCCGTTCATATGACAATTTTGTGAAAGTCGTCATTGTAAGCGCCTCCATCGTGTGAAATTTTTACAAAGTGTAAAAAGGGCTTGCAAAAGCGATTGCACACTCGTATTCTTACGATGTGTAAAACGATTTCGCACTACCTTATTACAACTATACCGTTAATGGGGTAGGGATTGAAGTATTAGCTTTTCGGGTATAAAAGTGAAGACTTCGATTCAATAGAACATGTTGGAGGGATTAAGCTATGGGATTCTTTAAAAAACTTTTTGGTGGTAAAGAAGAACAACTCAACGCGGTTTCACCGCTTACAGGAAAGGTCGTCGACATCACGAACGTACCGGACCAAGTATTCTCACAAAAAATGATGGGTGACGGGATCGCAATCGAGCCGACTGAAGGAAAAGTCGTCTCACCGGTTAGCGGAACAATCGCGACAGTATTCCCAACAAAACACGCGATCGGTATCAACGCGGACAACGGTGCGGAATACTTGATTCACATCGGTTTGGATACGGTAAACCTTAAAGGTGAAGGCTTCGAGACACACGTTACAGAAGGTCAATCTGTCAAAGCAGGCGATCCACTCGTCACGTTCGACCTCGATTTCATCAAAGCGAACGCGCCATCGACGATCACTCCGATCATCATCACGAACCACGACAGCTTCGGCGTGAACAAACTTGTCGCAGAAGGCGACACGGTGACAGCTGGATCTTCGGAAGTCGTCGAGTTGACAAAGAAATAAGAAGACGACCCATGACTCGGGAGCTTAGGCTTCCGAGTATTTTTTTGCGAATGCGGGAATTATAATGAAGAGAGGGAAGGGGGAATTGAGATGGATGGAAAAAATGCACCATACCGGGGATACGGGGATCGGATACGAATATTACGGGAACGGGCCGGATTGTCGATTGAGACGCTTGCGGAACAGATTGGCGTCGCCCCGTACTTTATCCGACGTACCGAACTGAGTGAGGTCTATCCGACCATGCCTTACATAGAGGCGCTCGCAGACGCTTTGCAAATCGACCCGAACTATTTGGCCCGCCATATTTGGACGGGCGAGTCGCTCAAAGTACTCATGCGAGGAAAAGTACCGGAACTCGAACAGATGAAGCTCGCCTATGAAGAAGCGATGCACGGGAAGTCCGTCGAAGAAATGCAACGGCAACTCGAAGTACGGATGCGCATCTTTGACTTGATGCACGAAGAGGAGTTACATCGCATTTTCAAAGAAGACGAGGAACCGACGTCACACCATGCACTCGAAGCGCTCGTCGATGCGGTGCTTGACCTCGGACGGTCACATGACACGACGCGTCACATCGTCCCGTTCGCACGCTATGTGGAACGGCTTGTCCCAGACCAATTCGCAGACAACTCATTCCAGTACGCGGAGTATGGTGTCGTGGATAAATCGTATAAATTGCAATGACCGTGGAGCATTCTACGGTTTTTTTTGTGCACGATGAATTATAAAATTAAGTGCAACACCCCAAAGTGAACACAAAAAAGTGACCAGGAGAATCCCTGGTCACTTCAATCAGCGCGTCGGACGCGCTTCGTAGCGTACTTTTGGACGTGTGCCGGCGAGTAAGAAGCCGAGCACGATATTCAAGATTGTGAGCACCCATCCGACATAACCGAATGTGTAGGCAAGACTCGCCAGCATCGTTTGCCAGTCGAGCAATGCTGCTGCGTCCCCGCGGAATGTGAAACGGATGACGGTGAAGCCAATGAGTGTCGCTGCAGTAATCATGATGCCGATCCATGCGCCACCGAAGCGGGACGTTTGAGAGCGTCTGCTGACCGGATACCAAAACGCGAGCGTTCCGATGAACGCACTGCCTGCATAGGCAAGCAGGATTTGCCATAACGCATCCGCATCTAAGAAGACGGTATAACAGATGAACGTCGTGAGCGTCGTCATAAACGTAAAGATTAAGGCTGCGAGTAATCGTGATCGCATAGTTCGTTTTCCTCCTCATTTTGCACATTCTTTAGAGTAAACGAAAACGAATTTGCTGTAAACGTTATTGACGGTTTTGTAATATTTGTCGCCATTGTTTAATAGCGTTCGTTCCATAGAACAAGACGCCGCCACGATAGAATTTCGAGCCAATCCACAACGTGACACCGATCGTTCCGATGAGTAACCCAATCGAAAGCGCCACTTCCCAAACAGCCACATCGACGAGCATGACGCGAAGGAACATGAGCATCGGAGCGAAGAACGGGACGAACGAGAGAATGGTCACGATGGTCGCATCCGGGTTGTTCAATCCAAACATCGCCACTAAGAATGCAGCGACGAGGAGCATGATGACCGGCATGACCATTTGTTGTGACTCTTCGACACGGCTGACAAGTGAACCGAGGACAGCGAAGAGTGAGGCGTACAACAAGTACCCAAGCAAGAAGAAGACGAGTAGATAGATGACAGCCCGTGCGTTGCCGGCGTTCTCGATGACCGTCGTCGCCAGCTCGCTACCACTCGCACTCACATAACCAAACCCGAGGAAGATCCCGATTTGGATGAGGGCGAGTGTCCCGATAGCGGTCACTTTCGCAAGCATATGGGTCACCGGATGAGTCGTGGAGATGATGAGCTCCATGACACGCGATGACTTCTCCGTCGTCACTTCTGTTGAAATCATCGATCCGTACGTGATGATCGAAATGTACAGGAGCATCAACATGACGTAAACGAGCGCCGAAGACGAGAGGAGCTCATCCGAGTTCTCTCCACCGCGTCCGAGATAGGACTCGTCGAGTTGGATCGGTTCGCTGAGGGCAGCGATGATGGCCGGGTCGACATCGGACGATTCGATCAATTCCGCATTGCGCAACTGTTGTAAAGATGTTTGCAAGAGAGTCGTGAACTCCTGCTCCGGGCGTTCGGAGATAACGCGGGCATCATAGCCGTCAACAAAAGCGACGACCCCATACTCTCCGTCGTTGATGCCGGTCCGTGCCTCTTCTTCCGTAATGTCGCTAGAGGCGACGTCTTCATAGCCGAGTGATTTCATCGTGTCGACGATTTCTTTGTTCTCAGACACGACGAGTGCGCTCGCTTGCTCGGAATCCTCAAACGTAGACATGATGCGGTCGATGTTCGTAAACCCGAAGATGAACAGGATGGTTAGCGCCGTCGAGATGAGGAATGCTTTTGAACGAATTCTCGATTTGAGTGTGAACGCATAGAGCGGTCCAAAGTTATGAAACATGCTGTCCGACCTCCTTGATGAAGATGTCATTGAGCGATACCGGTTGGCGCATGAACGTCTTCACGTTCGCCTGATGACGGACGAGTGCCGACAGGACGGCGTCACTGTCTTCGAAAGAATGTAAGCGTACTAGATGACCGGATTTGAAAGGCTCGATTGTCTCCACGACTGGGAGCGACTCGAGAATGTGAATCTGGTCCGTTTCAATAAAGAGGGCAGGTTCTTCGTATCTCGACTTGATTGTCGGGACGTCACCGCTTACGACGGCACGGCCACCTTTCAAGATGCCGACGTGTTGGCACAATTCTTCGACATGTTCCATTCGATGACTCGAGAAGACGATGGTCGTCCCGGCGTCACGCAACGCGAGAACTTCACGCTTCAGGATTTCAACGTTAACCGGGTCGAGGCCGCTGAACGGTTCGTCTAAGATGACGAGTTCCGGGTTATGGAGCAGGGCTGCGACGAGCTGAATCTTCTGTTGATTCCCTTTTGATAGCTGCTCGACGCGCATCGTTTCATATTGAGGAATTTCAAGGCGTTCGAGCCATGACTTGACCGCGCGTTTGGCATCGCTCCCGCGCATGCCCTTTAGGCTTGCGAGAAAGACGAGCTGTTCACGCACTTGGGATTTGGGATACAGGCCACGTTCCTCGGGCAAATAGCCGACGATGCGATGGTCGACCGCTTTACCGTTCCACGTGATACTCCCATCGGTCGGCTTCAAGATGTCGAGGATCATCCGGAACGTCGTAGTCTTTCCAGCACCGTTTGCACCGAGCAAACCAAACATTTCCCCTTGTGGGACGCGGAACGTGAGGTCGTCGACAGCTTTGAAGTCACCAAACTCCTTGGTGACGCGTTCGATATGTAATGCCATATTCTATTCCCTCCTTAGAATGTCTCTTCTTCTATCGTACGCCACCTTGAGCAAAAAGTTTCACTTTTTCTGGTAAAAGATTTATCTTGAAATCAAGATAATAAAAGGAGGATGACAATGAAAACGCAGTCTACGGGAATCCATCACATTTCGTCGATGGTACAAGACCCGCAACGTACGCTAGATTTTTATGGACAGGTACTCGGTCTCCGCTTCGTGAAACAGACCGTCAATTTTGATGACCCGGGCACGTATCATCTCTATTTTGGGGACGAAGTCGGAACACCAGGGACGGTGATCACGTTTTTCCCGATCCCGGGCTTAGGGAAAGGGCAGGTCGGGAGCGGACAGGTTGGCGTGACGACTTATCTCGTACCGGCAGGAAGTTTACCGTTCTGGGAAGAAAGACTACAACAGCACGGCATCGCGACCGTCGCCACTGAACGGTTCAGCGAGGCATCACTTTTATTTGAAGACCCGGACGGACTCGTCGTCGAACTCGTCGCCCGACCGAGCTCTAAACAGACACGCTGGGTCATCCCCGGTATCACAGAACATGAAGCAATTGTCGGATTCGCCGGAGCGACCTTGTTGTCGAAAGCACCGGACGAAACCGTGCGCTTGTTGACGGAACTGTTCGGCTTTGAACGGGTCGCAGAGGATGAAGAGTGGATCCGTTTGAAAGGGTCAGCAGATTACGGGAACGTCATCGATGTGAAGAAAACGATTTTACCGAACGGGGTCCCTGGGACGGGAACAGTTCATCACATCGCGTGGCGCATTTCTGACGGAGAACATTATCCGACCTGGCAAGATGCCATCTTTGACCTTGGGTTAAGACCGACCGAAGTGAAAGAACGAAACTACTTCCGCTCCGTCTATTTCCATGATGCCGGTCGCATCCTGCACGAACTCGCGACGGACGTACCTGGATTCACCGTGGACGAATCCGTTGACACGCTTGGTGAGACGTTGCGCTTACCGCCATGGCTCGAAGCGGACCGAGATAAAATCGTCCGCACACTACCAACAATCACGATCCCGAGAGGAGAACGCATATGATTCATCAATTCATTCAAGGTACAAAAGATACGACACTCGTTTTATTACACGGAACTGGAGGGACCGAGCAGGATTTGATTCCGCTCGCGAAAGAACTATCGACCGAAGCGAACATTTTAACGCTTCGAGGGGATGTCATTGAAAACGGGATGTCCCGTTTCTTCCGTCGCCACGCGGAAGGGGTGCTCGACCTTGAAGATTTAAAGAAACAGACAGAGCGCTTCCTTCATTTTTTAGATGAAGCGGCGACAACGTATGGCATCGACCGGGATAAGATGATTCCGCTCGGCTACTCGAACGGGGCGAATTTGATCGGGTCGGCACTTTACCGTCATCCGGCGTTCACTGCTTCACTCCTATTCCACCCGATGGTACCGGACCGTTCATTGACGCTACCTGACTTGTCAGGAACGAACGTGTTCATCTCGGCTGGCGAACGCGACCCGATTTGCCCGAAAACAGAAACAGAAGAGCTGACGTCGACACTCCGAAACGCGGGAGCGGACGTCGAGCTCTTCTATCACTCGGGAGGACATGAACTTCGCATGGAAGAAGTCGAGGCAGCACGGACATGGATTGCCGCATACCTCGACTGATTCATTCAAGCCATTTTTTTCGGTTTGTTCGGACGAGAATAGACGACGAGGACCCCTCGGTCAATCAAATAGGCGGCGAATAAACGTTTCGCTTCCTCAGCACGCACAGTTCGGTCGATTTGGATATACAATCGGCCGAGCTTTTTTTGTGAGGTGCGCGTGAGCAACCAAATCGAGTCGAGCGTATACTGCCAACTTTGGAGCGTGTCGCCACCGATGTATAAGTAGCGGTTTTGGGTGCGCTCGAGCAAGTAGTTGAGCCACCAGACGTCACGAGCCAGTTTAGCGCAGACACCGAGCACGAACGTGAGAACGAGGAAAGCCATGCTAGACAAGACAGGATGAATGGCAGAGAACCCGTTTCGGACGGACTCGAAGGCGACAAGGAGCAATCCGACGCAAAAGACGCTGACGAACCACCAGAATCCGAAGTTAGAGAATGAACGTTTTGGGTCATGCACCATATGATGTCGATTCCGGATGATCGATGCCATTCTCTCCACCTCCTTTATTAGAATATTCTGAATATTTAGTAACACCACTATACTATACTGTACCCAATCCCGTCTATTTGAATACGCACACAACATGCTGAATCGTGAGTATTTTTTGACGTTTCGGCTTGTATTCCCCGAATTATGGGAATGATGACAGTGAAGACATGAAAATTTTGTTGAAACGTAATTTCACTTTGCGGATGAATCGCTTATGATAGGTGAGGGATTTTTCCATGACCTTCATGGATTCTGTCTATAAAAAGAACGTGAAAACATGAAGGTCAGCTTCATTGCAGTCATCATAGAGAGCAAGAGGGAATGTTATGAGAAATTATTGGTATGACAATATTAAAGGAGTGCTTGTCCTACTCGTCGTCTTCGGACACTTGTTGACCGAAGTCCGCGGCGCTTATGACGATATTTTACCAAAGTGGGTGTATCTATTCCTGTATACCTTCCACATGCCGTTGTTCATCATGTTGAGCGGTTACTTTTATCGGGAGAACCGCTATTTGCGCGTGATCCAGCTATTCGTGGTCTATGTCATTTGGCAGGTCATCCTTGGGTCATGGTTCGCATTTACAGAAGGGATTCCGATTTTCTCACTTGAAAATCCGGGTCTAAATTTGTTGAAGCCGTACTGGGCGCTTTGGTATCTGATGGCCATCATTTTCTGGTACATCATCACCCCGTATGTGACACAACTGAAGGGGTACGTGTTGTATGCACTACTATTCGCGCTCCTGTTCGGATTCCAAGCCGAGGCGACGGGGTATTTCGCGTTGCGGAAAGTCATCATGTTCTATCCGTTCTTCTTGATTGGGAACTGGATGTCCGAGCGCAATACGCTCAACTTCTTTGAGTTACCGAAACGGGCCGAGCACCGGAACCGATATCGCATCGGTGGGGCGATTGTCTTCACCGCGCTCACACTGGGGCTCTTGGTCTCGATGCGCGTCCAGCAAGACGATACGTTCTATCATATCGGGAACTTGTTCAAATTCCGTTTCGCCTATGACACGGCCGTCCCAGAGGCGATGTGGAGTGGACCGTTCGCCTTTTTGATCGTTTATACGGTGTCGCTCCTCATGTCAATTAGTTTCGCGCTCATCATCCCAGGACGACAGCTCCCGATTTTTTCGCGTGCCGGGCAGTATAGTCTGTACGTCTATCTCGTCCACGTCTTCTTTGTTGTCGCCTGGAAGGCGTTTATACCGGCTGGGTTCATGCCGACATCATGGATGCAACTGCTCGTCTTGTTCGGGGTCGCCTTTGTGATGGTCCTCGTGATTATCAGTCCACCGATGGTCCGTCTCTTGCGTCCGCTCGTCGAGATTGACGTGAAGCGTGTCCAAAATACGAAAGGTGTAAAAGGGTAAAGTCTTTTCTAAACGCAACATTTCCGCTACACTTTATTAAGAAGAAACGAAACTAGAGTTAAGGAAGTGACCCTATGCCATACGAAAATGGAATGTACAGCACAGAAGGCGACGTGAACGTATCACGTCACGTCGTTGAAATGATCGCCGCGGTCGCGGTCAAAGAAACGAAATACGTCTCGTTCACGCAAGAAGACACGAAATTGTCAGAGCGTGCGCTCATGAAACACGTGAAAGTCGATGAGTCGGACAAAGGCATCACCATCAACCTATCGCTTTACATCGCTTACGGACAGTCGATCATCAAAACGGTGACGGCCGTCCAAGAGCGCATCACGCAAGATATGGACACGATGCTTGCGATGACACCACGTTCTGTGAACGTGAAAGTGGTCGGAATTCAGCTGTGATAAGAAAGGGGAGAGCACAGGCTCTTCTCTTTTTTTGATTTTTGCGAAAACGGTTGCATCAAGATAACGTTTTCATTTATAATAGAAATCGAACAAGTGCAACCGTTTGCATCATTGACCAAACGTGCGGCGGGTACTTGTCAAGTTCCCTAAATGTAGTCTGACGACACAAGCATTTGAAGGAAAGGCGGAAAGCATGTATGTCAACGATTGAAGCAGTGATTTTCGATTTGGACGGTGTCATCACTGACACGGCAGAGTACCATTACCTCGCTTGGAAGCAGCTCGGTGAAGAGCTCGGAATTCCATTTGACCGCGAATTCAACGAAACGCTCAAAGGCGTGAGTCGAACTGAGTCGCTTGAGCGGATTCTTACGCTCGGCGGTAAACAGAACGATTTCACACCGGAAGAGAAAGAAGAACTCGCACAAAAGAAAAACGAGCACTACGTTGAACTCATTCAACATATCTCATCCGACGATCTTCTTCCTGGTATCGTTTCATTCCTCGATGAAATCAAAGAGGCGGGACTCAAAATTGGAATGGCTTCTGCTTCAAAGAACGCATTTGCGGTCGTTGATGCACTTGGTGTCCGCCATTACTTCGACCATATCGTCGATGCAGCAACTGTCGCCCAGTCAAAACCACACCCCGAAGTGTTTTTGAAGGCCGCTTCTGCCCTTGGTGTGAAACCCGAACTCGCCATCGGCGTTGAAGACGCGGCTGCCGGCGTAACTGCAATCAAAGCGGCAAATATGTTTGCTGTCGCCGTCGGAGAAGAATCGATGCTTGGTCATGCAGACCTCATCGTCGCTTCTACTGACGAACTTTCACTTGAACGCATCCTCGAACGCGTTCACGTGTAAATGGCTACAATCATCTTCCGTGAGACGACGACTGCCCCGAACAGTCGTCGTCTTTTTTTGAGTCAAAAGTCCTAAATAGACAGAATTGCCCAAAAAGAGATGACAAACACATTACAAATCCGTTACACTTTTATAGAAGATATAGAGGGATTATTAGGAATTGCTGATTTAAATTAGGGAATTCCAAATTATAATTGGATGTAGAAGGGGATTTGTGTATGGAATCTACGAATGTCAATGACCACATTTATCGAGAATTAATGGAAATTGAAGAGTCGTATCGTCAATTGCAACGACGTGCCGAGTATTTGATTGCGGAATTGAGTCGAGATAGAGAAGAGAAGGACCCAATGACTGATGCGTCAAAACGCCTACGTCCACGACGTGTGAACCAGCGTTATCCGCTCGAGGTGTACGTTCATCAAGTGACGGATCTATTGAAGGAGCGTCAGACGATGAGTGTACGTGATATTCAAATGGAACTTGAACTTCGTTACCGTCATCACATCAGCAACATTTACCAATTGATGGTGAAGATTGAAGGGGTCAACCCGGAAATCAAAAAAATCGGTCGCGGCTTGTATACATACGAACCGACAGAAGAAGTGGCATCGACACTTTCATAATCCAGAGCTGATGGGGAATGCCTCATCGGCTTTTGTTGTAAACGGACTGATATCTACTCATGAATTCAAAATATGATATAATTCGCCAGAGTCTATTTTTTTGAGAGAGGAACTGTCGGCCCATGCTATGGATTGCCATGTTGGTCAGTTTTGTGATGGCCATCTTGATTACACCGCTCGTTCGTCGATTCGCATTTTTCATCGGTGCGGTCGATCATCCGAACGCACGAAAAGTACATTTACGGACGATGCCACGAATCGGGGGTCTTGCGATTTTTATCGCATTCTTCATCGGCTATGCCTTGCTGCTTCCGACGAGTCGTTATAACGATGCCATCTTGATTGGGGCTGTCGTGATTCTCCTTACGGGACTGATTGATGACCGGTTCCAACTATCGGCCCGCGTCAAGCTGATGGGGCAGATGATTGCGACTGTCGTCGTCTTGAACTCGGGGATGCGAATCGAACTCATCAATCTTCCGTTCGACCAGCAACTCTACCTCGGGTCATGGAGCATCCCGATCACCGTCCTCTGGCTGATTGGGATCACGAATGCCATCAATTTGATTGACGGTCTCGATGGTCTCGCCGCAGGTGTGTCGAGCATCGCCCTCGGGACGATTGCTGTCTTGGCCATCATTCAGGGAAACGTCTATTTGACGATGATGGCGCTCTTGCTCCTTGCGAGCACACTCGGGTTTCTCGTCCATAATTTCTACCCGGCGAAAATCTTTATGGGCGATACGGGGGCACTGTTCCTCGGATATATGCTCGCTGTCTTCTCGCTCATCGGATTTAAGAACGTGACGTTGTTCTCGCTCGTTGTGCCGGTCCTCTTGCTCGGGTTACCGATCTCGGATACGATCTTCGCCATCGTGCGTCGACTCGTCCAGGGACGACCGCCGATGTCGCCGGATAAATCGCATATGCATCACCAGTTGATCGATATGGGCTTCACGACACGGCAGGCGGTCCTACTCATGTACGGGATGACCTTATTCTTTGGCATCTCATCCATCTTGTTCGCCAAGACGACGATGCTCGGTGCGGTCATCACGTTCATCGTCGTGTTAATTGTCATCGAATTGATCGTGGAATCGACTGAACTGATTCATCCGAACTATAAACCGATCATCCGTACGTCCCGACGATTGCTCGGACGACCTAGAGCGTAAAAAAGTAACCGGTATCGCGTGACGATACCGGTTACTTTTTTAGTATGTGGTCGTTTCGGTCATCGAATCGTCCGTTTCGTCTGTCGATGGTTCATCCGCTGTCACAGGCATGCCGAGTTCCGTTTGCAGAAGCGCCTGAGCATCGCGAAGGTCAACAGGGTCGAGTTCGTAATAATACACACCGTTTAACGTCAAATCGTTCCCTTCGAGCGTTTCTCGGTTAAACGACTTCAACGATTTTGCGTACGGTTGAAGCTGAGAAGCCTCTGACAACGACATGTTTGTTCGAATGTTCTCGCCGACGGCATTCATGATCCGGTTCAGCTTCGTAAACGAGTTGATGGTCGTCGCCTCGTTGATGATGGCCTCGATGACTTGCTGTTGTCGACCGGCTCGACCGATGTCGCCGGCAGGGTCTTGCTTCCGCATCCGCGCATAGGCAAGTGCTTCTTTTCCGTTCAAGACTTGAACGCCAGGCTCTAGCTCGACATTTCCGGTCGCTTTTCCGGAGATGGGGATGAGGACATCGATCTCGACGCCACCGACCGCATCGACCAAATCTTCGATTCCATCAAAGTTGATGGTCGCATAGTAATCGATTGGGATGTCGAGCAGGTTCTCGACGGTCGCGATGGTCGTGTCAATGCCTCCGTAAGCGTAAGCATGGTTGATCTTGTCTTTGAACGGATCCTCATCGTCGATGATGATGTCGACATATGAGTCGCGTGGGATGCTGACGAGCGTCACTTGCCGCGATTCCTTGTTGAACGTGGCGACCATGAGCGAATCGGTCCGTCCTTCCTCGAGCGAGGCGCCGCCATCGACTCCTGCTAACAGGACGGAAAAGTGATCTTTCGTCAAGTCGATGGTCTCGTCGCGACGTTCTGACTTGTCGCCACGTTCCAACGCCTTGTTCGCGTTTTCGGCGGTTTCATTCGCTTTGAAGACAAAATAGCCGAAAGCGGAACCACCGATCAGCAATACGACACCCAACACGATGAGGACAATTTTCCAAGGTGATTTTTTCTTGCGTGGGGGTGTTTCCATGTTGTTTCCTCATTTCAGTCGTTTCTTTTAGTATAGGCGTTTCAGCGTTTGAAATCACGTTCGATGATGCGGATTGTATGAGTTTGAAGCTGACCTTGACCGTTCGTCATGTCTGTTAGCCAAGCGAGTGCCTCCTCTGTCTCTTCCACGGGGACCGACACATGAAACGTGACGAGGTCGGCGTAGATGATGTCATCGAGCAGGTAGCTAGACTGTCTCAACTCATTTTCGACTTTCCCAATCCAAGTATAGTCGACGGTGAGTGTCAATTGTTGCATCGGTAGACGTTCGACGATTCCGATCGCATCGAGTCCTTCGCTCACAGTTCCACCGTAAGCACGTATGAGTCCGCCGCCACCGAGCTTGATTCCACCGAAATAACGTGTCACGACGACGACTGTATCTTTCAAGTGGCGTTTGCGTAACACCTCGAGCATCGGCATGCCGGCCGTACCGCTCGGCTCACCGTCGTCATTCGCTTTCTGGTGCTCGTTTCGTTCCCCGATGATGTAGGCGGAACAGTTATGGTTTGCGTTCCAATGCTCTTTCTTGATGGCTTGGATGAACGTCTGCGCCTCTTCCTCGGTTTCGACACGTTTGAAATGAGCAATAAATTTTGATTTTTGGATAACGACTTCGTATGTTCCACTTTGTTTTATAGTATAATTTGACTCAATAGACATTTCTGAAAATTCTCCTTTCTATTTTTGAATATTTTTTTTAGAATTCAAGTAGGCACATACGCTACTTCTAGCGAATGGAATTATAAAAAATCTCTTATGTCCGCTGTAAACCTGTTTAGGGTGGGACGATATATAAGAATAGATGAGGATTAACTACCGAACTATTAGGGGATGGCATCGTGAATCATATTACCGATCGGACTGCTTTAGAACATATCATAACAAATATGATTGAAACGGTGACGGAAAGTAAAGAGGAGATTGTCCGTATAACCGAAAGTTCTGCAACTGAATATTCAGTAATTCAAAATGAGTTAAAAGAATTGACGGATAAAATCGAGTTCTACATCGAGGAATCCGATCGACTCGACCGAATCGTGAAAGCTTCAAAGGCCAAGCTCGTTCAAGTCAGTAAAAAGTTTCATATACATAGTGAACAAGAAATTCGTGAAGCCTACGAACGGGCGAATCAAATGCAACTCGAGCGTTTTCTTGTTCAAAAAGAAGAGATGGCGGCACAGCAACGCCGGAATGACTTAGAGCGTCGTCTGCTCATTTTAGAGGATACGATCGAACGTGCCGAAAAGTTGATCGGTCGTGTGAGTGTCGTCTTGAACTTCTTACGGGATGACCTACAGCAAGAGTATTCGGACATGATGAAGAAGCAAGAGATGGCCATCGGTGTATTCGAAGCGGCCGAGCGCGAACGGCGCCATCTCGCCCGCGAGATGCACGATGGACCAGCGCAATCGCTTGCTCATATTTTGATACGGGCCGACCTGATTGAAAAGACGTTTGACAAACGAGGAAAAGACGAGGCGTTTGCCGAATTACATGAATTGAAAAAGTTGATTCGTGGGGCACTCGTCGACGTCCGTCGTTTAATCTATGATTTACGTCCGATGTCGCTTGACGATTTGGGCTTTTTGCCGACGCTCGAACGCTATCTCCATCAAACGGAGGAGTATACGGCGATCAAGACACGTCTCAACTATCGGGGGTCGCGTGCGCGATTACCGGAGAAACTGGAGATTAACGTGTTCCGTCTCGTTCAAGAATCGGTCCAAAATGCGATCAAACATGCAAAAACTGCCGAAATCATCGTCAATGTCGAGCAGGCGAGTGATGTGATTCACATTCACGTCCGCGACTACGGTGTCGGGTTTGAGTCGAGCACGATTGGCGAAGGGTCGTTCGGGATTGTTGGAATGCGCGAACGAATTGAATTGGTGAACGGAAGCATCACCATCGACTCGGAAGTCGGCAAAGGGACGGTCGTCCGGATGTCGATTCCGATTCCGTGAGAGAACAAGGGGGAAGACATACATGGAAATGACACAGACACGCATTGCAATCGTGGATGATCACGAACTGTTCCGTGAAGGATTGAAGCGGATTTTTGATTTAGAGGATGAATTTACGGTTGTCGCCGAAGGGCGCACGGGGCGCGAAGCGATCCGCATCGCGGGCGAGCAAAAACCTGAAATTTTGATCATGGATATCAACATGCCAGACATGAACGGGATCGAGGCGACAAAGCAACTGTCACTCCTGTCACCAGAGACACGTGTCCTCATTCTTTCAATCCATGATGATGAGTCGTATATCACGCATGCGCTTGAAGCAGGGGCATCAGGGTTCTTATTAAAAGAAGTCGCATCGACAGAATTGATCTCGGCAGTCCGTGCCGTCGCAAAGGATGGGGCGTATCTTCATCCGAAAGTGACAACGAACGTACTGAAGGATTACCGCCGTCTCTTACAATTCAAAGGGGAACAGGCGGGACGTGGCGTCGAGAGCCGTACAGATGACCCGGTCTATCAATTATTGTCGCGCCGTGAAGTCGAGGTGTTACACCTTCTCGCCGACGGTCGCTCGAACCGAGACATCAGTGACATGCTCTTTATCAGTGAGAAGACGGTTAAAAACCACGTCTCCTCCGTGCTTCGTAAAATGGACGTGAACGACCGGACACAAGCCGTCGTGGATGCGATTCGCCGGGGTTGGGTCGAGATTTGAGCGTCACCGATGCTTTACCTCGTTTTTGTGTTACAATATGGAATGGAATCCTAACATAATTGGAAAAATGAAACGACGTAAAGTGAGGATATAGTATGGGAAACATTGCGATTTTAACCGACAGTACCGCCTATCTGTCGGATGATTTTTTGGCGCGACATGACGTCCATGTCGCACCACTCAGTGTCATCTTCGATGGCGCGTCGTACCGCGAGTCGATTGACATGTCGACCGAGGCGTTTTATGAGCGTATCGAGGCGGGGAATCTGCCGACGACGTCGCAACCGGTCATCGGTGAGACGGTGGAATTGATTGAGAGCTTGCCGGACGATGTGACGGACGTGATTGCGATCACGCTCTCCAGTGGAATCAGCGGAACGTACCAATCGATGGTCGCGCTAAATGACATGGTCGATGTGACGGTTCATGCGTTTGACTCCGAGATTTCGTGTATGCCGCAAGCGTTCATGGTCGAAGAGGCCCTTCACCTCCGTGACAACGGAGCGACACCAGAAGAAATCATCGCCCGGCTTGAAACGGTCCGTGATTCGATTCGTGCGTACTTCGTTGTCGATGACCTCGACCATTTGCAACGCGGTGGACGGTTGAGCGCGGCGCAAGCGCTCGTCGGATCGTTCTTACAAATCAAGCCGGTCCTTCATTTCCAGGATAAATTGATTGTCCCGTTCGAGAAGATTCGGACATACAAGAAGGCTGTACGTCGAATCGAAGAGATGATGGACGAATCGATTGTCGGAGACGGGGAAGGCTACTGCATCGGCATCATTCACGCCAACTGCCCGGAGCGTCAGGCGGAAGAGATCGCTTCGATGAAACAGAAGTTCCCGAAAGCACACATCTCGGGAAGCCATTTCGGTCCCGTCATCGGAACGCATCTCGGACCTGGTGCAATCGGCATCACGTGGTATCGTCGCGAATGGTAAGAGAGACGACCGTCTAAGGTCGTCTTTTTCAATGGAGGAGGGAATGAAATGGCGAAATATCGCCAAATCTTTGAGCGTCTGGCAGAAGAGATGCGAAATGGAACAAGACCCGCTGACTCAAAGCTTCCGTCTGAGACCGAGTTGATGCATCAGTTCGAGGCCAGCCGGGGAACCGTCCGAAAAGCGCTCGATCTGTTACAGGAAAACGGGTATGTCCGGAAGCATCACGGAAAAGGCGTGTTCGTATTGAAACGGGACCAGATCGAGTTTCAATTCAACGGCATCGTCAGTTTCTCAGAAGTGTACGCGAGCATGCTCGGTCGTTCTATTCAGACCCACGTCGCTTCGTTTGAAGAGATAGAGGCCCCGACTTGGCTCGCCGAACGGATGAATTTGGCGGCGGGGACGCACGTGTTTCGCATCGAACGGGTTCGGAACTTTGACGGGGAGAACGTCATCTTAGATATCAACTATTTCGTCAAAGACCTCGTCCCTGGATTAACAGAAGAGATTGCGGCTCGTTCGATTTATGGATATATCGAAGGAGAGCTCGGCCTACAGATCAGCTATGCCAAACGAAAGATTGCGGCAGAAGACGTGACCGAACTCGACCGGAAGCGGCTCGACTTGCATGACTATGAATACGTCATCGTCATCACGAACGATACGTTCTTATATGAAGGACAACAATTTGAATATACGGAGTCGCGTCACCGCTTGGACAAGTTCCAGTTTAGCGACGTCGCCCGTAGGTAAACCTCTTTCGTACAGGAAGGGGTTTTTTGTTTGTCCTAAGTCAAAATAGGGGAATTTTAACAGTAAATCACAACGCAAAACTTTCACGTTCAACTCATATATATAAGTTGTTGACTTAACTTATATAGATAAGTTATACTTTGTTTGTACTCATAAGTAACCGTTTTCATTTACAGTTTTCAAACAAAGGAGGACATTCAACATGAAGGCAGATTATCGTCAAATTGCCGCAGAGATTTTAGACGCGATCGGCGGCAAAGACAACGTGGACAAAGCCGCACACTGTGTGACACGTCTTCGCCTCTCCCTCAAAGACCAGTCAAAAGTCGATGAGGCACGTGTGAAAGAAGTCGATCTCGTCAAAGGGGCGTTCGAGAACTCGGGCGTGTATCAAATCGTCATCGGAGCCGGTGATGTCGACCGCGTCTATGCCGAGTTCATCAAACTCGCGGGACTTGAGGCGGCAACGGTCGCCGAGGTCAAATCCGCAGGCGGCAAAAAAATGAATCCGCTTCAAAAACTCGTCAAAGTCTTCTCTGACGTCTTTATGCCAATCATTCCAGCCATCATCGTGGCCGGTCTCCTCATGGGGATCAACAACTTACTCGCTTCTGAAGGTCTCTTCATCGACGGAAAGACACTCATCGAGGCGTATCCGAACTTACAAGGACTTTGGGACCTCATCAACATGATGGCGAACACGTCATTCGTCTTCTTACCGGCACTCGTCGGTTGGTCGGCGACGAAACGTTTCGGTGGGAGCGAAGTGCTCGGGATCGTCATGGGTCTCTTGCTCGTTCACCCGGATCTCTTGAACGCTTGGGGCTACGGGACAGCAGCACTTGAAGGAGAAGTACCGACATTCGATATCCTCGGACTCTTCGAAATTGAGAAAGTCGGATATCAAGGTCAAATCTTGCCGGTTCTCGCTGCGGCTTATATTTTGAGCCAAATCGAGATGTTCTTGAAAAAACGTGTACCGAACGCCATCCAACTCTTGGTCGTTCCGATCACAACCATCGTCGTCACTGGATTCCTTGCACTCGCAATCGTTGGACCGGTCACTCGTGGAATCGGGAACGTGATTGCGACAGGACTCGTCAACACGTTTGAAGCCGTACCGGTCGTCGGGGCACTCCTCTTCGGCTTGTTCTACGCGCCGCTCGTCGTCACCGGGATGCACCACTTGTTCATCGCCATCGACCTTCAGTTGATCGCCGATACAGGCGGTACGTTCATCTGGCCGATGATCGCACTCTCAAACATTGCTCAAGGTTCGGCTGCACTCGCGATGTTCTTCGTCTACAAGCACAACGCGAAACAAAAGAGCATGGCGTCGACTTCAGCCATTTCAGCTTATTTCGGAATCACAGAGCCAGCCATGTTCGGGGTCAACTTACCAAATAAATTCCCGTTCTATTCAGCGATGATCGGGTCGGCAATCGCTGCCATCTTCATCACATTGAACGATGTGCAAGCAATCGCCATCGGTGTCGGAGGACTCCCTGGATTCCTCTCCATCTTCACAGATAAAATCCTTCTCTTCATCGTCGGCATGGTCATCGCGATCATCGTACCGTTCGCGCTCACATTCATCTTGTCGAAGCGTTACATGAAGAAAGGTGAACTTGAAGAAAACAAAGTCGCATAAGCAATGACTCGGGAGGGAGGGACGGCAGTTCTTCCCTCTTTCTTATTGAAATGAAAACTCTTACAAAAAGGAGATGTCGTTGATGATACAGAAAAATTGGCGCAAATCAGTCGTCTATCAAATTTACCCGAAAAGTTTTTACAGTCCGGAAGGGAACGCGACCGGATCGATCAAAGGGGTGACGGCGAAGCTAGATTACTTGGCAGAACTCGGCATCGAATATATTTGGATGACACCTGTCTATCAGTCACCTCAACACGACAACGGCTATGACGTGAGTGATTACTATGCCATCGACCCGTCTTACGGCACGATGGAAGATCTCGATGAATTGATCCGTGAGGCAGAGGTGCGGGGCATCGGCCTCATGATGGATATCGTCGTCAACCACTCGTCGACCGAGCACGAATGGTTCCAAAAATCATTGGCGGGAGACGAGCGGTACCGTGACTACTACATCTGGCGCGACGAACCGACGAACTGGGAATCGAAGTTCGGCGGAAACGCGTGGGAATATGATGAGAAGAGCGGGCAATATTATCTCCACTTGTTCGACGTGACCCAGGCCGACTTGAACTGGGAGAATGAACAGATGCGCGAGGACGTCTACGAGATGATGCGGTTCTGGCGTAAGAAAGGAATCAAAGGATTCCGTCTCGACGTCATCAACCTCATCTCGAAAGAACAGGACTTCCCGGAAGACGAGTCGGACGGTCGCAAGTTCTATACGGACGGTCCACGCATCCACGAATATTTAAAAGAGATGAACCGGGAAGTATTTGACGGGCACGACGTCATCACGGTCGGGGAGATGTCTTCGACGACGCTCGACCACTGCGTCCGCTATTCAAACCCGGACGAGAACGAGCTCAGCATGACGTTCAGCTTCCACCACTTGAAAGTCGACTATCCGAACGGGGAGAAGTTCGTCGCTGCACCGTTCGATTTCATTCAATTGAAAGACATCATGTCGACGTGGCAACAAGGGATGCACGGGAAGGGATGGAACGCCATCTTCTGGTGCAACCATGACCAACCGCGCGTCGTCAGCCGTTTCGGGAACGACACGAACCATCGCGTCGAGAGCGCGAAGATGCTCGCGACCGTGCTCCACGGCCTTCAAGGGACACCGTATATCTATCAAGGGGAAGAAATCGGGATGACGAATCCTGGCTTCGACTCGCTCGACGAATATCGGGATATCGAGACGCTCAACATCTACAAGTTGAAGCGGGAAGAGGGCGTGTCGCACGAAGACATGATGGCCGCCATCAAACAGAAGTCACGCGACAACTCGCGGACGCCGATGCAGTGGGATGCGACGACGCATGCCGGCTTCACGAGCGGCACGCCGTGGATCAACGTGGCACCGAACTATGAGGACGTGAACGTCGAGACGGCGCTCCGTGACCCGAACTCGGTGTTCTACCACTACAAACATTTGATTGCATTACGAAAAGAACTTGACGTCTTGACGGATGGGGATTACACGCTTCTCACACCTGATTCGTTGGACGTTTGGGCATATACACGGAAGACCGACCGCGAGGAACTTCTCGTCGTCGCCAACTTCTATGGAACGGAAACGATGTACACGATTCCGGAAGGGTTCGAGCGGGTGAACGTCGTCAGCCACAACTATGACGTGCCTGAGCTCGACGGGACGACGCTGTCCCTTCGTCCGTACGAGGCGCTCATGTTCTACAAACAGAAATAACAGGTGGGACCCGACGCTTTCGTCGGGTCCTATTTGTGTAGTCGACCTACGTTGTTTTAGATAAGTCGAATCGCATTTATATAGCCGTTTTGGTAGCGTGATGACAAAAAGGAGTCAGGTCATGGGAGAACTCATTGTCGCTCAGGCAGGGAAACGGGCCATCCGCTTCGGTATCTGCCAACGCTGTCTCAGCACGGACGTCCGGACGTTCACCTGTCATCACGGAAGTTGTGCCTATTGTCGAAATTGTCTATACCTCGGGCGTGTCTGTCGCTGTGATTTTCTACAAGAACGGGACATCACGACTCCACTTGAAACGACAGAACTGACGATGCCGTTCGAGCTCGCCCCCGACCAAACACGGGTCGCAAATCAATTGCTCACGTGGTGGGACGGACAAAAGACGGGGCTCGTACATGCGGTATGCGGCGCCGGGAAGACGGAGATGACGTTCCCGGTAATTGAGCGGGTCGTCAATGCAGGGAAGCGGGTTTTGATCGTGTCCCCGAGGAAAGACGTCGCCATCGAATGGGTCGAACGGCTCGAACGAGCATTCACCGTGCCTGTCACGAGACGATACGGAGGCGGGGAGAAAGACTCCGTCGGGATGATCACGGTGGCGACCGCGCCGTTACTCATGAATATCCGAGACGTCTTCGATTATGTACTCGTCGATGAGTCCGATGCCTTCCCGTTTGCCTTTGACGTGGCGTTATGGAATACGATTCGGCGGGTCGGGAGAGGTGTCTTCTTGTTCATCACGGCAACCCCGACCGTTTGGCAACAGATGTTTCCAACGGTTCATCTGTCGCGGCGCTATCACGGATTTGATTTGCCGGTCCCGACACTTGTCAAACAGTCCGACGAACGAATCGTAGAGTTCTGTCGACGTCACGCCTTGAAACCACGTCTCTTGTTCGTACCGACGAAGCCTGATTTGGAGCGGTACCACGAGACATTAGAAGATGCAGGACTAACCTGTCGGACGGTATCGGCCGAGACCGAGGAACGGACCGACGCCCTTCACTGGCTCCAAGAGACGAAGGGCGTCGTCCTTGCGACTTCCATCTGGGAGCGGGGGATGACGGTTCGGGACGTGCAGGTCGCCGTGGTGGAAAGTGAACATCGGCTCTTCTCGACACGAGGGCTCATTCAGATGGCAGGTCGAGCGGGGCGAAAACCGGATGCGCCGACAGGAGAGGTCTGTTTCTTTTTCAAGGAGCGGACGTTCCGTCAAGATGTTGCCATCCGAAAGATCAAGGAGGCGAATCGGCGATGAGATGTCTTCTTTGTCATGAGTCGATGACCGTCCCGTGGACTCCTGCCACATTATGGCGACGGGACTGGGTGTGTCCTGCTTGCGAGTCGAAACTGACGCCGCTCGGGACGGGTTGCCCACGCTGCGGTCAACCGAATGAGACCGGTGAGACGTGTCCGGACTGCATCCGCTGGCTCGCACTCGGTCTCGACTTGACCGTCCGTTGCCTGTACGCATATGATGAGGCAGGAATTGACTGGCTACATCGATTTAAATTCAGCGGGGATGTCGTCATTGCCTCATCGGTCGCGCCAGCGCTTCGGGCATCGCGTTCATCTGGCGTGACGTATGTTCCGATCCCGTTGAGTAAGGAGCGGCTTCAGACACGTCGCTTCAATCAGGCCGAGGTGCTCGCGCGATGTATCGGTCCAACGCGACAGTTTCTCGAAAAAACGGAGGTTTCAAGTCAACGTGAACTCGGGAAAGAAGGAAGACGACACCGAACGAATCCTTTCACTGTACCAACTTCAGTGAAATGTGGGAAAATCATTCTTATAGACGACGTCTATACGACGGGGACGACCCTTCATCAGGCGGCATTTTCGTTGCGACAGGCAGGTGCATCAGAAGTTTCTGCGATTTGCTTATTTCGGGCGCTAAACAAATCGAAATCGCGTCCGATATAAAGAGCAGAGGTGAAACCAATGGATGCAGCATCTTGCCAAATGTGTGGACGCTTGTTTATGAAACAGGGTCGTTCACCGTACTGTCCATCATGTAACGAAGTCGATTATAAAAACTTCTTGAAAGTCCGCGACTTCATTCGTGAACCGGCCAACAAACAAACGACCATCGGAGCCCTCGTCGAAGCGACGGGTGTCTCTGAACTTGATATCACGCGATATATCCATGAAGGACGCTTGATCATCAAGGACAATCCGGCGCTTGCCATCAGCTGCGTCCGTTGTGGTCAACCGACGAACGAAGGAAAAATTTGTTCGAACTGCCAGAGAGATATGCAGAAGGAACTGTCCAGTCTACAGGAGAGCTTGACGAAACAATCAAGCATCCGCACTTATCGTTTGGATTAACATCATGAAGAGGGGGAAGACGCATGCGCATCGATTCAGCCAAGTGGGTACACTTACCGAACACTTATGAAAAGAAAACGCAAGTCGAACCGAAGCCCGCGCAATCACGCCAAACGGACCAATTGTCAATCTCGGCGGAAGCCCGCGCCCGGTTTGAAGAACCGGTGAAACATCCGGACCGTCTCGCAAAAATCGACGCTTTGAAAGCAGAGATTGATGCGGGCACGTATTCACGGGACGCGCGCGAAATCGCTAAACGCTTTCTACAAGGATGAATGGAAGCGAGGTCCGTTTGAGGCCTTCGCACTGAATAACACGGCACGGAAGCTGACTAAATAAGGGGCACCCCTTTCTTTAGTCGGCTCTTTTTTTGAAAAAAGGAGAGACTCATGCTCACATTACATAAACGGTTACTCGAATTGGCTTACGCGAAAGAACAGCAACTCATTCAAAATGACATGGCGTCGTTTAGCACGCTCGTGAAAGAAGAAGCGAAACTCGTCCGACAAATTTCACAAAAAGAAGCGGAACGACTTCAAGGGACGTATGAATTGGACGATGAAGAGATAGAGGAATTGAGACCGGTCTTGTTCGAGTTGAAGCGACAGAACGAATTGAACGCGACGCTGCTCGAACAATCCCTTCGTTATATTACTTGGCATCTGGATATGCTCATGCCGGAAGCAGATGATTTCACATACGGACAACAAGCGTTCGAAACACGCTCGTTCAGCCGTGACGTTTAAGGAGGAAGTGGAATGGGTTCAACATTTATGGGATTAGAGACGGCACGCCGTAGTCTCTCGACACACCAATGGGCGCTTCAAGCGACCGGGAATAACGTGGCGAACGCCTCAAACCCTGGCTATTCACGCCAACGACTCACACTCGGGATGACCGAACAGCTCTCGGTCAACTTCGGCGGGACGAAAGCCGGACAATTCGGGACAGGGGTACGCGGGGAGACGCTCGCCCGAATTCGCGATCTCATGATCGATCAACAGTATCGTGATGAGTCAGTGAAGAACGCCTTCTATGCGACGAAAGAAGCCGCGTTCGGTCGGATGGAAGACATCATCAACGAACCGTCTGAGAACGGACTCGCTAAATCGCTCGATTTGTTCTGGGCGTCACTTCAAGACTTGTCGGTCAACCCGGATGATACGGGTGCGCGAAGCGTAGTTCGGCAGCGAGCGTTGACGTTGACACAAACGTTCAACTACATGTCTACTTCGTTATCGAAAGTACAAGAGGATTTGAAAGCAGAAGCGGGCGTCGTCACGAAAAAAATCAACGACTTGTTGACGAAAATTGGTGACGTCAACCGTCAAATCGGTGATGCAGAGCCTCTTGGTGTTCTGCCAAATGAATTGTATGATGAGCGCGATCGCTACATGGACGAGTTGTCGCAATACATTGAATTCGAACGTGTGCCTGTTGATTACACGAACGGCGAAACACGTGGAAACTCGCAACGTGTCGCGGAAGGACGGATTGATATTCAGATTTCTGTGCCCGGAACACCGACTCCAACAAAGATTACGTTAGTGGATGGACTAACAGGCGGAGTTGGGAAAATTAACGACATGGAGATCACAGATGCGGCCGCAGGAACGACAACGCTCGTCTTTGACGATTTACCAAATGGGAAGTTGAAAGCGCTCGTTGATATGTACGGTTCAGCTACGGGAACAGAAACGCACGATGGAGCTTTTACCAAGATGTTGAAGGATTTAGACGTCATGGCAAAAGAGTTCACGACGGCATTTAATGATTTGCATAAGACTTTTTACGATGGGAATGTTCAAGACAACCCTCGCCAAACCGGTATTGACTTCTTTTTTGGCAGCGATGCGAAGACCGTAACGGTCAATCCAACAATTTTAGAGAACTTGAACTTGATCGCCATCTCAAAAGACAAAAACATCGGAGACGGTAGCGGGGCTCTTGACTTGGCAAACTTAAAAAGTGCGCAAATCACATTTACGGGTGGTTCATCCACTGCGACGACCTCAATCGGTAAATACTATCAAAACGTCATCGGGAACATGGCTGTCGAGGCGAGCCAGAACGGCAACCTTGCCAAGAGTACATTCGCCCTCTTGAGTAGCTCGGACCAGCGTCGTCAGTCGGTCAGTGCCGTCTCGCTCGATGAAGAGATGACGATGATGATTCAGTATCAACACGCTTATAATGCGGCGGCGCGTAACATCACGGCCGTCGATGAAATGTTAGATAAAATCATTAACGGCATGGGTGTCGTAGGGAGGTAATGACTGATGCGTGTCACACAGACAATGCTCACACAGACGAACTTGAAGCATTTATCTAGTAGCTACAACACACTCGCTCGCGTTCAGGAACAACTCATCAGCGGGAAACGAATTCAAAAAGCATCAGAGGACCCAGTCGTCGCGATGCAAGGCATTCGTTACCGGACCGAAGTACGTGAAGTCGACCAATTCCGTCGTAACGTCAGCGAGGCAACGAGCTGGATGGATTTGACGGATTCGACGCTCAACGAAGTCACGGAAGCCGTCAAGCGGATTCGCGAATTGACGACGCAAGCGGCGAACGATACGTATGAATCGTCGCAACGTGCCATCATCAAGAGTGAGGTCGATCAGTTGATTGAACATATCGGCTCTCTCGCCAACTCAAAGGCGGGTGAGAAGTATATTTATAACGGGACAATGACGGATAAGCCACTCATTAACATGGAGAAGTTAAAAGGATTCTTAGCGGCTGATCCAGCAAATCCGGTCACGATTGATGAAATCTATATGACGACACCAGTTCCTGACAAATTGAATCCGAGTGGTAAAATCGAATTTGAGGTCTCAAAAGGAATCACGGTGCAAGTGAACATGCAACCGGAGACGATCTTCGGGAGAGAGCTATTCGAAGGACTTCAAAAGTTGAGCGGATTATTGGCGAAAGATACGACGGGTGGTAGCGATCTATCGATGGAACTCGACACGCTCGACACACTCGGTCAAAACTTGATCACAGAACGCGCCGAACTCGGTGCCCGTGCGAATCGTTTGGAGCTCGTCGACAACCGTCTACAAGACCATGAGATTATCGCCAAGACCATCATGTCTGATAACGAGGACATCGACGTGGAGAAGGTCATTATGGAACTGAAGTCACATGAGACCGTCCACCGTGCAGCGCTTTCTGCAGGTGCCCGCATCATTCAGCCGACGCTCCTCGACTTCTTGCGGTAATCGGTCATGAATCTCGCGAGACTTGAGATGCGGCAGACGTTTGCCGCGATCCAGATGACGTCCAATCGTCCCGTGCTCGAGATGCGTCAAGGGCGGGCCGACCTGTCGATCCAACAAGGCAGAGCCGAGATGACGCAACAGACGACACCGGGGAAACTGGAAGTCGACTCATCGGTGGCGAGAAGTGAGAGCAACCTGAAAGGCGTGCTTGAACTTGGGAAACACCTCGGTCAGATGGGAGAGCAAGGGGCCCGTGAGGCGATGGCGAACATCGCCCGGGACGGCGACCGTATGATGCGGATCGAGAACGGGAATCCGATTCCATCGATGGCAGCGGAGAAGGTGAACGACCCATATCCGATCGTCGAGATGGGCTACATGCCAAAATCGATTGATCGTGTCAAGTTGACGTATACGCCGGCGGATGTGAAAATCGAGTGGAATATCACGCCACCCCAAATTGATGTATCGCTCACGCCAGCCGATATCTCGTTCACGCCATGGACGACGGACATCTCGCTCCGTCAACAGGCGTCACTCGAGATATGGCCGGTCGGTGGGATGTATGATGAAACGCGTTGAAAGTGAGGACAATCCATGTTCATTGAAACAGACTACTTTGGCAAGATTGAAATAAACGAAGCGGAGACGATCACGTTCGTCAGTGAGATTCCGGGGTTCCCGGAATCAAAGACGTTCGTGTTGATTCCGTACGGGGAGGATTTACCGTTCTGGTCGCTTCAGTCAATCGAGGAACAAGCCTGTGCGTTCGTCGTGACGAACCCGTTTTGGCATAAGTCGGACTATGCGTTCGAATTGTCGGATGGCGCGAAAGACCAACTTGGGATCGAAGAGGCCGAACACGTCTCGGTCTACTCGATCGTCACGCTGCGTGAGCCGTTCGAATCGTCGACGCTCAATTTGAAGGCGCCGATCGTCATCGAGACGAAGGAACGTCGTGGGAAACAAGTCATCCTAGACGATGCGTATCCGGCCCGTTATCCGCTCGGCGGCACGAAAGCGGAGGTGCGCTGATGCTCGTATTGAAACGAAAACAAGGTGAGGCCATCCACATCGGCGACGACGTGACGCTTACGGTGCTCGCCATCGAAGGCGACCAGGTGAAGCTCGGGATCGACGCCCCGCGTCATATCGATATCCACCGTCATGAAGTGTACATTCAAATGCAGGAAGAGAACGAGTCGGCACGAGATAGCGCCAACTTGATGAAGCAGATGATTCAGAAGCAGTCGGAAGCGTGAGCTTTCGACTGTTTTCATGAATCCGGTAATTGATGGATGACAGCGCTTGATGGGTTGGGATAGGATGGAAACGTGAAAGGAAGGAGGGGAATCGGTGGAAACAGGTATTAATAGTTTTCTTATCAACATCAGTCTGATCTTTTTATTCATGTCGCTCACACTCTATGTGATGCGAACAGTTTTACCGATTCAGCCGACCTCCCCGTTATTCGTACGGTTTTGGTTTGGGGTCTCTAACGGGTTGACGGCAATTCTCTTAACCATTAACTCCATCGAATTAGGGGATGCACGAATCGACCTTCGTCTCATCCCGATTGCCTTATCCGCAACGTTCGCTGGACCGTTCGGAGCTATCGTCACGCTCAGTCTGATCTTCATCGGACGCACGACGCTGCACGGAATGAGTGCTCCGTTCATAGACTCATTACTACTGTTACTTGTCTTCTTTTTATTTTCTCTCGTCATGACACGTTTACCGATTCGTCAAGGGAGAGGGTATGCCATCTACATCGGGTCAGGTGCGCTCCTCGTCTTGATTCAAGTGAGAGGCAGTGTGAATGAGACGATCTTTATAAATGTATTTGTTCCTTATTTTCTCATGTTATCTTTTGGGGCCTGGCTCTGCTATTGGGCCGCAAAGAAGATTGAGACGCATCTATGGATGTTTCTCCTACATACGCACCGGGCGACCATTGATGAGTTGACGGGACTTCCGAATCGTTACAGGACCCTCGAACAGATGAACGATTTGGAAATGTCCGGGAAACCGTGGACGTTACTCGTTATCGACGTCGATCATTTTAAACAGTTGAACGATACATATGGGCACTTGGCGGGAGACGCAGCACTTCGTCATATCGGACAAACGTTGGAACGGATCTGTCCGCCGTCTGGATTCGTCGGGCGATATGGTGGCGAAGAATTTTTGCTCGTCATTGAAGGGAGTGAAAGTATGGCGAAGGTGGCAGAAGACATCGTGCACACGGTACGGCACACGACATTCGAATTTCAAGGCGAAATCATTCCGATGACTATTTCAATCGATGCAGCGATTGCAGGGCATGAGCCGAGCATGGTCGTGTTCGAAAGAGCAGATGAAGCATTATATGAAGCAAAGCGAAATGGTCGGAATCAGGTCAAATTTGCGTAAAAATCCCCTATAACCGTTGGCGATGATGGTCCAGCGGTTATAGGGGATTTCACGTTTAGTGAATGTTTTTCTTCTTGAACTGACCGCCACGAACGTCGTGAATGTTGCCGATGGCGAGGAACGCTTTCTCGTCATAGTCATCGAGGATGTCTTTCAGTTTCGTCTCTTCGAGTCGACTGATGACCGTGAAGACGACTTTCTTCCCGTCACCCGTGTAGGCGCCTTCTCCATGAAGATACGTCACGCCACGACCGAGTCGGTCCATGATGGCCTGTCCGATATCGTCTGGTGCGGACGTGATGATCCACGCCGCTTTCGACTGGTCGATTCCTTCTAGGACGACATCGATCGTCTTGAAGGCGATGAAATAGGTGAGGAGCGAATACATGGCCCGGTCCCAACTGAAGACGAATCCGGCCGTCCCGAGGATGAAGATGTTGAAAAACATGACAATCTCCCCGACGGAGAACGGCAACCGGTTCGTGAAAGCGACGGCGAGGATTTCTGTTCCGTCGAGCGAGCCCCCGGCGCGGATGACGAGCCCGATTCCGGCACCGAGTAAGAAGCCACCGAAGACGGTCGACAAGAGGAGGTCGTCTGTGAACGGCTTGATGTCATGCAGGACGATGGTGAAGGCCGACATGAGCAGGATGGCCGTCAACGTGACGACGGCGAATGTCTTCCCGATTTGCCGATAGCCGAAGTAGATGAACGGTAAGTTGAAGAGGACGAGCCAAATCGCGAGTTTCGTCTCCGTCAAGTACGACACGATGATCGAGACACCGACGATACCACCGTCGATGATTTGATTCGGTACGAGGAACGCCTCCAAGCCGACGGCAAAGACGAGGGAGCCGAGCAGCAAAAGGACGACTTTTACAAACAGTTCGGACGCCTTGATCGGATTATGTTCACGCCTTAAGCGCTGCACTTCCTCCGGTGTCGGGGAAGGCATGGGTGTACGCTGCATACAGGATGCCCCCTTTCCATTTCTTTCAGTATACCAAATGATGCGAACCGACAATCATTTACGACAGAGAATCTGACATGAATATTCAGAATTGAGGGATGATTCCCGATAAATTATTTCGAAATCATTTTATGTTAAACTAACAAGGTTGTTGAACAATGGATGGAGGTCTATAGGATGAAGCGAGAAAACAAAACATGGTTGATGGCGTTTCAAATGATGATGAACATCATCGGGGGACTCATCGCGGCGTATGGATTGGAATCGGTCCTCATTCCGAATAACGTTTCGGACGGGGGCGTCACTGGGATCAGTATTGTCGGGTCACAACTGACGGGACTACCGCTTGGTATTTTCATCGGGGTATTGAATATTCCGTTTGTCTATCTCGGTTATAAACAGATCGGGAAGAGTTTCGCCATCCTCTCGGTTACCGGGATTGCGTCTTTGTCTGTCGGTACGGTCATCATGCACCACGTTCCGACCATCATCGAGGGGGACGCGCTCCTCATCACCGTAGTCGGTGGGATCATCCTCGGGTTCGGGATGGGGATTTCGCTTCGTAACGGGGGCGCGCTTGACGGTATCGACATGTTGGCGGTCCTCTTATCCCGTAAATTGCCGTTCGGGACGAGTGATTTGATCCTGTTTTTGAATACATTCGTCTTTATCGTCGTTTCGACGGTGTTCGGTCTTCAAGGAGCCGTCCTGTCCGCCATCGCCTACTTCATCGCCTCGAAAGTGATCCATATCGTGGAGGAGGGATTGAGCGGGGCGAAGACGTTCAAAATCATCACGAGTGAACCGCATGAGATGGTCGAGACGATTCGGGACCGTCTCGGACGGAGCGCCACGTTGAATCAAATCCAAGGGGCGTATTCCAAAGAAAGCTATTACGAAATCACGTGTGTCATCAACCGGCTCGAAGAACGAAAGATCAAAGACATCATCGATGATGTCGACTCGAAAGCGTTCGTCGTCGTGTATGAGGTGACAGAGGTCAAAGGCGGGAACTTCCAAAAACGCGATATTCATTAACGGATGGCCAAGGGTCGTCCGTTTTTTTAACCTCTACACGTGTGAACCGACTAAGCAGGAAATCACATAGGGAAAGTGGAAGAAGTCGATGCTAGAGAAAGGGGAGGATTGGGAATGTACGCACTGATTGGAAAGCTTGTCACGAAAGCGGGGCAACGCGACAGACTCGTGGCGATTTTATCGGAAGCGGCGCGGGAGATGGAGGCGACATCGGACTGTGAATCGTATCGGGTCCACGTGTCGCTCGACGAAGCGAATACCGTGTTCGTCTATGAAGTATGGCGAAATGAAGAGGCGCATGCGGCGTCGTTGTCACTTGCTGAAGTGAGGGCATATATCGATCAGGCGAAGCCGATCCTTGAGCGAATGGAGCGGATCGCCGCGCTCGAACTCCGAACGTGACTGATATGGGATGATGAAGCGGATGGCGAAGCGCTGTCCGTTTTTTGCAGGAGAAATGGCAAGGTGTCGAGAACATGACAGGATTCGGAAAGGAGGGATCGGATGCGTCCACTCATACTCGGTATCTTCGCCGCCTTGTTTTTTGCGAGCACGTTCGTGTTGAACGAAGTGATGCAAGTCGGGGGTGGCAGCTTTGCCTATAGCGCCTCGCTCCGCTTTTTGTGGATGATCCCGTTACTGCTAGTTGTGGTCGCATTTCGTGGTGGACTCAAGCGAGTCCTCTCGGCATTGAGAGAAAGTCCTCGTCCATGGATTCTTTGGGGGACGGTCGGATTCGGACTGTTTTACGTCCCGATTTGTCTCGCAGCCGAGGTCGCACCCCCGTGGCTGATTGCGGGCACGTGGCAAGTGACGATTGTCGCCGGGGCACTGTTGTCCCCACTCTTCAAGAAGGTAGACGGGACACGGGAACGAATCCCATGGCGCGGACTTCGCTTCTCGGTCTTGATTCTCATTGGGGTCGTAATGATGCAAGTGGAGTTTTTCGAGTCTTTCGAACCTCGGTTCATTTGGCTTGGGGTCGTGCCGGTCATCATCGCCGCATTTGCCTACCCGCTCGGAAACCGGAAGATGATGCAGCACACGGACCTCGACGTGTTCGAGCGAATCCTCGGGATGTGTCTCGGGTCACTCCCGGTCTGGCTCCTGTTGTTCGGTTACGGGTTGACGACGGGGCGTCCCTCATCGATTCAGCTCGGGCAGACGTTCCTCGTCGCCCTGTTATCCGGGGTTGTCGCGACCGTGCTATTTTTCATGGCGACCGATTTCGTCAAACATGACATGGGAAGACTGGCGTCCGTCGAAGCGACGCAAGCGCTCGAAGTCCTGTTCGCACTCATCGGGGAACTCGTCTTCCTGCATGCCGTCATGCCGTCGCCGATCGCTTTGTCCGGGATCGCGCTCGTCATGGTCGGGGTCGTCTTCTACAGTCGGAGTCAGTTTATGGAGCTTCCGACCGTCGTCCGACAAGAGACATAAAAAATCCCCTCGGTCTTTTGAGCGAGGGGATGGTCATTAACTTGTTGTCAAACTGCCTTTGACTTTGTCATAGAAATCATCCATCATACCGGTACGGCTACCGAGTTGGCAGATCAGTTCGAGCGTTTCTTTATAGAACTTCTTGACGAGTCCTTTGTTTTTGACGCCGTCCATTGATGCGAGCGTCTGATCGAGATTCTCTAAAATCTCTTTGATTTGCGCGTCTGAGTCCGGTTTGACGACTGTCATGTTCTCAGGGATGCTGACGACTTTTTCTTGACCTTGGTGACGGAACGATGCACCGAAGCCAAGGTTCTCGATGAAGAGGTGAGGCATCACTTTTTGACCGAAGAAATGCTTGTGCCAGTCCGTTGCTTTCATCGTGTCCATGTCCTGTTTGAACGTAGATGCCGTGGAGACATATTGTTTAAACAAATCCGTCATGAATTTCTCGATGACGGGGATTTGAAGGGCGAAGACGTTTTTCAAGAGCGCGTCGAGCTGAGCGCGTGTCAAAGTAGTTTCGTTAGACATGTCAGTTCCTCTTTTCTATAGTACGTTACTACCATCGTATGGGATTGACGGACACTCGTCAATGTAAGGGGAAACATTTTTTCAGAATATTTAATGAAAAGTCGTCAACTTGTGGGATAATCAAGTGAAGACATTAACAAGTGAGGAGTGGTTCTTGTGAACAAATCGATGAAATGGGCGCTCGCGCTCGGTGTGACAGGTGCATTGGTGGCGACAGTCGGTGTCGTCTCGTCCCGGGGACGGACAGAGGATACGACGCAGACGATTCGTGACCGTGAGCTCGGCTATGAGATCATCTTGCCGTCGAAGATTGTCGAGGCGATCGAGCGAGGTGATGTCTATATCGAAAAGGTGCAGGACGTCGTTGACATCGGGGACACGAAGAGCTACGGTACGTTCGATTTATACTATAACGTTGAGGACGGGGACGACCAACTCTTGTTCCACCTGGACTTGATCGACCGCGAATTGACTCAAGAGGCGTTCGCGACAGAAATCGGCTACGGCAACTATCTCGGGACGAACGACAAGACGTTCTTCTGGGTCGAACCGACAGAGGCCGTCCCAGGTGCGGAGGCGCATACGGATGAGATTGCCGAGTTGATCGAGACACTTCCTGAGTTAGAGTTTCGAACGTTATAACATGGAGAGACTGCAGACGGCTGAATCGTTTGTAGTCTTTTTCAGAGAGGTGGGGGACGTGTGCGAAAGACATTACCAAGCCGAAGACGAGATTATTCGGAGGGATTGATTGTAATCCTTTTGTTTATCGTCGCGATGTATATATTTGATTTACCGAAACAAGAAAGCTTTTTCACCTTGGCTGTTGTCATCGTCATCTCAGTCATGATGCGAGAATTGACTTATCTTTTTCAGAATGAAAGAAATCATTGAATGTCTGCTCGCTACGGCGGGCTTTTTCCTTTGTGCTACAATACAAATGAGGTGATGTGAATGAATTGGACAGTAGAAGAAGTCAAACAGGCAGATGACGTCAAGGCGTTAGAACAGGCGGTCAACGCGAACGACAAGATTGACGTAAAGGTCGGGCATGAGTCGATCGGGCAGAACGACTATGCGGTATATGACGGGGAGACACTCGTCGGGTATCTCATGCTTTTCCCGTATCTTCCGAACGAGTATGAGGTGAATGCCCTCGTCCATCCGGAATACCGGAAACAAGGTGTCTTTGCGGCACTACTTGAGACGGCGAAACAAGACGCGAAATTGAACGGTTGCGAAGCGTTCACGTTCGTCATCGACCGAAATTCAGCGTCCGGGAAAGCAGTGCTCGAGCATCTTCAGGCGGCGTATCAGTTCTCGGAATACAATCTCGTCTTGAAAAAAGCGGAGCTCTTCTTGAAACCGGACGATGTATCGTTACGTGAGGCGACAGCAGACGACCGTCCGCTCATCATCGCGACGCTCAGCGAGGCGTTCGGTGACCCGGTCGATGTGACGGAAAACATCTATCAACAAATCGACACGCCGGACCGCGTGACGTATATCGGCGAAGTCGACGGCAAGCCGGTCGGCGTGATTCGCGCTCTTCTCACTGGGGATGACGCGGCCAGCATCCATGCGTTCGGGGTCAAAGTAGGCGAGCAAGGCAAAGGCTACGGCACGAAAATGTTGAAACAGATGGTCCAACAACTGTTCCGCATGGGTCGGACGAAAGTCGAGCTCGATGTCGAGACGGAAAACAAGGCGGCGCTCGAGATTTATAAACGTGCCGGTTTTGCGGAGAATGGCGGCTATGAGTTTTACATGATCGAAGTGTGAGGTGAACCACATGGTGAAAAATCTGAAATGGCTCGGCGCGGCGTTTGAAGCCTTCCTCGGGATTCCGCTTCTCGGCGGTCTCTTCATCATCGGGATGGGCTATTCGCCCCTCGGTTTCATGTTTGTGTACCACGTGATCGTATTGATTCTTTCGTTCAGTCGATTGAATCGATTTTCTTACGGCGCGGCGGTCGGAATTGCGGCATCAATCCTCGGCTTTATCCCGTTTGTCGGAATGATGCTGCACTGGGCGGCTGCCATCACGCTCGCGATTGACGCGGCGACGACCCCACGACGTGTGGTGCACGTCGAACGTGACGATGAAGCATTCTAACGAAACGTACTCCTTGACGGGGGTACGTTTTTTCATTGACCAAACGTTCAACTGAAAACGCTATACATTCATTGGAAATTGGACGATATAAGGAGTGATGAACACAATGAGGAGGAACAAACAGTGAAAGTATTTAAAAACTTTACGACACAATTGCTCGCGTGGATTTTGGTCACGTCCTTTATCACGGGCGGAGCGGTCGGCTACATCACCCTATTACTCTTGACGGAACTCGAGATGGAACAAGGTCAAGTCATGCTCGTCGGTACGGTCGTGGCATTACTCATCTCGTCACTCGGCGGGGGCGTCATTTACTTGATTGCCCGTCGTCCATTGAAAGCGGTCGAGATGGCTTCTGAGAAAGCAGTCGAAGTCGGGAACGGGGACTTGACGGTACACTTCGCCGACGAGAAGACAACGGATCGTTCAGAGATGGGACGTCTACTCTTGTCGATGGACAACATGGTCGAACACCTTCGGGAACAAGGCACGAACATGCGTTACACGGCTGACCAATTGACGGGTTCGGCACAGGAAATTGCAGCTTCAGTTCAAGAAGGGAACGTTGCAGGAGAAAGTATCCGTTCTGCGATGGACTCCCTCAACAAGATGTTAGAAGACAACGTCAGTGCGACGTATAACTCGATGGACTTGCTCGGAACGGTCGCACGTACGATGGAGAGCATCCGCCAAGAGATGTCATCGGCGCTTGATTCGGCGAGTGAGATGCAACAGGAAGCGGAGAGCGGGAAGGGTCTTGCCTCGTCTTCGGTCAATGCGATGCATGCAATTGCTGGGAAAGTGGAGCAATCATCAACACTTAACAGCCAGTTGACGGAAATGACAGGCGAAATTTCGCGGATCACGGATGTCATCAGTGACATTTCGGCACAGACGAACTTGCTTGCCTTGAACGCATCGATCGAAGCGGCACGTGCCGGTGAGCATGGGCGTGGATTCGCCGTCGTTGCGGCAGAAGTGAAAAAGCTCGCGGAACAAACTGCGAACTCGACTCAAGAGATCACGGACCTCATCGTCGACGTGAAACGTCTCGTTGGCGATACATCGTCTTCCATGGCGAACGTCAAAGCGGAAGTGGAGACAGGCGTAGGTTTAGTTGAAAAAGCGGGTGGTGCCTTCGCATCGATCCACAATTCGGCAAATGAAGTATACAGTCATGTCCATTCGGTCGATTCACTCCTTGATGAGTCACGCGGTCAGATCGATTCGGTTGTGACAAACTCGGCAGGCATCGTTGGCATGGTCGAAGAAGCATCGCGTTATGCGAATGAAGTGACATCAGCCGCGAGCCAGCAAGCGGCAAGTCTTGGTGAAGTGAACGGGGCGATGTCAGAGCTCGTTCGCGTCGCAGAGAGTTTGCAGAATGAGACGGAACAGATGAAGGTGGAAGTGTAAGTCAGAATAGCCCACTCGAGTTGGTCGTAAATGACCGATGGGAGTGGGCTTTTGTATACACATTGAAGATTTCTATTCAAAACGTGTAACTTTTTTCGAAAAAGACTAAACAGATGAGAACGGACTCCGATATAGAGTATGGAAACGATAAAACGTTCCAACAAATGCAAGGTGAGGGGCCGGCCTAAACCTTGCATGCTCGGACAAAAGGATTTGGAAGAGCGTAAAAACTTAAACCTATGGAGGGAAATTACAATGATTATTAACCACAACCTTAACTCAATGAACGCACACCGTAACATGTCGTTCAACACAACACAAACGGGTAAAGCGATGGAGAAATTATCTTCAGGTCTTCGCATCAACCGTGCAGGTGACGATGCAGCTGGACTTGCGATTTCTGAAAAAATGCGTGGGCAAATTCGCGGTCTCGATCAAGCGACACGTAACGCGCAAGATGGAATCTCAATGATTCAAACAGCTGAAGGTGCATTGAATGAGACACATTCAATCCTTCAACGCATGCGTGAACTTTCGGTTCAAGGTGCAAACGACACTAACGTTGTCGCAGACCGCAATGCAATTCAAGAGGAAATCACTGCATTGTCAACTGAAATCACAAGAATTGGAAATAACACAGAGTTCAACAAACAAAAACTCTTAAATGGTGATTTAGCTTCAAGTATTACTAATGTTGGTGCTGGTATCGGACCAGCTGCGGGTATTTCAAAAATTAGTTCTTCTGGTGCTGAAGCAGCAACTGACTATACAGTAGCATTCGATTTAGCTACAGGTGACCTTACTGTTTCAAGTGCGACTCTTGGTAAATCTTCGACTATCAATGTATCAGGAGATGTTCCTGCTGCTGGGTCAATGGAGTCTAAGGAAATTAACTTCACTGAGTTAGGAATTTCATTAGAAATCAATGAAGGATTAACAGCTGATATTACTGCAACGAATACATTTGAGGTTGCAGGTGGTGGATCGATTAACTTAATGATTGGTGCTAACGCTGGTCAGAACATGACTATTGGTGTAGATGATATGCGAGCTACTGCTCTTGGAGTAGACTCATTGGATGTAAGTAATACAACTAACGCACAAACTGCCGTTACTTCTATTGAAAATGCAATTAAGACAGTTTCGGAACAACGCTCTAAACTTGGTGCGAGCCAAAACCGCCTCGAGCACACAATCAACAACTTGAGCACATCTGCTGAAAACCTTCAAGCTGCTGAATCGCGTATCCGTGACGTTGATATGGCGAAAGAGATGATGAACTTCACGAAGAACAACATTCTTAACCAAGCTGCACAAGCAATGCTCAGTCAAGCAAATCAGCAGCCACAAGCAGTTCTTCAACTTCTTCGTTAAGATTTTTCTTCAAGTTTTTAATCAGTACTCACAAGGTGCAATGAGCATAATAAAACCCGTCTCTCGTTTATCGAGGGACGGGTCTTTATGTTTAGTAAGCGTAGATTGCAGATTCCTCTTTCAAATAGTTTTTCTTGATATCCTGCCATTTATAGACGACCGACCAATACAATCGATTCAACTCTTTTGCAATATTGGCGTCAGTCATCCCCTGTTGTTTCGCTTGGATAATAAATTCAACCTCCTCTTGCGTATAATCATGTTTTGCTTTGGAGGAAATGACGTTCATGTCAGGGTGATTTTCTCGTTCTAACTGTAGTCGATAGTCCCAATCCAATTTCTTTCGCATCGAAGGAACGGCATAGGCATAAGGTGAGAAGTCATTAAAAAAGCGAATCGCTTCTTCCGTCTTTTGAATTCGTAACGTATAGAAGTGTCCATCTTGCCGACGGCTTAATAGGAAATGATGGTTGAACGTTCGAGCTATGAATTCACTCAACGCTTCTAATTCCTTTGGATAAAATGCTTGTAAGTATAAGTAGATGTGTGGAGTGATAATGAGTTGGTTCGACTTCGAGCGAGGTGACTTCGTTAGAGACAAACTACCATCATCTAAATAAAGCGCGAGTAGAAAGACGGGATGCGTACAATCTTCTAACAATTGAATGGGTATATGTTTTTTGCGATCGATGTAACACTGCTCCCAGAGCCATGTAAACAGTTCGTCCTTCTCTGAATAAAGTTCAGCACTCGTGCCGGTAGACCGAATTTTAATACCGCTAAAGATTCGAGGTGCGATGTTTAGCTTCCACTCTCGATACGCCATTTGCTTCACCGAAAAATGTTCGCGGTACTGTAATCCTTTCTTAGGTATTTGTTTTGCTTTGGTACGGGCAATCGTTCCATCACCAAGTAACGTCCCCAACAATAAACTCTTTTCGAACACAGTTAATTCTTCCCAATTCAAAATATTCTCCCCCTTACGATTGATATCATCGATTACTTTTTCCCGTTTCTACAAATTTTATCCTAGTGACCGATATAGAAAAAGAGAGAGGGTCAAGGTGGATGAACTAAGAAGAAGCTATCCGACTGTTAGAAAAGGTTAAAGCCGATCAACGATTTCTAGAGCAAAAAGAAGAGATATTATATGCGATGCGCATGCTTGCGATTGAAGCACTTGAAGTTGATCCGTCTAAACGCTTGAACCTTGACCGTTCATTTCAAGAGTTAAAACAACAATAAATTTTTTTAGAGCCAAATAATGAGGACTCTTTCCATTAAAGACTGAAAAAACGTAAGAATGAACCGATAAAGTTCATGAGAACAATTATAAGAGGAGCAGAAGCTTATGAACCCGACCATCTCTGAAGTCCGGCTACACCTACCTTCTTCTGTCTTGCCGTATGAACAAACGAAAAACGTGTTCGTCGAAGCGAACCAAGCGAAACTCGCTGACGAAGGCATCGTCATTCTTCCGACGCCTCAACACGTTACCAAGTTAGAGGCAGCCGTCGAGAAGGCGAATCAAGTCCTAGACCAACAACGTACTGGCTTAAAGTTCATGAAACATGAAAAATTGAACGACTACTATATTCAAATCGTGGATACGAACAACGAAGTCATCCGCGAAATCCCAAGCAAGAAATCACTTGATTTCTTTGCGGCGTTCATGGAGTTTAACCATCTCTTTGACGAACGGGTATAAAGGAGGACTTTCATGACAACACCAATCCGATTTGGCGGACTCGCCAGTGGAATCGATACCGACACCATTATTAAACAATTGATGCAGGCCGAGCGTGCTCCGGTCGATAAACTGGAACAGAAAAAACAAACAACGGAATGGAAACGTGATGCCTATCGCGAAATCAACCGGTCTCTTATGACGCTGCGAAACAGCGCAGTTGATTTGATGTTCACTCGAAATTTCTATGCTAAAACTGCAAGCTCTTCTGATGCATCACGTGTCTCTGTTGTAGCAGGACCATCAAGTGGGAATGCAGCTTTGGAAGTTAGTAGTGTGAGTAATTTAGCCACGTCTGCTAGTCATATAATTGAGTTGAGAGACAAAAATAGTAATTTAGTTACGCGTGATACTGCCGTCAAAGATTTAAATCTTGATGCGAGTACAAAAAACCAAACGGTAGCGGGTGCGTCAGCCGAAGTAACCCTTTCATCTAAACTAAATGATGGTGGGAAAATCTTCGTGAATAACGCTGAGGTTGATCCTGCAAACTATACTTATGATTCGGCAACTGGTAAAGTGACATTTTCAACCCCTCTCAATGCAGGTGATGAATTAAAATTCGAATCAGGTTATGAGATTGAATATATCAATAAGAGTGGTGGAACATCTGCTAAAGTATCTGTAGGCGTCGATGCAAAATTTAGTGAGGTGTTAGCTCAACTCAGTTCAAAAAACACTAACTTTTCGACATTCTTTGATGATGCATCTGGGAAATTGGCGCTTACTCAACGAAATACAGGTAGCGATTCAATTATTGCTTTCACTGGAGGTGCAGCGACATTTTTCCAGGCGAGTATCGCTGATGATATTAAAGGCGAGAATGCAATTTTTACGGTAAATGGTATTGAACTAACTCGAAGTACAAACACCGTTACGATTGATAATATGACAATCACTTTGAAAGCCGAGTTTCCAACTACTCAAAATCCAACGGCAGGACCAGTCACCCTTTCAGCTGCCACTGACACCCAAAAAATCTTTGACAACATCAAAGGATTCGTCGATAAATACAATGAGACGATCGATCTCATGAACAAAAAGACACGCGAAGAACGATTCCGTTCGTTCGCGCCACTCACACAAGCGCAACGTGATGAGTTGTCTGAAGACGAGATTAAGAAGTGGGAAGAAAAGGCGATGAGCGGGATGCTCCGTGGTGACTCCATTTTGCGTGGTACCATGGATACTCTTCGTTCGAAATGGTCGGGTGCCACTTCAGCTACATCTAACGAAGATATGGACTTTTTATTCCAAATTGGTTTATCGACAGGAAAAGATGTAACAAGTGGTGGGAAAATTGAGCTTGATGAAGAAAAGTTAAAAGCAGCTATCGAGAAAGATCCAGAACAAGTTTATAAACTTTTTACAAATGCAGAATCGGGATTACTTCCACAAATTCGTGATGCGGCAGCAGGTTCCCGCGAAACCATCACGCGAATTGCAGGAGTTGATGGTGCCGGAGCTCCATCGTACTCAATGGGACGTGAAATGACCCAAATTGACTCACGAATCAAACGACTCAACGATTTACTCATCGATAAAGAAAATGCCTACTACCGTCGTTTCGCAGCGATGGAAACGGCGATGAACCAGGCGAACTCGCAAGCCGCATCACTTCAACAGTTTTTAGGCGGAGGCATGTAAGAGGAGGAATTTAAATGGTAGCCAATCCATACGCAGCTTATCAAAACAACGCGGTCACGACCGCGAACCCACAGGAACTGACGCTTATGCTTTATGACGGGGCGCTCAAGTTCATGCGCCTCGCCAAGCTTGCGATCGACCAGGGCAATCCTGATTTGAAGAACATCAACATCCAAAAGACGCAAGCCATCTTCCAAGAGCTTCGTCTCACACTTAATAAAGATATCGCCATCTCGGCGAACCTAGATTCACTCTATGACTACATGTGGCGTCGTCTCGTCGATGCGAACGTCAAGAACGATACGACCATCCTCGACGAAGTGCTCGACTTCACGACGGAACTCCGTGACACATGGAAGGAAGCGATGAAACTCGCGAAGCAGTCATGAGACCGATTGATGAAATCATTTTAAAGACGCAACGTCTAAAAGAGTTGCTGGCGAAAGTTCCGGAAGAGCCGACATATGACACGTGGATGGAACAAATCCATGAGCTCTTGGACGACCGCGAACAGTTGCTCGCGGCACACGGTCCCGATTTGGAAAAAGCCGATCAACAGGTCCTTAGGCAACTTGTCGACGACAGTCAAAAGATTGCCCGTCTGATTGAAGCCGAACACCAGCGCCTCGGGATGACGCTCGGGACGGCCCGGATGGAACGGAAGACGGTCAAGTCCTACGTCGATCCATATGAAGACGTCGATTCCAACTTCTCCGGTTTATTCGACCAACAGACATAATAAAGCTCGAAGGCATGCGCCTTCGAGCTTTTGTGTTAAAAGGCTTTGACTTGTCGATGTATCGGGATGATGAAATAAGAAACGGTAAACAAGATGAGCCCACTTACCGTGAAATTTAAGTAGAGACGTGCGGCATCTTGAAGCGATGTGATTGGCGTAGCTCCACCGAACCAGAGGAGTGGTAGGATTGTCACGTGCATAACGCTCCAATGAATGAAGATTTGTTTCTTGAACGACCACTGTTGGACTTCATAAATAACGCTTGTGAGCCCGAGGAAGAAGGCAACCCCTGCGTAGACAAGCATTGCGTGTAGGGCGTCCGTGTTACCTGACCATCCCTGGTAGACCGCGAGGATCGCGAACGGCAGAGACCAGATGAGACTCCGTACGAACGCTTTCTTTAATAATTGCATATGAATCTTCCTTCCATTAATTCGTTGTATATGTATACGCGTATGCAAGGGAAAAGTTTCATCTGAGGAGTAAGGGTGAAATGACGTCTGTTTTCCGCTATAATCGGGTAAACATCAATGTAGCCGTTGCTTCTTTTCTGGAAAGAGGAGGGAAACGAGATGCGTGAGAAAGAGTCTAAACCGATATCGTCACGGAAGCGCCGTTATTTCGTCTATGGTCCAAAGGGAGCGTATGATGAATACGTGGAACGGGACCCAAAACTTGAAGCGTACGTCGAGGACGATACGCCGTTTGAGGATCGTCCTGACCCATACGAGGAAGAAGAGCTGAAATCAAGAGGATAAGTATACATGTCAAGGTCCGATTATGGACCTTGACTTTTATTTTACCTGGAACTTTTTCTTAATACGGTTCGGTTTGTCAATTCGTTATATTCGTCTTAACCACAACATCACTTGGATTAAGAAAAGGGAGAGATGAAGATGAACATGAAACGATTTGGCTTACTGGTGGCGGTACCACTCGCACTACTTGTCGGTTGCGGGGAAGCAGACGAACTGAAGACGACGGCGACGGATACGGAAGAAGTGGTAGAGGCGGAAGCGAACGTACCAGAGGAGACGACTGTTGAAGAGACGGACGTCCAAGAAAGTGAACTCGGTACGAACAAGATCTACATGAAGAATAAGGCACTCACGATCACGGAGACGATGGGTCCGATTCAATTCGCCATCGACAAAGTACAGACGTCACGCCTCACGGTCGCAGAAGCTTATAGCGACTCATTCGATGGACAAGAAGAGGTGACGGTCGTCGCGATGAACATGTTGGTCGAGAATACGGTCGACGAGACGATGAGCTTCCATCCGAACCAGGCGACACTGGTGACGAACACAGGGGAACAGGTGTCTTCGGATTTATGGTTCTCAGATGACGTCGGTGGAGAATTTTTAGGAAAGGTGAAGAAAGAAGGGAACGTCCTCTTCTTCGTGAAAGCAAAACCAGAAGAGCTGACGGACTTGAAAGTCGTCATCGATGGACCATTCAACGAGAACTTCGACAAAGTGGCAGAAGACCGCTACGAATATACACTTAACGTGACAAAATAAGAGTAGGCGTGCCGAATAAAATCGGTACGCCTAGTCTCATGGTTGATTATTACTACACAATAAGCATAGTGGTTAGCATAGAGAATATAAGAAGGGATTCTCATATTTTGAGAGTTCCTTGTATCTTAATTTTTTCATTTTGTAAAATCTTAATTCTTAATGGGTACATATAAATCGACTTTAGATTTTCCGTCGGGATCTTCAGCTGGATTGTTCAAATTGAACTCCAAGGTATTTCTAGATTCGTCCACTGAATATTCGCGTTCTAGTAACCATTCTTCAAAAATATATTTATACGTCTCACTCAGTTTTTCTGGAGTATCGTAGAAATGGTGCACGATGTATTGACCACCTTCTAGCATTTTAAATTGTATCTCCCCGTGCCCTGTTTTATCAAAGTTTTTAGGAACTGTGACACAAGCATCATGTCTACATTCATGAGGATCAACATCGTTCGGATTATCTAATGAAATACCGATAAATTGACTTGATGGAGGGTAAAGGTTGTGTTCCGTCGCCCAATGTATTAATTTCCCCCAATGTTCTTGTGGTTCAAAATAGCTACCCGTACGTCTGATAAATGCAATTTCAGTTTCAGGTAATTGCTTTAAAGTCATATCCATTTTGTAACCCCCATTAAAGTTGACTGATTCAATTGTCTTGATGTCCAAAAAAGTGCTTCATTGAAATAATATCTCGTTGAAGTGTTGCAACAGGAATTGTTATTTACGCTGATGCGGCAGCGGAATCGACAACACATCCCAGTCGCTCCCGGCAAATAGCTTCGACAGATAGACGATCTGCCCGACATGATACCCATAATGCGACACTTGACGTTCAATCGCATCAATCACGGAGTGGGCTTCACCGCGAATCATCACGTTCTTCCCTAAGTCATCTGGTGTCAAATCGGCTAAGACATTATCCAACAGCTGCCATCGCTCGTTCCAAACCTCCATGAGCTCCGCACGGGATAGCTGCTGGTCCTCGAACTCGGCATCGCGGTTGCGGTCCGGCTTTTCGCCATCTGTCGTTAAGAAATCGGTCCAACGCGACTTCATATTGTTCGCCATGTGTTGGATGATGAGGGCGAGGGAGAGCGTATCCGGTGCAAGTGTCTTATGCAGGTCCTCGTCACTCACTTGGACGAGTGCGCGCTCGGCGAGTTGTTTCTGACTTTTGAAGGTGGCACGGACGGTCTCGAGATATTGCGTTTCAAACATGAAAAGATCCCCCTCTTCGTATGTATCTGCTTTGAATATACCCCATATCTATCCCACTAAAAATTAAATTAATGTTATAGCGATTGAGATTCCATGTGATATATCCTGCAAGATGTCACCGCATAGTCGACATGAGGGTACTGGGTAGTCAATGTTGCGTGGATTTCTTATTCATCAATTGTGCCGATTGCGTTTGAATGTGAGTGGATGAGTGCGATTTTTTGTATTCAAAAAGTGTGAGACACGAGGTCCCACACTTCTGATTAGGCGTGCTCCAACCGAAACTCTTCCCAATGATCGCGGGCCTGGTTCCGAATCCGCTCCGATACTTCCTTACTGCTGAGGAGAATTCCATACCAGCGACGCGCATCCTCATAGTAGTCGAGCGCGGCCGACAAGTCGGCAATCCGCAACATGAGCTGGTCGTATGGTAATCCCGTCCGGATCGGGTCTGTATACGCTTCTTGCACCTCATTGTATTTATCGAGCGTCCGCTGCATCCATTCCTTCTCAGACGCCGTATCCCCAATCAACCGGTACATCCATACGATCCGCATCCCGAGCATGGCGACGACAGAAGGTTTTTGTCCGCTCAATTGGGCCGTCATGACGGCGAACTTATAGAGAAGGATGACGTGCTCATATGAACGGTCGCCTTTCAACACATCCGGATTCACTTGATTGAAGTAGTTCGTCTCGAGTGCTTCCCGGTTATGCTTACGCACCTTGTCAAACGAGTCATGGAAGACGAGGTGACAATGGTCACAGACGGTCGGCTCGTATAAATACGGGTTCGGTCCGTCATACGTCGTGTAGCCATCCTTCTCGACCTCGAGTGGGCGGATGTGACGTGATAAGACACGGTTCGTCTTACTTTCTTGTAAGCAATACGGACATTTGACTTTCTTCAAAAACAAATGTTCTGCCATCTCGACACCTCACACATAGACGTTGACGAGCAGTCCGCGAATCTCACCGACCTGGTCGAGGAGGGAGAGGCGAGAGGCCTCACCTGAGATGACCTGATCTGTCAGCGCGAGGAGTTTTTGGTCGACTTGTTCGACAACCTTATAAATCTTCGCGCGCCCGCGGCGATTGAATCCACGTTTGTCCTCGAGGCGGAGTGCCGCGTCAACGGCCTCTTTCATAAAGTCTTTAATCATTTGTTTGTATTCGGCGAGCGCTTCGACGGTCTGACTTTCCGCGAGCAGTTCTCCTTGTTCATGAATCGCGGCGATTTGACGTTGGAAGCGTTCATGTTCCCGGTCTTCGCGCTTTTGACCGATCACGTTTTGGAAGGAGACGCCGGGTTCGACTTCGGCGCGCTTTGCCTTACTTGAGCCGAGGAGCGATTGCGTCTCCATGATGCGACGAATGTCCATATGGGCAACCGTCCTTTCTTTAGGTTAGTTCAATAATTGTAACACGCCTTGCGGCAATGCGTTCGACTGGGCAATCATCGCCATGCCGGACTGATTCAAGATGTTTAGACGTGCGAAGTCCATCATTTCACGGGCCATGTCGGCATCACGGATTCGTGATTCAGATGCCGTCAAGTTTTCTGAGCCGATGGCGACGACACTGACGTTCGCCTCGAGTCGGTTTTGGATGGCCCCGAGTTTCGAACGTTCGAGTGACACTTTGCTGATGGCCGCATCGAATTTCGAGATGGCGTCTCCTGCGTCCGCCGGTGTCAATACACTTAGCGCGTAGTATGTTCGATCAGGCGTGGCTACATCGTTGTCATCATCGACGGCAGGGAGTTCCCCGCCACCAGGTGTCAACGTCGTGATATCGAGTGCGTGCGCCCGCATATCTTGTACGTTTAAGATGACGGCTTCGTTGTTGCCGGCACCGATTTGGAAGAATAACGTGCTCTTCCCTTGCATATATTCCCCGTTCATAATCTTCTTCGAGTTGAATTCGGTCGTCTCCGCGATCCGGGTCACTTCGGCAGTCAATGCGTTAATCTCTTCCTGGACGGCTTTCGCGTCATCCTCGCTGAGCGTCCCGTTCGCTGCTTGGACGGACAGTTCGCGCATGCGCTGAAGAAGAGAATGAGTTTCGTTCATCCCACCTTCAAGCGTCTGCGTGAGCGAGATGCTGTCGAGCGTGTTGCGTTCTGCCATCGAGAGGGAGTCGAGGCGCATCCGCATCTTCTCCGAGATGGCGAGACCGGCTGCATCATCCGACGCCTTATTGATGCGGACCCCGCTCGAAAGACGGTCCATCGTCTTCTTCATCGATGCCTGATTCAGGGAGAGCGATGAGTAGGCTTTTAAGGCTTGGACGTTATTGGTAATTTTCATAACGGTTTCCTCCAGTCGGGACAGATTGATTCTTGGCACGCGTCATCGCTTCACTCCACGTTTGATCGAGGTCGCTCGCGAGCGTATGTAGTTCGGCGATTTTTTTCTTATCTTGGTCGATGATCGCTTCGACGCTGGCGTTCGCCATGTATAGATAGATTTCATCGAGTTGAGCCGCGATGATTCCGCCGCCGTCATGGAGTCCTTGGTGGAGCTTGACCAACAGCTCCCGGGCTTGGCGGAGGTGGCGGTTTCGTTCGGCGATCGTCGAGTCTTGGGCACGTTCATAGTGATAAACGAGTGCATGAAGCATCGCTTGCGTGAGTTCTTCTGGCCTCATCTCATATAATTGGGTTGGATTCATCTTTGTTCTCCTTTGATCGAATCAAGTTCCTCTATCAACAACAACACTTCTGCCATCACGTCATACAGTTGGGGCGGGATGGCGTCTCCTAAGTCAAGGTCTAGCAAATGGCCGAGCAAGGAATGGTCGTTCTCGACCGCCACACCCCGGGCACGTGCTTCCTGTAGAATCTTTTCAGCGACGGCTCCGGTCCCGCGGGCGACGATGACGGGCGCTTTGTCCGTCGTTTCGTCATAGCGGACGACCGCGGCCGTCTTTCGTTTCGTCAAATCCATGCGTTGGTACATCGGGACCTCCTAAATTCTAAAGTCATAACCGGTCGTCGGTGCGATCGTTGGCTCTTCGATGACACGCTCCGCCTTCGTGAGCGGTTTGAACTGGGTCGTCACACTCTTATATCCGATCGTCTCGAGCGTCTGTTCGATCTTCCCGAGAAGGGGACGGGCAAGACGTTCGACCGTCGCATCGTCATGTTCAAGCGTGAGTCGGAGGTTTCGGTCCTTCGCCTCAAGCTTGACGCCAATCTCTCCGAGGCGAGGGGTCTCCAAACGAATGTAGAGGACACTGTTCTCCCAGTCGACGACGTCCCCGGCCTCCCGGTTTTGGATATGGACATGGATTCCGGTGTCGATCTCTTGAACTTTTGCCGGTAGGGCGAACAAGAGTTGATGGAGCTGACCGCCATCAAGGCGGTTGAGCGTCTGTTGGACTTGGAAGAACGAGGCGAGGCGTTGCGCCTCGGGGTTCGTCGTATCTCCACGTACCGATAAAGCTGATGTCGGCGTATTGGACGTCGCTTGGGCGAGCTGTGCCTGTGTCTGCACACGTTGCGCTACTTCCTGGATGTGTCGTCCAGATAATGTCGAATCGAGCTTGAGTGGCGCGACGGTCGGCATCTCGCCGGCACGTGTCGCCCCGTGCGGGATATATTCGATGCGTGTCTGGTTCGGCGCATAACGGAAATCATTCAGTGCCGCCCGGACCTCTTTGACGAGTGTCGCACTCTCTTGTGGTTTCGTCGCAAGCAACGACAACGCGACGTCGAGTTTGGCCGTCATGGCGACCAATTGCTTCTCTTGCGTCACGTCGGTATGAAGCAAGGCGTCCGTCTTTTGGACGAGTTGTGTCAGACGGGTCGAGACGGTCTCGAGGGCAGGGCGTGCCGCATGCGGGTTCGTCTCGATCAACGTAGCAACTTGTCCGAGTTGTTTCGTGACGGTCGCCTGCTCGTTTCGGAACGTGTTCGTGACGGTCGCTAGATGTGACGTCACTTCCTTCACCATCACTTGCTTCCCGTTGATTGGAGGAAGCGGCATCGCTTGGCGCGATTCAGATTCAATCGGACGCGATGATATCGGTGTCGTCGGCGTGAGGTCACGGATGACCCGGTCAATCGTTTCCGGTGTCGGCGTGAAGCGTTCACTCACGGGACGTGACAGATTGACGAGTTCGACATACCGCTCTTTTTGTGGGTAAGGAGCGTTCGGCGCCGGCGGTGTGATCTGTTGTTTCGCTTCGTTCAAAGAGAGGACGGCGATTTCCCGAGCCATCTCACGAGGAACGGTCGGAGTGTCGAGCGTCTTCAAATGTAGGATGACGTCCCGCATGTCCCCTTTGAACGCCGTCTCGAGAAGGCGTACCGTGTCTTCGTTCATCGGCAAGCGTCCGGATTGTAGCAGACGGCTGACCGCGCTTCGTACTTCAGGTGGAAGGGAAGCGAGGAGCGTCTGAATCTTCGCATCAAGCTTTGACGACGCGGACGCAGGTGGTGCGGATTCAAGTGTCTCTTCCTTTGGAGGAACGACGGTCGCCATCAAGACGCCGTCCTGTTCGGCGAGCGTCACTTGGAACGGGTTCGTTTTCGGAAGCCCATCTTTAAATGTGACCTCGACTTCTTCACCGTTGATCTTGACAATTGCGGAGTCGGGTCCTGTTTGTTTGACGAGTTCGGCCTTGTACGTCCGGTTCGTCTGGATGCCTGGTAAGACCGAACTGACGGCGGTCGCTTGGGCTTGAATTTGCATGTTTGTCACCTCGACCATAATATCGACCTCTTTTTAAAAAAATGAAGCGATACAATAGAAAAAAAACCTTCCGTCTTTTCGACGGAAGGCGTGTCAGGACTCGAGCACGGGGCTCGCGTTCAATTGTTGGAACCGGGCGACAAGTTCACCTGTCGCTTTGAGCTGGTTCCGGAGGACGTACGGTGTTGCGTTCGTTTGGATTTGATGTCCATCAGTCGTGAGGACAAGCCCGTTCGGCTCACCCTCAATGTTCAGTATGTCTCGAATATGGGACCAGGCATACCATTCACAATCGTCTCGTTTTGGAGACTTCGTCGGGAAGAAGACGAGTCCAGTTGTCGGTTCAATCACGACAGGGACTTTCCCTTTTACGCCGGCGACGCGTTTGGCGATGAAGATTCTTTCCTCGATCGAGCTGTTGTACTGGCGGCAAGAAAGTTGCAACAACTGGTACGGCCGGAGCGGGGTTGAAATCTCGGTGCCATCCTCGAGAATGATCCGTGACTGCTTCATGATGTCAAAGCAAGGGAGAATCGCCACGGTTCGCTTTGTGATGCGATATTTTTCCTCAGAATAGTAGGAGCGCATACGCTGCACCATCCTCCTCGTATTAGATTTTCAGGATCGGCTAAAGACAAACGGCACAAACCTAAATCATCCCTTCAATGATATATCACAAAAAATGTAAATTCAACAAGACAATATGAAAAGTAGGGAAATATAATTCCAATGAAAGCCAAATGACGAAACGTTTACAAATAATTGAGAAAGTATTTGTCACGCTTACAAGAAGATGGTAAGATTACCCGTAGAGGACAATCCTCTGTATTCTCCAATGGTGAAAGGAATGGATTTACACATGGTAGGTAAAGTAAAATGGTTTAACTCAGAAAAAGGTTTTGGATTCATCGAAGTTGAAGGCGGCAAAGACGTGTTCGTACACTTCTCAGCAATCCAATCTGAAGGCTACAAATCACTTGACGAAGGTCAAGATGTAGAGTTTGAAATCGTTGATGGCGAGCGTGGCCCACAAGCGGCTAACGTTGTAAAATTATAATTTCAAACCACGAAGCCGGCTCCCTTGGGAGTCGGCTTTTTATTTTGTCTACATAATAAAAAAAGGCGTTTAAAAATGAGTGGAATGGGTATTTTCTTTCTATACCTTTCGCTCGTTCTAGGAAATGTTGAATTCGGAACAAAATTGTCATTATTTTCTGATGATAACGTTTTCAATCGTAGCGTTTTCGGGGTATAATATGAGTGAGCCACCTGATTCCCCTTTCTTTTTTAAGAAATGAAGCAGGAGATTCCGTCTCGTTCGACGAATCATTGGTTCAAGCGGTTATTTCTAAGGAGGAGTTCAGATGATTTATAACATTCGCGGCGAAAACATTGAGGTCACACCAGCAATCAAAGACTATGTCGAGAAAAAGCTGGAGAAGTTGACTCGGTATTTCACAACTCCTACGGATGCACAGACGGCTTACGTCAACTTGAAAGTGTATAACGAGAAACAAAAAGTGGAAGTGACGATCCCGATGCCGAACTTGTTGCTCCGTGCTGAGGACATCAACCTCGACATGTATGCGGCAATTGACCTCGTCGTCGATAAATTGGAACGTCAAATCCGTAAACACAAAACGAAACTCAACCGTAAAGGACGCGGGAAAGAAGGTGGCGTCGGCGAGTACTTCAAGTCTTTAGAAGGACCTGATGATACACCGGCCGTCTACGATGAGGACGAGGCAGAACTCGAACTCGTGCGGACGAAACGCTTCACGTTGAAACCGATGGACACGGAAGAGGCGATTCTTCAAATGGATATGCTCGGTCACAGCTTCTTCGTCTTCTCTGACGCAGAAACGGGCAACACGAACGTCGTCTACCGTCGTAAAGATGGGAAGTACGGCTTGATCGAACCTGAATAATATACATGACACTACACGACCTCCCGGCTTCGGGGGGTCGTTTCCTTTTGCCTTTCCTTGAAAGGTGGCACCACTTCGGTTAAACTGTACATTAGGGAAAAAACATGCATTTTTTAGTGAGTGCAGAGGAGATATGAGTATGGCGAACTTTTTGAAAGAGTTATTTGCTCCACAGAAACGAATGTTGAAAAAAGCAGAGAAAGCGGCCGACTTGATCGAGTCGTTCGCCGAACCAATCAAAGCATTGTCCGACGAACAGCTTCAGGCGAAGACGGAAGAGTTCCGGGAACGTCTGGCGAAAGGCGAGACACTTGACGACCTCTTGCCGGAGGCGTTCGCGGTCTGTCGTGAGGCATCGGAGCGTGTGCTCGGGATGCGTCATTACCGTGTCCAGCTCATCGGGGGCTATGTGCTCCATAACGGCGACATCGCCGAAATGAAAACCGGTGAAGGGAAGACGCTCGTCGCGACACTTCCTGTCTACTTGAACGCGCTCACTGGCCGTGGCGTACACGTCGTAACGGTCAACGAATATTTGGCGAAACGAGATAAAGAACTCATGGAGCCGCTCTACTTCGCACTCGGTCTCTCGGTCGGCCTCAACGTGTCGAACATGGACCGTGTCGAGAAACAGGCGGCCTACAACTGTGATATCACGTACTCGACGAACAACGAGCTCGGGTTCGACTACCTCCGTGACAACATGGTCCTTTATAAGGAAGACCGTGTTCAACGCGAGCTCTACTACACGATTGTCGATGAAGTCGACTCGATCCTCGTCGATGAGGCGCGTACTCCGCTCATCATCTCAGGATCGGCTCAAAAGTCGACTGAACTCTACACGCGCGCGGATGCGTTCGTCCGTACGTTGAAAGAAGGAGACGATTATACGGTCGACGTGAAGACGAAATCGGTCCTCTTGACGGACCAAGGGGTCGACCTCGCCGAGAAGTTCTTCGGCATCGACAACCTGTTCGCAATCGAGCACGTCGCCGTCAACCACCACGTCGGGCTCGCCCTTCGTGCGAACGCGGTCATGCATCACGATATCGACTATATGGTACGTGAGGGGCAAGTCATGATCATCGACCAATTCACGGGTCGTGTCATGGACGGACGCCGCTACTCGGAAGGTCTTCACCAGGCGATCGAGGCGAAAGAAGGCGTCGAGATTCAACGCGAATCGATGACGCTCGCGACAATCACGTATCAGAACTACTTCCGGATGTACGAGAAGCTTGCCGGGATGACCGGTACGGCGAAGACAGAGGAAGAAGAGTTCCGTAACATCTACAACATGCAGGTCGTGACGATTCCGACGAACAAACCGATCCTTCGCGATGACAAGGCAGACCTCATCTTCAAATCGATGGAAGGCAAGTTCAAAGCCGTCGTCGAAGAAATTTCGGCAGTCCACGCAACGGGACAACCGATCCTCGTCGGTACGGTCGCCGTCGAGACGTCTGAATACTTGAGCAAACTCTTGACGAAGAAGAAGATTCGTCACGATGTCTTGAACGCGAAGAACCACGCCCGTGAGGCGGAAATCATCGAGAATGCCGGTCAAAAAGGTTCCGTCACGATTGCGACGAACATGGCCGGTCGTGGTACCGACATCAAGCTCGGAGAAGGTGTCATCGACCTCGGTGGTCTTTACATCATCGGGACAGAGCGTCACGAGTCACGCCGAATCGATAACCAGCTCCGTGGTCGTGCGGGTCGTCAAGGGGACCCGGGTAAATCCCAGTTCTACTTGTCACTTGAAGACGAGCTCATGCGTCGCTTCGGAACGGATAGCCTCCAAAGCATGATGGAGCGTCTCGGGATGGATGACACGCAACCGATTGAGAGCCGCATGGTCTCGAAAGCGGTCGAGTCAGCGCAAAAACGTGTCGAAGGAAACAACTACGATGCGCGGAAGCAGCTTCTCGGTTACGACAACGTCATGGCCGACCAACGGAAGGTCATGTATAAGGACCGCTCGAGCATCCTCGAGAACGAGTCGGTCACGGATATCGTCCGTTCTATGATGGCGCAGACGGTCGAACTCGGTGTCGGACAATACACGCCGATCGAACTCGTACCGGAAGAATGGAACATCGACGAGCTCGCGCACTGGGCCAACCAGACGCTCGCGCTCGAGAAGACGGTCGAAGGCAAAGACTTCTTCGGCAAAGAACGTGAAGAAATCATCGAACTCCTCATGGAGCGCGTGAACGAGCAGTATGAGGCGAAGCGTGAACTCGCGCCGCCCGAACGCTTCAACGAGTTCGAGAAGATCATCGTGCTCCGTGCCGTCGACTCGCACTGGATGTCCCATATCGACCATATGGATCAGTTACGTCAAGGGATTCACCTCCGCGCTTACGGACAGAACGACCCGCTTCGTGAGTACCAAGCGGAAGGGATCAACATGTTCGACGCGATGAATGCGGCAATCGCAGAAGAAGTGACAGGCTTCGTCCTTCGTGCCGAAGTCGGGGACAACCTCCGCCGCGAGAAAGTCGTCGAAGAGGAAGTCGCCGTCTCTGGCAAGAGCGATGCACCGGTCAAGAAGAAACCGGTCCGTCGTTCGAAAGAAGACAGCATCGGCCGGAACGACCCGTGCTGGTGCGGTTCTGGCAAGAAGTTCAAGAACTGTCACGGTAGACAACAGGCTTAATTATTGAAGAGGCGGGTCCGCTCGCCTCTTTCCTACGGAAAGGTGAATCACACTATGGAAATTTCAGATATTCGGAACGAACTAGAGGCGATGGCGAAACGCCTCGAGAATTACAGAGCGTCTCTCAACTTGACAGAGAAAGAGGCACGTATCGCCGAGCTCGAGAACGAGATGACGTATCCTGACTTCTGGGACAACCAGGAGAAGGCACAAAAAGTCATCGATGAGTCAAACGGACTCAAAGCGATGGTCGACAAGTATCAAGACCTCGCCAATCAACATGAGGACGGCGAAGTGACGCTCGAACTCATCAAGGAAGAGCCGGACGCCGAGATGCAAGAAGAGCTCGCGGAATCGATTCAAGCGCTCAAGAAGGAGTTTGATGACTTCGAACTCGAGATCCTCTTGAACGGACCATACGACGCGAACAACGCCATCCTCGAATTGCACCCAGGTGCGGGCGGTACCGAGTCACAGGACTGGGCATCGATGCTCCTTCGGATGTATCAACGTTTCGCTGACAAACAAGGCTGGAAAGTCGAGACGGTCGATTACCTCCCGGGTGAAGAGGCGGGCGTCAAGTCGGTCACGCTCCGCATCGTCGGTCATAACGCATACGGCTACTTGAAGGCAGAGAAAGGGATTCACCGCTTGGTCCGTATCTCGCCGTTTGATTCGTCAGGTCGTCGACACACGTCGTTCGTGTCATGTGACGTTATGCCGGAATTCGATGACGACATCGAGATCGAAGTACGGACAGAGGACCTCCGTATCGACACGTACCGTGCATCAGGTGCCGGCGGTCAGCACATCAACACGACGGACTCTGCCGTCCGGATCACGCACGTGCCGACGGGCGTCGTCGTTTCGTGTCAGACCGAGCGCTCACAGATCAAGAACCGTGAGTCGGCGATGAAGATGTTGAAAGCGAAATTGTACCAACGCGAACTCGACGAGCAGCAACGAAAACTCGACGAGATCCGTGGGGAAAAGACGGACATCGGTTGGGGTAGCCAAATCCGTTCGTATGTCTTCCACCCGTATTCGATGGTCAAAGACCACCGGACGAACTATGAAGTCGGGAACACGAGTGGCGTTATGGACGGCGACGTCATGCCGTTCATCGATGCCTACCTTCGTAAAACAAATATGTGATGCATGTGGCTCAAAGACACCTGTCTTTGGGCCATGTTGTGTGTAAAGGAGACTTTCTTTAATGAAGCAAATCGTCAAAGACTATCTGTATTTGTTGACCGGCTCAGTGTTCGTCGCCTCGGCCTTCAGCTTATTTCTGTTGCCAAACAATCTGGCATCAGGCGGGGTGAGCGGGATCTCGGTCATCACGTATGAGCTGTTCGGCATCTCGCCGGGGGCGTTCCAGCTCGTGGCTAACGTGTTACTTTTGATTATCGGTTGGGCCATCCTTGGACTCGGCTTCGGGGTGAAGTCGCTCGTCGGCTCCATCTTCTTACCGGGTGTCATTCTTTTCTATGAGGCGATCGATGCCGGTGCGGCCGTGGACGATACGCTCCTCGCGGCCATCTTCGGTGGTGTCGGCGTCGGGGTCGGACTCGGGCTCATCTTCCGGGGGCGCGCCTCGACAGGGGGGATGGACTTGATCGCGCAGGTCTTACATAAGTTCACGCACATCCCGCTCTATCTCTGTATCGCCATCCTCGATGGCATGGTCGTCTTGACCGCGGCCTTGACGTTCTCGTTCACGACCGGACTCTATGCACTCATCGCGTTATTCATCACGGTCAAGATGATCGACTTCGTCCAGCTCGGGTTCACACAGGACAAGATGGCTTACGTCATCTCGGAGAAGCGGGACTTTATCGTCCGGGCCGTCTTCGAGGAGCTTGACCGCGGAGCGACAGAGATCCAAGCGATCGGAGCGTATTCACGTCTCGACCGTCCGATGCTCATGATCGTCGTCCGTCAGAGCGAGGTGAGTCGATTGAAGGAAATCATCCGTCGGATCGACCCAGAGGCGTTCCTCGTCTTCAGTGAGGCACATGAGGTGCTCGGACAAGGGTTTACGTCTGATAAGCGTTACATCAACGTGCCGTAAGTTGTGGAATCTTTGTGTACTTTTCGTGAGATTAGGTTAGAAAACATACGTTAACGGCTATAATGGTAAATGTAGGTCATTTCTACAACTTAGGAGGGGAACGTGGTTATGAAAAAATGGATGATGGCCATCGGCCTCGGCGCCATGCTGACACTCGGCGCATGTGGCGGCGGTGAAGAAGAGGATACATCGAGCAACGGGGATTCGGGCTCGAACACGGCATCGGTTGACGCGGAAGCGGTATACGCACAAAACTGTGCGGCATGTCATGGTGCGAACCTTGAAGGAATGAGTGGTCCGTCACTCGAGCAAGTCGGTGCTCGTCTGTCGGCAGAAGAGATTGAAAACGTCATTCGAAACGGTCAAGGCGCGATGCCTGCGAACGTCATTGAAAAAGACGAAGAGATCACAGCGGTCGCCGCTTGGCTCGCTGAGAAAAAATAAGATTCGACAGCATGAGGTGGAACACACCTCATGCTTTTTTGTTTTGGGTGTTAAGGCTTGGGGAAATATTGTTAAGGTAACGTGAGACATAGTGGAAATGGAGTGATGACGATTGAAGACGAAACTGATTGACTGGCCGACTTTTATCGGCTCGTTTGTATTACTGTTAGGGGTGACGTTACCGCTCATCTTCTTCCCAGAGACCGGTAAAGCGTGGGTCGGTGCGGCGAACGAATACATGACCTCTAACTTCGGCATGTTGTACTTAGCAATGGGCTTAGGTGCGTTCGGATTTTTGATTTTCATTGCCTTCAGTAAGAATGGTCATATCAAATTAGGTCGTGAAGATGAAGAACCCGAATTTAGTACATTCTCTTGGGCGGCGATGTTATTTGCTGCCGGCATCGGGTCCAGCATCCTCTATTGGTCCGTCATCGAATGGGTCTATTACTATGAAGGTCCGCCGTTCGGGCTGACACCGGAGTCACCGGAAGCGATTCAATGGTCGACAGCATATGGGATGTTCCACTGGGGACCGATCGCTTGGGCAATCTATACGTTACCGGCACTGCCGATCGCTTATTTCTTTTACGTCCGTAAGAAATCCGTCTTAAAGGTAAGTGAAGCGGTACGTCCCGTTATCGGAAAATGGGCAGATGGACCCCTCGGTAAATTGATTGATATCTTATTTATCTTTGGATTATTAGGTGGTGCCGGGACGACGCTCGCCCTCGGTACCCCGATGATTGCCGAAGGGGTCAACGAACTGACAGGGATTCCCGTCACGCTCGGGATGCAGGCCGTCATCATGTTGATTTGTACGGTCATCTTCGCCATCAGTTCTTACATTGGACTGAAGGGTGGCATCAAAGTACTCAGTGACTTGAACATCTGGCTCGCCCTTGGGATTTTGACGTTCGTGCTTATCTTTGGTCCGACTCGATTCATTATGGAGACGACGTTCAATGGAGTCGGAATCGTCATGGATAACTTTTTCCGGATGGCAACGTGGATGGAACCGTTCGGTGACTTCGGTGGCTTCACATCGACCGGGTTCCCGGAATCGTGGACGGTGTTCTATTGGGCATGGTGGCTTGTCTATGCACCATTCGTCGGATTGTTCGTCGCCCGTATCTCACGCGGTCGTACGATTCGGAATATGATCTTTGGGACGATGGTGTACGGAACGCTCGGATGCATCTTGTTCTTTGGGATTCTCGGAAACTACGGGCTCTACCTTCATCTAAGTGGGACGTTCGATGTTGTCGGGTACATGGCGGCGAATGGCCCGGCACCTACAATCATCGCCATCATCGGCCAATTGCCTTTCGGGAAAGTCGTCATCGGCGTCTTTACGCTTCTTGCCATTATCTTTTTGGCGACAACGTTCGATTCATCATCATACATCTTGGCATCGGTCACGCAAAAACATGTCGAGGATGAGCCGATTGTCTGGAACCGTCTCTTTTGGGCGTTCGCGCTTGCTATCATGCCGCTCACGCTCATGTTCCTCGGCGGACTAGAGACGCTCCAGACAGCGAGTATCGTCGGTGGATTCCCGCTTATCCTCATCATGTTCCTTCTTGCTTGGTCATTCGTCCGCGTATCGAGTCGGGATATCCGGGCTTCCGATGACTATGAATCCTCAACGATTCATATCAAGTATCGGAAACGGAAAAAGTCGCCGTTTGATGCATTGAAAGAAAAACCACACGATTAAATGTGGCGTATTGGTGAAGGGTGTTCCTTAGGGAGCACCCTTTTGAAGTGCGGTTTCAACATTCTCTGGGAGATTAAGAAAGTGAGGTTCTTCGCGACATTTTCACATCGAACTCAATCGAACTGAAACAATCCTGTAATGGTGTTTTAAAAGTCGGATTGATATAATTGTAGTCGCTTCAACATATGCCCTAGATGATTTTTTGACCAGGCTAACATAAAAAAGCGACACCTTGACAGAGGGAGCCGTTTCCTGTAAAAAAGACTCTAGGCGAAATATACAGTAACTAAAATAATCGATTCAAATTCGTCATAGATGCTTAAAAATAATTTAAAAAGGGTAGGGAATACGTTATGATCTCGATGCAAAAAGTCAGTAAAGTATATCCGAACGGCGTCGTCGCCATGGATGACCTCGATCTAGAAATTCGCGACGGCGAGTTCCTTTATGTCGTCGGGCCTTCCGGTGCCGGAAAGTCGACGTTCATGAAGATGATTTATCGTGAGGAGAAGCCGACAGCCGGTCAATTGTTGATTGACGGACTCGATGTCGGGAAAATTAAAAACCGACACGTACCGAAGCTACGCCGTCAACTCGGCGTTATCTTCCAAGACTTCAAATTGTTGCCGTCACTTACGGTATATGAGAACGTAGCGTTCGCATTAGAAGTTGTAGGAGCGGACACGTCTTCGATTCGGAAACAAGTCATGGATGTGTTGAACCTTGTCGGATTGAAGAACAAGGCGCGCAACTATCCCGACGAACTATCAGGTGGAGAACAACAACGTGTCTCGATTGCTCGCGCAATCGTCAACAAGCCAAAATTGATCATCGCCGATGAGCCGACAGGGAACTTAGACCCGGAAACAGCATGGGGCATCATGGAAGTGTTTGAAGAGATTCACCGCCGCGGAGCGACAATCGTCATGGCGACACACAACCGTGACATCGTCGATAAGATTCGTCACCGCGTCATCGCGATTGAGAACGGGAAAGTCGTGCGCGATGAAGAGAAAGGAGCATATGGCTATGATATTTAAGACTGGATTGCGCCATTTGCGTGAAGGGTTCAAAGGAACACTTCGGAATGGATGGATGTCGTTCGCGGCGATTAGTGCCGTGACCATTACGTTGCTACTTGTCGGTGTATTCGCACTCGTCATGTTCAACATCAATGAAATTTCAGATAACGTCGAAAATGATGTCGAGATTCAAGTGTTCATCACTCGTACAGCGGATGAGAACTCGGTTGAGAAACTCGGGGAGAACATTGAACAGGTGCCGGGTGTCTCGACGGTCACGTTCAGTTCAAAAGAAGATGAGCTAGCGAAGTTCCAAGACCAGCTTGGCGATGATGCGGCTGCATACGGAACGGTTGAAAAAGACAACCCGCTCCACGCCCGCTATATCGTCAAAGCACAAGACCCGACAGAACTAGAGGAAGTGGCCAAATCGGTCGGTTCACTCGATAATGTGGACGATGTGAAATACGGAAAAGACTACATCGATAAAATGTTTGCCTTCTTCAACGGGATTCGCATCGGTGGACTCGCGTTGATTGTCGGTTTGACATTGATGGCGATGTTCTTGATCTCAAATACGATTAAAATGACAATCTTCTCGCGTCGCCGTGAGATTGAAATCATGCGACTCGTCGGAGCGAAAAACAGCTTTATCCGCTGGCCGTTCTTTATCGAAGGATTGCTCCTTGGAATGCTTGGGGCTCTCGTCCCGATTCTTGTCATTTATTTCGGATATGACGTTGCATATAGTGCTTTACAACCATCGCTTGATCAATTGAATAGTGATATATTTAAGTTGATTGATCCATCGACGCTAACAGTCCAAGTATCGCTTGTTTTACTTGCACTCGGTGCGTTCATCGGAATCTGGGGATCGACGACATCGCTCGGTCGTTTCTTGAAAATCTAACTTAAATAAGGAGGAGTTGGCGGATGAAACGTTCGCTTGCGCTAGGGTTGTGTGTATCGTTACTTGCCATGCCGGTCATGGCGACAGAGAAAGACACGTTGAAAGCTCGACAAGATCAACTGTCCAATGAGTTGGAGGAGTCGAAAAAAGCGCAGGCCGAGACGGATGCCGAACTCGAGATCACCGAGGCAGAGCGTGATGCCGTGAAGACGGAAATACACGTCGTCGACGACCGATTGAATGAATTGAGCGAACAAATCGCCATTCAGCAGCATGAGGTCGATACAGCCAGGGCAGAACTCGAGTCGACCCGCCAACAACTTTCCGTTCAGGAAGAATACTTGGAAAGCCAGAAGGAACTCGTGAACGAGCGCCTTCGCGTTTTGCAAGTACATGAAGACACTTCCTATTTACAAGTCATTTTTGAGTCCCGTTCCTTCGGCGACTTCGTGACACGGGCTATGACGGCCCGCACGATCGCTGAACAGGACCGGGAGCTCATACATAATTATATGAGTGAGATGGAACGTTTGGAGTCGCTCGAGTCGACACAACGTACCCAGCTCTCTTTCATCAAGCAAAAAGAGCGCGAGCTCGTCATCACCAAGCAAGACCTTGACCGGACGGCCGAGAAGAAACGTGACCTGTTGGTTGAACTGAACGAACAAGTAGAGCAGCTCGAGCTCGAAAAGATGACGCGCAGTGAAGAACAGGCGGTCATGGCTGAACAGAACCGCATCATCAGTGAACAACTAGAGGCGATTGCGACTGCCGAACGAGAAGCCGCAGAGGCGGCGGAACGTGCCAAACATGAAGCTGAGGCGCGTGCCGCTGAAGAGCGAGCACAAGCAGAAGCGGAAGCCCGTGAGTCGGAGGTCGAGGAGGCACCAGAAGTGACCGCACCAACCGAAACACCGACGAATGTGTCCACGTCCACGGGATTCGTTCGTCCTGTGTCCGGTTATGTGTCTAGTCCGTTCGGTCCACGAGACAACCCGTTGACAGGTGTGCCGGAGATTCACAAGGGCATCGACCTCGTCAATGCGTCTGGAACACCAATCGTGTCAAGCGCACCAGGTGTCGTCATCAAGGCGGCACCGGCGACCGGATATGGAAATGTCGTCTTCGTTTCGCATGTCATCAACGGTGAGATTTGGACGACCGTCTATGCCCATTTAAATGCGATCACAGTCGGAGCCGGTCAACAAGTGGCGGCGGGACAGACGGTCGGAACGCTCGGCAATACCGGCTGGTCGACCGGTCCCCATCTTCATTTTGAGTTACACCGAGGAAAATGGGCACCGGGACAGCCGAACGCGATTGACCCAGCCCCGTATATTGGATACTGACAGAAGCGGACGCGTCCCAAATATGTGGAACGCGTCCGCTTTTCCTCTAGTTTTTGCTATACTAATGAAAAGACTTACAAAGAGAAATGAGGGACCAACCCGTGAAAAATTCAACCGCAGGACTACTCGCTGGCACAACGTTCGTGGCTGGGGCCGGTGCAGGCCTTGCGACGATGGCGTTTACAGACACATCGCTTCCCATTCAAACGAATGCGGAAGGCTGGGATAAAGTCGACCAAGTACGTAATTTGATTGAAGAACATTCGTTACAGGACATCTCAGAAGACGATTTATTGACCGGTGCGCTCGACGGGATGACCGCAGCGCTGAACGACCCGTATTCGGATTTCTTGGATGCGGAAGAAACGTCACAATTTACGGACTCGATTGAATCGAGTTTTGAAGGAATCGGCGCGACTTTGGAGAAGAAAGGAGAGGACATCCTAATTGTCGCTCCGATCAAAGGCGCTCCGGCTGAAGAGGCGGGACTTCGTCCTGGCGACATCATCACAGCGGTCGACGGGGAGTCGATCGAAGGGATGGATGTACAGGAAGCCGTCCAATTGATTCGAGGCGAAAAAGGGACGACCGTCACGTTGACGATTCGCCGTGGCAGTCAGACGGCGGATTATGAGATCACACGTGACACGATTCCAATCGAGACGGTCTTCTCTGAAGTGAAAGAGAAAGACGGTAAAAAGATTGGGTATCTCCAAGTCACCCAATTCTCAGAACCGACGGCTGATGAATTCCTCGAACAACTCGAGCAACTCGAGTCAGAAGAAATCGATAGCTTGATCATCGATGTTCGTGGAAATCCGGGAGGTCTCTTGCCTGCCGTCATCGAGATGTCGGAAGGGTTCGTCCCGACCTCAAAACCGGTCGTCCAAATCGAGAATGCGGACGGTGACCGTGATGCACAAAACGGTCGCGCTCGTGAAGCGAAACCGTATGACCTGTTTGTCTTGACGGATGAGGGTTCTGCCTCGGCATCTGAGATTTTGACTGGTGCGATGAAAGAAGGAGCAGGCGCGACCATCATCGGGACGAAGACGTTCGGAAAAGGTGTCGTCCAGACGGCGTTCGACTTAGAGGACGGCAGTAACTTGAAATTGACGACGAGCAAGTGGCTCACACCGGACGGAAATTGGATTAACAAGAAGGGCATCGAGCCGGACATTGAAGTGGAGCAACCGGACTTCTTCAACGTGACCCGTGTCCTGACAGAAGAAGAGTCGCTCCAAGTCGGAGATTACGGTGACGCCGTCTCGAACTTGCATAAAATTTTAACTGGAATCGGCTATGAGCCAGGCGGTCAGCCGGGATATTACGGGGACACGATGGCGAACGCCGTGAAAGCATTCCAGACAGACAATGGTCTCGAGGCTTCTGGAACTGTCGATGAAGAGACAGCCTCTGCACTCGAAGCGAAGTTGCTCGAAGCGATTCAAGATGAGGCGAATGACGCCCAATTGAATCGTGCGCTTGAAGAAGCCGCAAAATAACGTTGTATGAAAGAAAGGGTTGGACCGCGTGGAAGTTGTACGAATGGGTGTTACGGCTTTATTGACGTTGTTAGGTAGTCCGCTGTTTTGGGTGACACTTGTCGCCCTTACATACATATCGCTGACACGGGTCAAGCGAGAACGGGCCATGTTCCGTTCGAGACGTCGCTCACCGAAGTCGGAATGGAGACATTTCATCTGGCCGAGTCTTCTGTTAGCGGTCCTCTCATCGGCCGTGACGATTTTACTCGAGACGACCATCACGTTTGAGTGGGCCGTCTCGTTCACGATTCTCTATACGCTCGTCGTCTTGACGATGCATCCGCGATTCTTTAATCCGGTGCTGCCTCTTCTCGTGTTGTTTGGGGTCGTCTTGTTACGCGATGTTGTCGCATATGGGGTGCTTCGTGATTGGGTAGCAGCACTCGCTCAGGTCGATTGGACGGTCTATGCGCTCACATTCGGCCTCGTCACCCTTGCTGAAGCGATTCTCTTGCGCTGGAACGGACCAAAAGAGACATCCCCGACCTTGATCTTGTCGAAACGGGGGCAGTTTATCGGAGGGCATGTCGTCAAACGGATTTGGTTTTTCCCGCTCGTCGTCTTCGTGCCACCGATGTTCGGTCTCGACTGGCCGATGGTGCCCATCATTCTTCCGATTCCCATCGGGGTCAGTTTATTGTCGACCGGCGCCCTACCAGGAACGCTTCTCGCACGACTGAGCAATTATCGTGCCGTACTCGCTTTGATCGCTCTCGGTCTATTCGGCCTCTCATATGCGTTTGAGATTCCATATGTCGACTATGTAGTATTGACGCTATTCGTCCTCTATGAGCTCGGCTTACAATGGATCAAACGCGAGAATCGGGGAACGACACCCGTCTTCATCAACGGAAACCGTGGGGCGGTCATCGTCGACACGCTACCGAACTCGCCTGGAGAGGCGATGCAGCTCATCCCGGGTGAATCGATCTATAAAGTCAACGGGACGGTCATCACCGGAGGGCACAGTTTTTATGAGGCGCTCCAGCAACATAAGCCATACATCAAGCTGGAAGTGTTGAATCTGAACGGAGACATCCGATTCGTTCAACGGGCGATGTATGAGACCGATCCACATGAGCTCGGGATTTTGTTCGTCGGGGAACCAACGAGCCCGAGAGTTCGCTTACGTAAACTGTAAGAGTATCCGTCATGGGTACTCTTTTTTGCATACAAAAAGGGCACCTGCAAGGATGCCCTTTCGTCTTATACATCAAGTTTTGAAGGTTTGAATGCCATTGTGGCTTCGACAGCGTGTTGCCATCCTTTGTATAGGGCTTCACGGTGAGACTCGTCCATGTTCGGATCGAACTTCTTATCGAGTTTCCACTGGTCTTTGACTTCGGCTTGGTCTTTCCAGAATCCAACGGCGAGACCCGCCAAGTAGGCGGCACCGAGTGCAGTCGTTTCACTCACTTCAGGACGTTCGACCGGGACGTTGAGAATGTCCGATTGGAACTGCATGAGGAAGTTGTTGCTGACGGCTCCACCATCGACGCGGAGCGTCTTCAAGTTGATGCCTGAGTCATTTTCCATCGACGTGAGGACGTCACGTGTCTGGTAAGCGAGTGACTCGATTGTCGCCCGGACCATCTGTTCTTTCTCTGTCCCACGCGTGAGACCGAAGATGGCACCACGGACGTCAGAGTTCCAGTACGGGGCACCGAGACCGACGAAGGCAGGAACGACGTAGACACCGTCAGTTGATTCGATCCGTGTCGCATACTGTTCCGAGTCTTTCGCTGATTTCAACATTCGTAATCCGTCACGGAGCCACTGGATTGCAGAACCGGCGACGAAGATCGAACCTTCGAGCGCGTATTCTACTTTCCCGTTATAGCCCCAAGCGATTGTCGTCAAGAGACCGTGATCAGATTTGACGGCTTCTTCTCCCGTGTTCATGAGCATGAAACAACCTGTTCCATACGTGTTTTTCGCCTCACCTTTTTCGAAGCAAGTTTGTCCGAACAAGGCGGCCTGTTGGTCACCTGCAGCTCCGGCAATCGGGACTTCGAATCCGAAGAAGTGGTATGGAATCGTGTTCGCATAGACTTCACTTGACGGTTTGACTTCAGGAAGCATTGATTTTGGCACTGTCAAGATGTCGAGTAACTCGTCATCCCACTTCTGCTCGTAGATGTTGTACATGAGTGTACGCGATGCGTTCGAGTAATCGGTTACGTGTGCTTTTCCACCAGAGAGTTTCCAGATGAGCCACGTGTCGATTGTCCCGAAGAGGAGTTCGCCGTTCTCAGCTTTTTCACGTGCACCCTCGACGTTGTCAAGAATCCATTTGACTTTCGTTCCTGAGAAGTAGGCATCGATGAGGAGACCTGTTTTGTCGCGGACCATATCGGAATGACCGGCTGCTTTCAGCTCTTCACAGATGTCGGCGGTTTGACGGGATTGCCAGACGACGGCGTTATAGACAGGGCGTCCTGTTTCCTTCTCCCAAACGACAGCTGTTTCACGTTGGTTCGTGATCCCGATTCCGGCAATCTCATTCGGGTCGATATCAGCAGAACCGAACGCTTCCGCCATAACGGCGAGGACAGACCCCCAAATCTCATTGGCGTTGTGCTCGACCCAGCCTGGTTTCGGGAAGTATTGTTTGAATTCGCGCTGTGCGACTGTGACAATTTTTCCATCATGATCAAAGATGATTGCTCGTGAACTTGTCGTTCCTTGGTCCAATGCTAAAATATAACGTTTTTCTTTCGCCATATGTGATTTCCTCCTTCAAAATTATGTGTTAAGGGACGAGAATACCGTAGATGAGTGCGGCAATAATCGCACCGATAATCGGACCGACGACCGGGATCCATGAATAACCCCAATCTGAAGATCCTTTTCCTTTAATTGGAAGGAATGCGTGTGCGATACGTGGCCCAAGGTCACGTGCCGGGTTGATCGCATATCCCGTCGTACCACCGAGCGAAAGACCAATCGATACAATCAAGAAACCAACGATGAGTGGATTGAGTCCGTCTGCGAATGTGTTTGCCCCGAATGACAACAATGCAAAGACAAGGACGAATGTTCCGATAATCTCACCAATCAAGTTGTACGGCGTGCTTCGAATACCTGGAGCTGTCGAGAACGTCGCCAGTTTTAAACCAGGATCGTCTGTCGCATCATAGTGCGGCTTGTAGTGGACATAAACCAAACATGCCCCGATGATGGCTCCAATAAACTGAGCGAGGATATAAAGTGGGACATCAGCCCATGGGAATTCGCCTGCTGTCGCGAGACCAATCGTGACGGCAGGGTTGATGTGAGCGCCTCCGTAAATTCCGGCTGCGTAGACCCCGACCATAACGGCAAGACCCCAACCCATTGTGATGACAATCCAGCCAGAGTTTTCCGCTTTGGAATGGCGGAGGACGACGCCGGCGACGACACCGTTACCGAGCAGAATCAATAGCATCGTACCAATAATTTCACTGACAAATGCTGACATGTGATACTCCCCTTTCTCCCTTATGCAATTTGACTTACCACTTCATTATATGCCCAAAATGTAAGCGTTTTAAAACAGTGTTTTTTAAAAATCCTACTTTTTTCCTACAAATGTTCACATTTACAGCTGTAAACTTCGCAAAAGAATTAAGAAGCAGAGCGAAACGTTCACGAAGTGGATGGTTTTTTCGGATATTTCAAGCATTCCAATTTACTAGGGACATAGTCCAATCTGAAAAGTGCAATGCTTTATGCCACAAAAGTGATTCTGTTGAAATCTTGATGTGATGATTTGGATGGAACAAGATGTTTCTTTTTGAGACAGTAAAGGAAAAAGAAATGAACAATGGATTGAATGAAAAAAAGAAATAAAATGAATTAACCTACAAACTAATAAGCGAATATTTGTTCGTGTCTATGGTATAATCAAGACACTTATGAAATGAGAAGGTGAGGAGTATCTTATGGAATCGATTCCGTTTGCATTACAATCTGAATTTCAACCAGGAGGCGACCAGCCTGAAGCGATTCGACAGCTTGTCGAAGGTGTAAATCGAGGTGACCGGTATCAGACGCTCCTCGGTGCAACGGGTACGGGTAAAACGTTTACCGTTTCGAACGTCATTCAAGAAGTAAAGAAGCCGACACTCGTCCTCGCCCATAACAAGACGCTCGCCGGTCAGCTCTACTCGGAGTTCAAAGAGTTCTTCCCGAACAACGCGGTCGAGTACTTCGTCAGTTACTATGACTACTATCAACCGGAAGCGTACGTGCCGTCGACGGATACGTTCATTGAGAAGGATGCTTCAATCAATGATGAAATCGATAAGCTGCGTCACTCGGCGACGTCGGCTCTCTTTGAGCGCGATGACGTCATCATCGTCGCATCTGTCTCCTGTATTTATGGTCTCGGTAACCCGGAAGAATATCGGAGCCTCGTCTTGAGCCTTCGCGTCGGGAAAGAGATGGGACGTGACGAGATGTTACGTAAACTCATCGACATTCAATATGAACGAAACGATATCGATTTCCAGCGTGGACGTTTCCGTGTCCGCGGGGACGTCGTCGAGATCTTCCCAGCATCGCGTGACGAACACTGCATGCGCATCGAGTTCTTCGGAGACGAGATCGACCGTATCCGTGAGATGGATCCGTTGACGGGTGAAATCATCGCAGACCGTGATCACGTCGCCATCTTCCCGGCATCCCACTTCGTCACACGCGACGAAAAATTGCAAAAGGCAATCGTCAACATCGAAGCGGAACTTGAGGAACAACTTGAGAAGTTCCGCGAAGAAGGGAAGCTCCTAGAAGCGCAACGACTCGAGCAACGAACGCATTACGATTTGGAAATGATGCGTGAGATGGGGTATTGTTCAGGAATCGAGAACTATTCGCGCCACTTGAACTTGATGCCAGAAGGCTCGACTCCGTATACGCTACTCGATTACTTCCCAGAAGACTTCTTACTCGTCGCTGATGAGTCGCACGTGACGCTCCCGCAAGTACGCGGGATGTACAACGGGGATCAGGCACGGAAACAAGTGCTCGTCGACCACGGCTTCCGTCTCCCTTCGGCGAAGGATAACCGTCCGCTCAAGTTCGATGAGTTCGAGAAGAAAGTCTCACAAGCGATTTTCATCTCGGCGACACCAGGTCCGTACGAACTCGAACATACGCCGAACATGATTGAGCAGATCATCCGTCCGACCGGGTTACTTGATCCGACAATCGAGATTCATCCGATCAAAGGTCAGATTGACTACTTGATGGATCAGATTCGCGAACGCATCAAGCGCGACGAGCGCGTGCTCGTGACGACGCTCACGAAGAAGATGGCAGAGGACCTATCCGATTACTTACGCGAAGCGGGAATCAAGGTCAACTATATGCACTCTGAGATCAAGACGCTCGAGCGAATCGAAATCATTCGTGACCTTCGGCTCGGGAAGTATGACGTGCTCGTCGGGATCAACTTGTTGCGGGAGGGTCTCGATATTCCAGAGGTCAGTCTCGTGACGATCCTCGATGCGGACAAGGAAGGGTTCCTTCGTTCGGATCGCTCGCTCATCCAGACGATTGGTCGAGCGGCGCGTAATGCGAACGGACATGTCATCCTGTTCGCGGACAAGGTGACCGACTCGATGACGCGGGCCATCGAAGAGACGGATCGTCGTCGGTCGATTCAACAGGCTTATAATGAAGAACATGGCATCATCCCGCAGACGATTCGAAAGGACGTCCGAGGGGTCATTCGGGCGACGGTCGAGGCGGAAGAGGAAGCACTCGAATCGCTCAGTACGATGAAGCCGGCCGAACGCGAGGCGGCGATTGCCAAGTTGGAAGAAGAAATGAAGCAAGCGGCGCGCGACCTCCAGTTCGAACGTGCGGCCGAATTGCGTGACTTAATCTTGGAGTTGAAGGTAGGGAATTAAATGGCTGAAAAGAAAAATGCGATTGTCATCAAAGGGGCACGCGTCAACAACTTAAAAAATATTGACATCGATATCCCACGTGACCAGCTCGTCGTCTTGACGGGCTTGTCCGGCTCCGGGAAATCGTCACTTGCGTTCGATACGATCTATGCGGAAGGACAGCGTCGTTACGTCGAGAGCTTATCCGCATATGCCCGACAGTTCCTCGGACAGATGGATAAGCCAGACGTCGATACGATTGAAGGGCTCAGTCCGGCCATCTCGATTGACCAGAAGACGACGAGTCGTAACCCACGGTCGACGGTCGGGACGGTGACCGAGATTTATGATTACCTTCGTCTATTGTTCGCACGAATCGGGAAGCCGGTCTGTCCGAACCACGGCATCGAGATCTCGAGTCAAACGATCTCACAGATGGTCGACCAGGTGATGGAATTGCCGGAACGGACGCGACTCCAAATTCTTGCGCCAATCGTATCGGGTCGAAAAGGGACGCACGTGAAAGTATTCGACTCCTTGAAAAAAGAAGGATTTGTTCGTGTCCGTGTCAATGGTGAAACAATTGAATTGACGGATGAGATCGAGCTCGATAAAAACAAGAAGCATTCGATTGAAGTCGTCGTCGACCGCCTCGTGGTCCGACCTGACGTCGAAGGGCGCCTCGCCGACTCACTCGAGACGGCATTACGTCTTGCGGACGGCCGTGTCATTATCGATAAGATGGATGGCACCGAGCTTCTCTTCAGTGAGCATCACGCCTGTCCGATCTGCGGGTTCTCCATCGGTGAACTCGAACCTCGGATGTTCTCATTCAACTCGCCATTCGGTGCATGTCCGACGTGTGATGGTCTTGGGACGAAACTAGACGTCGACCCAGAACTCGTCATCCCGGACCCGTCGAAGACGTTGAAGGAGGGGGCGATTGCCGCATGGCAACCGACAAGTTCCCAGTACTATCCACAACTTTTGGCTGCGATGTGTCAGCATTTCAACATCGACATGGACGTGCCGTTCGAGCGCCTATCAAAACGTGATCAGGACCTCGTCTTGAACGGATCTTCGGAGGAATCGTTCCTCTTCCGCTACGAGAACGACTTCGGTCAAGTGCGGACGAATACCATTTTCTTTGAAGGGGTGCTCCGTAACATCGAGCGCCGTTACCGGGAGACAACATCCGACTATATCCGTGAGCAGATGGAAATGTACATGGCGACACATGCGTGTCCGACATGTCACGGCTATCGCTTGAAAGAAGAGTCGCTCGCCGTCAAGATCACGGGTCAGCACGTCGGGCAAGTGACGGAGAAATCGGTCGTGAACGCACTCGCGTTCTTTGAAGGACTCAACGAGCAGTTGAGCGAGAAAGAGATCGCCATCGCCCGTCTCATCCTCCAAGAGATTCGGGAACGACTCAGTTTTTTGAATAACGTCGGTCTCGACTACTTGACGCTCTCTCGTGCCGCTGGAACACTCTCGGGTGGGGAGGCGCAGCGGATTCGTCTCGCGACACAAATTGGGTCTCGTCTCACGGGTGTTTTGTATGTCCTTGACGAACCATCCATCGGTCTTCATCAACGTGATAACGATCGGTTGATTTCGACCCTCAAACAGATGCGGGACATCGGCAACACGCTCATCGTCGTCGAGCATGACGAGGACACGATGATGGAAGCCGACTACTTGATCGATATCGGACCAGGCGCAGGAGAACATGGCGGACAGGTCATTGCGGCCGGGACGCCGAAACAACTGATGAAAAATAAAAACTCGCTCACCGGTCAATATCTTGCTGGGAAGAAGTTCATCCCACTTCCGGCTGAACGGAAGATGCCAGACGAACGTTTCTTAAAGATCGTCAAAGCAGAAGAGAACAACCTAAAAGACGTCGACGTTTCCATTCCACTCGGGATGTTCGTTGCCGTAACAGGGGTCTCGGGATCGGGTAAATCGACCCTCATCAATGAGATTCTCTATAAATCGCTCGCGCACAATATGAACCGGGCCAAAGCGAAGCCAGGCAAGCACAAGAAGATTGAAGGACTTGAGCATATCGATAAGGTCATCGATATCGACCAATCCCCGATCGGACGGACCCCTCGTTCAAATCCGGCCACGTATACGGGTGTCTTTGATGATATTCGTGACGTCTTCGCCTCGACGAATGAAGCGAAGATGCGCGGCTACAAGAAGGGACGTTTCAGTTTCAACGTTAAAGGCGGGCGCTGTGAAGCATGTCGTGGGGATGGGATCATCAAAATCGAGATGCACTTCCTTCCTGACGTCTACGTTCCGTGTGAGGTCTGTCACGGGAAACGCTATAATCGTGAAACGCTCGAAGTGAAGTACAAAGGGAAGACGATCGCAGACGTCCTTGATATGACGATTGAGGAAGGACTCGAATTCTTTGACAAGATTCCGAAAATCAAGCGGAAGATTCAAACGATTTATGACGTCGGTCTTGGCTATATGAAACTCGGTCAGCCAGCGACGGAACTTTCGGGTGGGGAAGCCCAGCGTGTCAAACTCGCTTCGGAACTTCATAAACGGTCGACCGGGAAAACGATTTATATTCTGGACGAACCGACGACCGGTCTTCACGTCGACGACATCGCGCGCTTGTTGAAAGTGTTGCAACGTCTTGTCGAGAACGGGGACACGGTGCTTGTCATCGAGCATAACCTCGATGTCATCAAGTCGGCCGATTATTTGATTGACCTCGGACCAGAGGGTGGAGATGGTGGCGGACTCATCGTCGCAACGGGGACACCAGAAGAAGTCGCGGAAGTGTCAGGCTCGTATACCGGTAAGTATTTGAAGCCGGTTCTCGAACGAGATGCAGCCCGAGTGAAACCGAAAGCAGGAAAAAAGAAATAAGTATAGAAATGGTGAGAAACGGGAAGGTAATTGACGTGCAACCAAATTGAAGGGGGAAAACGAACGTGAAACAAGAAATGCGTGAACTGATTCTCCAGCAAGTGAAGGAAGGCAAGATGACGATCGAGGAGGCGATGACGCAACTCGAACGTCTCGAGCGACTTGAACCGGAACAGGGTAAAGCGCTTGAAGAGCGACAGGATACAGAAAAGGTCGATGCCTATTCGGTTGAATCGCTCACAACGAAACTGACATCTGCAGTGGAAGGGCTCGTGACGAAACTTCGCGACAGCGACTTTTCATTCAGCTCGAACTTTGGTCCGGAAGTGACGTATTCGAAGTCGTTCCCGTTCACAGGTAGCGATATCTCGCTCGACCTTTTCAACGCGTCGGCGACAATTGTTTCGTCTGATGCCGAAGATTGTGAACTGATTGTCACGGGTCGTCCGCTTCGCCAACAAGACGCGGATAAGGCGCTCGAACAGTTACAGTCTGCGGTTAAGCACTCTGTCATCGGGGATCGTCTCGTCGTTTCGCTCCGTGATAAACTCGTCCGGGCCCACGTGGAACTGTACGTCCCGCACCACCATTTCAACCGCCTTCTTGTTCAGACGTTGAACGGCGAAGTCCGTGCCGATGGTCTCGATGTCGAGAACGTTCGTGTGCAAACCGCAAACGGGCGTGTCGTGCTCCATGACGTGCATGCATCCGAACTATTACTGAACACTGGTAATGGGACAGTCGAGGTCGAAGGTGTCGAAGCGGAACTCGTTCACGTTCGGACCGGAAACGGTGCCGTCATCGTCGGTGGGAAGTACGATAAAGCCTCCCTCAAGACAGGGAACGGAAACATCCGCGCGGAACTGGCGACAGCTCGTCCTGCCAAGTTTGAACTCGCGTCACTCGCCGGAAACATTCGACTCGTGTTACCACATGGCGTCGAGGTCGAAGGGGAGCTCGAGACGAACTTCGGTGGTCTGCACTGCTTGCTCGATGAGCTCGAAATCATCCGTGACCGTAAGGACGTCGCACAGCGTCGTCTGGAATTCTTGTCGGGTCGTGGTCAAACCCCTCGCATCGAAGTCGAGGCGGGGACGCGTACCGGTACGATCGATTTGGAGCACGGTTCGGTCTATACGCCATCCACATTCCTTGATGAGGATAAAGTAGAACCGGCTGACCCGGTCGATCCCGTCGACCCGGGCGATTTGAACAATCCGTTCCATCAACAATAAGCAAATCCCGAAGGCTGAGCCTTCGGGATTTTTTGATTATAGATTCATTTCGTACTCCATCTGTTGCCAATCCATCATCTGCGTATCAAACAAAGTGAAGGCGCTGATAGCGAACACGATGAAGAGGACCGGTCCGGCAATCAAGAGAATGATTCCAAGAAGGCGCATCGACTTCGAGCGATTCCAATAGAAGATGATGGCGACAATCATGGAGATGAGCGCTCCGGACAAGAAGAATCCGATGATGTTCAAGATGAACAAGAGCAAGATCGTCTCGTTTTTCGTCGCGGCATATTCTTTCCACATATCGATCAATGATTTGATGATGTAAACGAGTGACCCAATTCCAATCACTAGCGCAAATAAGATGACAATTCCGAATAAACCTCCCATTATTCCACCTCCTAGTAAGCCTATACCCTACATACGAACGGCGTAATAGGATGGTTTCAACAATTTTTTGACACGTTCTTCATCACTTCCCTAGCCCGTCTTAGAAAGAGCTATGATACAATAATGAGCGTGAAAGGGGCAGATACTCATGCAAAATATCGTACGTACCGCTCAAGTTGTTGAGCGTTTTAAACTTCAAATCATTGCGGGAGAGGAAGGACTTCATCGTCCGGTCGCCACACCCGACCTGAGTCGACCGGGTCTCGTCCTTGCCGGCTATTATACGCACTATGCCAAAAACCGCCTGCAAGTGCTTGGGAAGACGGAGTTGACATTCTACGCGAGCCTCTCGGAAGAGAAGCGTCGTGAGCGCGCTAAAATCTTGTGTACGGAACAGACGCCAGGAATTTTAATCACGCGTGGCTTTGATATTCCAAAAGAAATCGAAGAAGAAGCGGAAGCGGCAAACGTCCCGCTCATGCGGACGAATGCGGTGACGACCTCAATCGAATCACAAATCACGAACTTCCTAGAGATGGAACTCGCACCGATGACAGCGATGCACGGCGTGCTCGTTGACATTTACGGTGTCGGTGTCCTCATCAAGGGCCAGAGTGGTGTCGGGAAATCTGAGACGGCACTTGAACTCGTCAAACGGGGGCACCGCCTCGTCGCCGATGATTCAGTCGAGATTCGTCAAACGGGGGACCATCTCCTCGTCGGATCAGCACCGAAGCTCATTCGTCACCTGCTCGAGATTCGTGGGATTGGCATCATCGACGTCATGACGTTGTTCGGTGCGGGTGCGGTTCGGTCGCATAAAAAGATCAGTCTCATCGTCAACTTGGAGAACTGGGACGCGGGCAAAGTATACGACCGTGTCGGACTCGACCACAATACGATGAAAATCATCGACAGTGAAGTTCCTCTCTTGACCATCCCCGTTCGACCTGGTCGAAACTTGGCAGTCATCATCGAGGTCGCAGCGATGAACTATCGTCTGCAAAATATGGGAATCAATACGGCTGAAGAGTTCGCAGAACGTCTCGCGAACGCGATTCAGGATACTGAAGGAGACTTGTGAGCATGGTAGAACCGACATTTGATCGTGTGGCGTTTGAGATTGGCTCTTTGCCAATCTATTGGTACGGCATGATTATCGCCTTTGGGGCGATGCTTGGTCTCGTCCTCGCCTTATACGAAGCAAAACGTATCAATTATGATTCGGAACGACTCGTGGATGTCGTCATCTGGTCGATTCCGATCAGCATCGTCTTCGCGCGCATTTATTACGTGACGTTCCAATGGGATTATTATTCAGAGAACCTCGGACAAATCATCGACATTCGTCAAGGTGGGATTGCCATTCATGGAGCCATCTTCGGTGCTCTCCTTGTCGTCATCGTCTATTGTATGCGAAAGTCGATGTCGTTCTGGAAAGTGACGGACATCTTGGCGCCATCGCTTCTTCTTGGACAAGCCATTGGGCGTTGGGGAAACTTTATGAACCAAGAGGCACATGGTGGCGAGACGACGCGTAGTTTCTTGCAAGATACGCTCATGCTACCAGACTGGATCGTCAATCAGATGTACATTGATGGGACTTATTATATCCCGACCTTCTTATATGAAAGTGTATGGAATATCATCGGGGTCATCCTTCTCGTCGCGTGGCGCATGATTGGCAATCCACGACGTGGTTATATCTTCTTGTCGTACCTCATCTGGTACTCAATCGGTCGCTACAATATCGAGGGACTTCGTACGGACAGTCTCATGTCAGGAGATTTGCGTGCGGCCCAAATGGTGTCGATCGCCTTGATCTTATTCGGTATCGTCATGATGATCCTTCGCCGCAACGCGAAACGGTACAACGACCCATCAGAGAAAGGATTGTTTGATTAATGGATACGCTCTTATTTGATTTAGACGGTACATTACTCGATACGAACCCGCTCATTATCGCGAGTTTCCGCCATACGTTCGACTACTACTTCCCAGAGCAAACGTATCGGGATGAAGACATTTATCGATTCATCGGACCAACGCTCGAAAAGTCGTTCCGTGAACTCAACGAGCCGGAATGGAAAGAGATGCAAGCCTTCTATCGGAGCTTCAACATCGCCATGCATGACCAACTCGTCGCGGAGTATCCAGGGGTCATCAAAGGGCTATACCGCCTCCATGAGAAAGGATACAAGATGGGCGTCGTCACGTCGAAAGGTCGTCCGGTCGTCGAGCGCGGGCTTCGATTGTTCAACATCGACCACTTGTTTGATGTCGTCGTGACGGCGGATGACGTCGAGAACGAAAAACCTCACGCCGAACCGGTCGAACGTGCGCTCAAGGCGCTCGGTTCGTCACCAGAACGCGCCGTCATGGTCGGAGACAACGACACGGATATCTTCAGCGGGAAAAATGCCGGAACGAAGACGGTCGCTGTAGGCTGGGCCCTCAAAGGGCGTCCATTCCTCGAATCGCTCGAACCGGACGTCATCATCGACTCGATGGAACATTTCGAGGCGTGGCTAGACGAGGTCAGTATTCATGCGTAAGACGACACGATATCACATCGAGGGACCGAATCCGCTTTGGCAAATGTATCAGACGATTCGCTTTCTGCGTGTCTTCAAAAACACGACGGTCGTTCTGGTCGGTCGTTACTTTCCGTCGGTGAAGGCAAAGCGTTGGCTTTACCAGACGTTCCTCGGGATGAATATCGGAGAATATAGTGCCCTTGCTCTCATGGTCACACCGGACGTCATGTTCCCGGAACGTATCACGATTGGTCGCAATACGGTCATCGGATTCAATTCGACGATTCTCTGTCATGAGTATCTCGTAGACGAGTATCGGATCGGGGACGTCATCATCGGTGATGGCGTATTAATCGGTGCGAACGTTACCATCCTGCCAGGGGTAACCATCGGGGACGGTGCCGTCATCGGCGCGGGCGCGGTGGTGCACCGTGACGTCTTACCAGGAGAGCGGGTCATCGGTTCAAAGCTTCAATCGTTGACACATATTTGACACAATTTTTCGCAAAATGTTTTCATGAGCATTTTGTTCGTACAGAATCAATAATACTTGAGCGGTATCACTTTTTTTTAAAGAGATGCCGCTTTTTCATGGATAAATGTACAGAAATGAAGCTATCATATTTTCGTTCAAAAACAATTTTTGAACCTAGTAAAAAATATTCATTATAGAGGGAATATAGTCGCAATTTTTTTTAACTTTTTCAGTTGCCCTCGTTGTTCGAGTGCGGTATTCTTATCCCTGCAACTAAAAAAGATTTAGAGATGATGTGGAGGATTTAGAATATGGAAGCGAACTATGAAGCAGTAATGACGCTACCCGAACCAGAATCTCCGCTCGCTGCGGAGCTCCACTACTATAGAGGTCGTCGTGCGTTACGTGAAGGTCGCCTGGATGAAGCGACTTTTTTCATGGCTGAAGCGACAGCGGCAGCCACGCATCGCGTCGACTATCATAAACAGTACGCAGAACTGTTATTTGAAGTAGGGGAGGTCTACCACGCCAATGACGTGTGGAAACGAGTATTAGAGCTCGATGAGACCGCAACAGAGGCACTGTATCACTTAGCAAGCAACTGTGCCTATGTCTCTCAATATGAGGAAGCGGCGCACTATGCATCCGAATATCTCGCCCGTGACACAAAAGGTCACTTCACGGAAGCTGTGCAATCCCTTCTTGAACTGATCGAACTCGAACAAGAGCTCGAGGACGAGGAAGAAGACGAATTGATCACGTGGCATACGGAAGCGCAGCGTCAAATCGATAAAGGACGATTGTTTGCGGCAAAGGCGACACTCGAGCGTCTCATCGGTCAATATCCATCGTTTTGGCCAGCATACAACAATCTGTCGGTCGTCAGTTTTTACCTTGGTGATGACCAAGCGGCATTCCGGACGCTCGAATACGTGCTCGACCAAAATCCTGGCAACTTGCATGCAATCTTGAACACGATTCTCTTGCTCCATGAAGCGGGTCAATCGGAAGTGGCCCTTCAGTTGTCGACACCGCTCACACGTGTCCGTCCACTCCAATTTGACTTACGTTATAAATTGGCGACGACACTCGCGCTTGTCGGACATTACGACCGTGCATATGAAGAACTGCGTCTATTGAAAGACCGCGGATTCCGTGGGGACCCACTGTTTGGGCATTGGCTCAGCGTGTCTGCCTATAAGACAGGACGACTTGAAGAGGCAGCCACCTACTTGAACAATGAAGAGATGAAACAGTTTGAAGAGAAACAAAGCTTCGACATTCGAGAAAACCTCGAATTTCGTTCGGCGCTCGTCCAAGGATTGCGTCAAGAGAGCGACTTGGCTCGAATCGAGATTATCCGAATCATCGCCAACTTAAAAGATGACGAAGCGTTCGAAGCGCTTGCGCTCACGAATGCGGTGACGGAAAACGGGACGGTCCGTGCGTTCGCAGAGATGTGTCGTGCCGACCTTTGTCAGCAACCGTTCAAAGGAGACGTCCGGATCAAGCGTGCGTTTGATGCGCTCGTCTTGGCTGAAGCACATGTATCAGAAGCGGAACGGATGAGCCTAGAGGGCGACTTCTATGAACGTTTCGCGACGCTTCTGTTGTCTGATGAATCATTCATGGACGTAACGGCATCGGCCGCTGCGCTCGTCTGGATGTTTTATACGAAACGGGACGCATTGATTCTCGAAAATTGTGCGAACGCCTTCCATCTCTCGGTCGACACGTTGACAGAGACGGTCCGTTCGTTCAAACGGACACTCGAACAAGCATAAAGATAGACGATACCCTTACAGGTTTCTTATACTAAAGGCAATCAATTTCTTGCAGAGGTGGAATCAACATGACAGAAGAAAAAATTTATGACGTCATTATCATCGGTGCCGGTCCTGCCGGAATGACCGCTGCGCTATATGCTTCACGAGCGAACCTTTCAACACTTATGATTGAACGCGGGATTCCAGGTGGTCAGATGGCAAACACGGAAGACATTGAGAACTATCCGGGCTATGACAGCATCCTTGGTCCTGACTTGTCTCAAAAAATGTTCGACCATTCGAAAGCGTTCGGTGCGGAGTATGCATATGGGGACGTGCAAAGCATCTCGGATGAAACACAATATAAAATCGTCCATGCGCACAACCGTGACTATAAAGCACGTGCAATCATCCTCGCCTCTGGTGCTCAGTATAAGAAAATCGGCGTACCGGGAGAAGAAGAACTCGGTGGCCGTGGCGTATCGTATTGTGCGGTATGTGACGGAGCGTTCTTCAAAGGGAAAGATTTGTTCGTCATCGGCGGTGGCGACTCGGCTGTTGAAGAAGGTGTCTTCTTGACACGCTTTGCGAACAAGGTGACGATCGTTCACCGTCGCGATGAGCTTCGCGCTCAGAAGATTCTTCAAAAACGTGCGTTCGACAATGAGAAGATCGATTTCATTTGGAACCACACGTTGAAAGAAATCACAGAGAAAGACGGGAAAGTCGGTGGGGCTCGTCTTGTCAGCACAATTGACGGGACTGAGACAGACCACGAGATCGACGGCGTCTTCATCTATATCGGCATGAACCCGATCACCGGGTTCGTCCAAGACCTCGGCATCACGAACGAGCAAGGATACATCGTCACGAACGAGGCGATGGAAACGAACATCCCAGGGATTTTCGCTGCCGGCGACGTTCGCGAGAAAACGCTTCGTCAAGTCGTCACAGCGACGAACGACGGATCGATTGCCGCTCAGAATGCTCAACACTTCATCGAGGGACTCCTCGAATCGTTGCAAGAACAAAACGCATGATTCAAGAAGGTAGGACTGCGGGGGACCGCGGTCCTTCTCTTTTTTTCGGACGTTCGTTATACTAGATGAAGAGAGCTACACACACGGCTCGGTTGTCAATTTTAAGGGGGCGTCAGCGAGATGGAAGACTTTAAAGGATTGGAAGAATTGATCATCATCAGTGGGATGAGCGGGGCTGGGAAGTCGGTCGCCATGAATAGTTTCGAGGACCTCGGCTATTTCTGCGTCGACAATTTGCCACCGGTACTCTTACCACAATTGATTGATGTCATCAGCTCGGTCCGACCGAAAATCGCGGTCGCCATCGATACACGGACACGAGACTTTATCGATAGCTTGTTCATCGTCATCGACGATTTGGAAAAGAAGAACGTGCATCCGCACCTGTTGTATTTAGAGACGCGGGACGACGTGCTCGTTCGCCGTTATAAGGAGACGCGACGGTCCCATCCGCTCGCACCGGAAGATGCGCCACTCGTCGGCATCAAGATGGAGCGCGAACTGTTAGAAGGATTCCGTGACCGGGCCCACACGTTGTATGATACGAGCGACTTGAAGCCACAGATGTTGAAGGACCGCATCCTCCAACAGTTCAACGAAGAACGGATCCCGTTCACAGTCAACTTCATGTCGTTCGGTTTCAAACACGGAGTGCCGCTCGATATCGACTTATTGTTCGACGTCCGTTTCATCACGAACCCATTCTATATCCCTGAGCTCCGTCCGCTCACGGGTCAGACGACAGAAGTACAAGAGTACGTCATGTCGCACCCGGAAGCGCGAGCGTTCTATAAGAAGTTGATCGACATGCTCGAGTTCCTCCTTCCGCAGTATAAACGGGAAGGGAAGACGCAAATCGTCGTGGCGTTCGGCTGTACCGGCGGGAAACACCGGTCGATCACCTTCGCTGAGAAAGTGTCGGAGCACTTTGCTGATCGCTATAACGTGAAGACGGTCCACCGCGACCTCGTTCACGCGACGAAGGAGAAGTGACATGAGACGAGACCGGAAAGTAGTCGCCATCGGCGGAGGGACAGGGTTGTCCACTCTCGTTCGTGGGTTGAAACATTATCCGCTCGACATCACGGCAATCGTCACCGTCGGGGACGACGGCGGAAGCTCGGGACGTCTTCGTGACGAGTTTCATATGTTGCCTCCTGGCGACATCCGTAACGTCATTTTGGCGTTGTCGGAAGTTGAGCCGTTAATGGATAAGATTTTGCAATACCGTTTCGATACGGGATATGGATTAGAAGGGCATTCCCTTGGAAATTTGATGCTCACGGCAGCGACTCACATCTGTGAGGGTTCGTTCGTCAAAGCGATCGATGTCATGTCGCAACTCTTGAACGCACAAGGGAAAGTGTTGCCAGTGACAGAGACGCTCATGACCCTCGCCGCCGAGTTCGAGGACGGCACCATCGTCAAAGGGGAGTCCAAGATTCCGCTACATGAGCAACCGATCAAGCGTATGTTTTTACTCGAGGAAGGCATTGAACCGGCCCCGGGCGTCGTCGAGGCGATTGAATCGGCGGACGTCATCGTGCTCGGTCCAGGAAGCCTGTATACAAGTATCATTCCAAACCTTCTCATCTCGGCGGTGCGGGAAGCCATCATCCGCTCGAAAGTCCCGGTCGTCTATATTTGTAACGTCATGACGCAACCAGGTGAGACGAAAGGCTATGACGCGATGAAACATTTAAAAGTCATCGAGTCGTACCTTGGGAAGGCATCGATCGACACGATTGTCGTCAACAACGAGCCGATTGAAGAAGAGTATTTGGAGCGTTATCGTGAGGACGGGTCGGAAGAGGTCCGCTTCGATCGGAAGAAACTCCGAAACTATGGGACGAACGTTCTCGCTGGGGACATCGTCGATTATAACCGGGAGTATATCCGTCATGATTCCGACGCCATCGCCGGACTCGTCATGCAGCGGGTGCTCCGAATCAAGAAGCCACGTTCGTTTCAAGAATTGGAACTGAAATAAAGATTGTTGGAAAGACAGAAAGGAGGGGGACTCGATGAGCTTTGCATCAGATGTGAAGAAAGAATTGACACAACTTGAAGTGACTGACGCGGAAGCGAAGGCGGAACTGTCGGCACTCGTTCGGATGAACGGGGTCATCTCGCTCGCCCTAGGACGAGGCATGACCTTAGATGTCTCGACGGAGAACGCCTCGATCGCCCGTCGGATTTACTCGTTGATGAAACGTCTTTACGACCATCCGTTAGACTTGTTCGTACGGAAGAAAATGCGTTTGAAAAAGAACAACGTCTACATCGTCCGCGTGTCACAGCATGCGGAGACGATGCTTCGGGACCTTGAGATCCTCGGAGAGAATTACGAGATGATCCGGACACTGAACTCGGATATGACGGGGGACGAGAACTTAGCACGCGCTTACTTACGTGGTGCGTTCCTCGCCGGCGGGTCGATCAACCATCCGAAAACGTCGTCGTACCACCTCGAAATCTATAGCTTGTACGAAAACCATAACCAGGCGCTACGTGATTTGGCGAACCGATTCGAGTTGAACGCGAAGACGCTCGAACGGAAAAAAGGGCATATCTTGTACATGAAAGAGAGCGAGAAAATTTCAGATTTCCTCAAGCTGATCGGGGCGACCCGAGGTATGTTGGAGTTTGAAGACGCACGAATCATCAAAGATATGCGGAACTCCGTCAACCGTCTCGTCAACTGTGAGACGGCCAACTTGAACAAGACGGTCGGTGCAGCATTGCGTCAAGTCGAGAACATCAAGTTCTTGGAGCGGACGGTCGGGCTCGACGTCTTACCGAAAAAATTGCGGGAGATTGCTGAACTGCGTGTCACACACCAGGACGTTTCGTTACAGGAACTCGGGGAAATGCTCGAGTCCGGTCCGATTTCGAAGTCAGGAATCAACCATAGACTTCGTAAAATTGACCAGATTGCCGAGCGCGTACGTAGCGGGGACGAAATCGCATCCTCGTGATGCGGTTGCACCAAAACCATTCTTCCTATATAATAAGCAATTGTGTATAGGTTTTATGAATAGCGAATTAAAGGAGCTTCATCATTATGTCGAATGAAAAGAAAAGATTATCGCTCACGATCGACGCTAAGCTCGACCAGGTCATCACAGAGCGTGCCAAAGAAATCGGGATTCCGAAAAGTGCACTCGTCACGTTTGCCACAAGCCTCTTCTTGAACCAGCTTCGTGCAGAAGAGTTGTTGAACGGGGACAAGAACGCAATCTACGAAGTCATTCGTAAAGACTACGAGTTGCTCACGAGCGTAAAGAATCTAGATAACTAAGTAAAAGGTTGACTGCGGTCAGCCTTTTTTAGTTGCATCTCTCTAAGAAATTTGGAATAGTGGTGATAATGAATTGGAACGGAGGTCGATCAAATGGGTCAAATCTTACTCATCCTACTGCTACAACTAATCTACGTTCCGGTGTTGACGCTCCGGACGATCATGCTCGTGAAAGGGAAGACCGTCATCGCCGGTCTATTCGGAACGCTAGAGACGCTCATCTATATCTTCGCGCTCGGCATCGTGTTCCAGGATCTGACGACGGTCGGGATGATCGTGTATGCGGTCGGTTTCGGGCTCGGGATCTTACTTGGCGGTTTCGTCGAACGGAAACTCGCCATCGGTTACAACATGATCCAAGTCCATACGAAAGAATATCCGGCGGAGCTCATCCAACAGATGCGTGACAACGGATATGGGGTCACGCATTATCAAGGGCAAGGACGTGACGGGGTCCGTTACCGTCTTGACGTATTGGCGGCCCGCACCCGGATGAAAGAATTGCGTGAACTCGTCGAGAAACATGAACCGAAAGCGTTCCTCGTCGCATTTGACCCGATCGACTTCAAAGGCGGTTATATGATGAAAGGACTGCGTCGCCCGAAATGACGCACAAGACTCACGAACGTGGGTCTTTTTTTGTTGGAGTAGGGATTTTATCTCGTGACAGGGAACTAGTGAAGAAAGGGGATGAGACCGTGAAACGAAATCGGAGTGTGTGGATGATCTTACTATTTATACTTGTAGGGGCGGGTATCGTTTATTTCGCCATGACCTTATTTGGAGATGGAGAGGACGGTGTCAAACCGCCGCTCCCGACGGTTCGTGTCGGCTCGGTGTCTGCGGAAGTGGAACAATCGACGTACTGTTGGGAATCCGGCAATCAAGCGACGTGCGCCGATTACGGACTACCAGAAGCGGACGACCTTCAACTGATCACCGTCAAACCGGGCGACCGAATCGATGTCGTCTATCATGCAGAACCGATGACGTCGAGTTTCAATCGAATCGAGGATGGGGAACTCGTTCCTTCTGAACTCGTCGTTCCGGACAAGCCGGGCATCTATCTCTATGAAGTCGGCGGAGAGTGGTCGCAAGGAGATAGCCGATACGTCTTCGGTGTCCGGGTTCCTGAAAACTAATGGTTGACCTGCCTCTAAGGGATGGCTGTACAGTGAAAGTAGGAGGTGGGGAAACGGTGATACCAATCGGAAGAGTCGCGCATGTGACCGGATTGTCGGTCAAGGCGATCAAATTTTATGAAGCGCGCGGATTGGTCCGCCCGACGCGGACCGAGAATCAGTATCGAATGTACGGGATGGAAGAGATTCGACGGTTGAGCGAAATCAAACGATTACGTCAAATCGGACTTCGTCTCGAACAAATTCAATCGGGTCTACCGGTTGATACATTGTTAGAAACACGATTGGATGAAGTTCAAGTAGAAATCGAACGACTTCATCGAATCGAGAGGCAGATTCGATTGATGCAAGCAGGAGGGAACGACATGAAGATTAGATATGAGACATTGAATGAAGCCATTTCCGTCTATGGATATGGTGGTACGTTAGAGGAGATTCCGCATATGTGGGCCAAGCTTCAACCGGAACTGACGACGGACGAGTCGTACGGAGTCTGTCTCCCGCAGGAGAACGGTTATGTCGCGGGCATGACGAACCCGGTGTCGGGAGAAGATGCGCGTCGTGTCGAACTGACGGAAGGGAACTATATCGTCGCGACGGTGGAGGGAGGCATCCCGATGATTCCGTCGACGTATGAGCAGCTAGTAAACGTTCCAGACGTGACGCTACGAGACGCGGTCGACTTCGAGCGCTATATTCACGGGCAAGGGGGAGCGGACGACATCATTGAGATTTGGATGCCGATTGAATGAAAAAGACGTTTCCCGCTCAAACGGGAAACGTCTTTTGTGTGATTAACGTGTCATGACTTTGTCGATGAGACCGTAGTCTTTCGCTTGGTCAGCTGCCATGAAGTAGTCACGCTCTGTATCGCGCTCGATGACTTCAAGAGGCTGTCCAGTGTTTTCTGCCATGATTTGGTTCAACTTCTCGCGCATCTTGATGATGCGTTCTGCGTGAATCTTGATGTCTGACGCTTGGCCTTGTGTGCCGCCGAGCGGTTGGTGAATCATGATTTCTGCGTTCGGTAATGCGAAGCGTTTTCCTTTTTCACCGGCTTGGAGCAAGAAGGCACCCATCGATGCGGCCATTCCGATACAAATCGTCGACACGTTCGGCTTGATGAAGTTCATCGTGTCATAAATCGCCATACCCGCTGTGATCGAACCACCTGGGCTGTTGATGTAGAGTGAGATGTCCTTTTCTGGGTCCTCAGCTGCGAGGAAGAGGAGCTGTGCGACGATGGAGTTCGCGACGTTGTCGTCAATCGCACTTCCGAGAAGGATGATACGGTCTTTGAGCAAGCGTGAGTAGATGTCGTACGCGCGCTCCCCACGGCCTGTCTGTTCGATAACTGTTGGAATTAACATTGAATCTGCCTCCTTTATGTAGGTTGTAATTTCATCATACCTGTATAGTCAATGATGGTCAAACGATAGTCATCGTTTTTCACCTATTCCACGATTTTCTCGTTGTGAAACGAAAAAGAGGCCAGGCAATCTGCCTGACCTCTACATCTGATACACCCGGAGAGATTCGAACTCCCGACACCTGGCACCGGAAACCAGTGCTCTATCCCCTGAGCTACGGGTGCATATCTGTGACACGAATTTATTATACATTTGTTTTATTAAAAAAGCAATCCTGTTCGCATAGCTTTTTTGAGCGCGACGGAAGCGGGTTCGCTACAATAGAAAAGAGGGGGGGAGAACGATGCAACGGCAGGAGCAAAAACAAACTCAGCAACAACAGATGACGCAAGACCTCGTGCAGCGGTTACCGGTCCTTGAAGCGGATCGTCTCGCGCTCGTATTCCGGTTGGCGCGTCTTGCACGACATAACCCGAACATTCACATCGGGAGCGGGGACGTCGATTGGATTGCAGATGCGGCGAGCTCGTTTGAGGAGAAGCTGTTCACACAGATTCATGAGGGTAGCGGCAGTGAGGATGAGAAAGTGTTGCGACGACAACTCGTCCTCTTGCTCGACCATCGGGGATTATTGCCGGATGCGAATGAGGTGTTGGCGACACGACTCGGTGTCGACGTCACTCGAATCGAACAGGCGAGGCAGGCGCTTTTATTTCTTGAACCGACGGGGATCGGGGCGAGAACAGAACGGGAGTGTCAATATCGACATGCGATCGAACATGAGGACCCTCGCATCGTCGATGTATTCGAAGCGATTGAGAGTGGGGTGAGTCCTCAACAGATGACGACTGCTCTTGCTATTTCAGAGGAGGAATTGGCAAGACTGGAACGAATCGTCGCGACACTTCCGAAACGTCCTCTATTATATGAAGAAACGGGTCACGTGTTTCCGGAAGTCGAGGTACGCTATGAAGAGGGGACACTCGTCACGACGTGGCTCAGTCCGGAACTCGACGAGTCGCGTGTCGGAAATGACCGTGAGGCGAAATGGTGGATGACGTCCCTTTCGATGCGGAACGAAACGCTGCGTGAGATTTGGTCAATCATTGAAGCACGTCAGACCGAGTGGCTCAAAGGGGAACTTGTCCTTAATCCGTTGACCCGACGTACGGTCGCGCAGCTCATCGGAAAGCATGAATCGACGGTCGGACGAGCCATCCAAGGGAAGTTCGCCAAGACCGAGAGTGGCATCATGGAATGGCGACACTTTTTTGTTCGGTCTACAAGTCGCGGGCATTCACCATTTATGATTAAACGGACACTCGCAGAACTGATTCAACGAGAGAAGGCACCACAAAGTGATCAGGCGCTTGCGAATGAATTGATTCGATACGGTTATCAAGTGACCCGGCGGACGGTGACGAACTATCGGGAAGAGCTTGGATTCGGTAATTCGCGCGAGCGCGAGCGACAGGTATGGAAGGGATGACGAAAATGAAATTAACATTATATAAACGTGACAATTGCTCACTATGTGACGAGGCGGTCGTCATGCTCGAATGGTTACAGGAAGATTACCCGATCGAACTCGAACAGGTCGACATCACCGGGGATGAGGTGCTCGAGGCAAAGTACCTCTTTGAAATCCCCGTTCTCATACATGAAGGTGTGGTCATCAGTCAAGGGCGATATGATGACAACAAAGTTGAAGATTTTGTTAAGTATACGCTTACATCGAAAAAAAACGTTTGAAGGGGTTGCCAGACGGAAAAGTGATTGATAAGATGAACTCGTAGCGGTGGGACGCAAATAAAAAAGTGGGACAAAAGTTGTCCACACTGAAAGTCGAGGGGGTATGAGCATGATCCAGCAACTGATTCACGTTCAGAAGCAAATTGTCCCTGACCTGCTCGATACGCTCCGACATCGTTACGATATCTTACATTATGTCCGCTTGATGCAGCCGATTGGCCGCAGGACACTCGCAACGAGCTTGGGACTGACCGAACGGGTACTTAGACGAGAAGTCGACTTTTTGAAAGATCAAGGTCTTCTTTACGTCGCTACTCAAGGAATTTCCCTCAGTGAGACGGGACGAAACGTCTTACGAGACTTGCACGAGATCATGGGAGAACTTCTCGGAATCTCAGAAGTGGCAAGAGAGCTCGAAGAGAAATTAGGGGTTCGCCAAGTCGTCATCGTACCGGGTGACTCGGATGAGACATTCTGGGTTCAACGCGATATCGGACGGGCGGCGGTCACGCAACTAAAAGCGCGGCTCGCACCGGATGATAATGTGATTGCGGTAACGGGAGGAACGACGATGGCATCGGTCGCGGCGATGATGTCGCCCGATAAAAAAGAACGCCCGATGCATTTCGTGCCCGCACGTGGAGGTCTTGGAGAGACGCTTGAACTTCAGGCGAACACTGTCTGTTCACGCATGGCGGACCGGGCCCACGCAGACTATCATCTTCTACATATTCCGGATGAAGTATCACAAGAAACATTCGACCGGATGGTGGAGGAACCTAGCATCAAAAATGTGCTGGAAATGATTAGAGCGGCGCGAATTGTGGTACATGGAATTGGTGAGGCAGAAACGATGGCAAAGCGCCGTCACGCATCACCGGAGCATTTGCGGATGATTGAACGGCATGACGCCGTCGCCGAGGCATTCGGATATTATTTCAATGCTGAAGGTGAGATCGTTCATCGCGTCAAGACGGTCGGGATCCAACTCGAAGAGCTGGATGACATGGATACCGTCATCGCGGTTGCCGGAGGGAAATCGAAGGCACAGGCGATCGCTGCTTATGCGAAACACACGTCGAACATCATCCTCGTCACAGACGAAGGTGCGGCGAAAGAATTATTAACTTGTTATTAAAGAGTTGACCCCCCGTTGGCTCTTCAATAAATAGCTTCTACCCTAAGGAGGAAATTAACATGGCAGTAAAAGTTGGTATTAACGGATTTGGACGTATCGGTCGTTTAGCATTCCGCGAGATCATCAAAAACGAAGGAATCGAAGTTGTTGCAATCAACGACTTGACAGACACGAAGATGCTTGCGCACCTTCTCAAGTATGACACGACTCAAGGTCGTTTCGACGGAGAAGTTGAAGTACACGACGATCACTTCCTCGTAAACGGAGAGAAAGTGATCACGCTTGCTAACCGTAACCCTGAAGAACTTCCATGGGGAGACCTCGGTGTAGACATCGTTCTCGAATGTACTGGATTCTTCACTTCAAAAGAAAAAGCTGAGCTTCACTTGAAAGCTGGCGCGAAGAAAGTTGTGATCTCGGCTCCTGCTACAGGTGACATGAAGACTGTTGTTTACAACACAAACCACGACATCCTCGATGGTACTGAAACAGTTATCTCAGGTGCTTCTTGTACAACAAACTGCTTGGCGCCAATGGCTAAAGTACTTCAAGACCAGTTCGGAATCGTTGAAGGTCTCATGACGACAATCCACGCTTACACTGGCGACCAAAACACGCTTGACGCTCCACACCCGAAAGGTGACTTCCGTCGTGCGCGTGCAGCTGCAGCGAACATCGTTCCTAACACAACAGGTGCTGCGAAAGCAATCGGTCTCGTAATCCCTGAACTTCAAGGAAAACTTGACGGTGCTGCACAACGTGTACCAGTTGCTACAGGTTCACTCACTGAGCTCGTAACTGTACTCGACAAGCAAGTATCTGTTGACGAAGTAAACGCAGCAATGAAAGCAGCAGCGAACGAGTCGTTCGGTTACACAGAAGACGAAATCGTTTCTTCTGACATCGTTGGAATCACATACGGTTCACTCTTCGACGCGACTCAAACGAAAGTAATGACAGTTGGCGACAAGCAACTCGTTAAAACAGTTTCTTGGTACGACAACGAAATGTCTTACACTGCACAATTGGTTCGCACAGTTAAGCACTTCGCTAACATCGCGAAGTAATTTCGTGAACTAAATAGAATCAAATAGGAGCGGAAACAAGAGATTGTTCTCCGCTCTATTTATGAAATGACACGCACGACATATGGAGGCGAAAGTTATGAACAAACAGTCTATTCGTGACATCGATGTAAAAGGGAAACGCGTCTTTTGCCGCGTTGACTTCAACGTTCCACTCAAAGATGGCGTCATCCAAGACGAAACTCGGATCCAAGCCGCACTTCCAACGATCAAGCACTTGCTTGACGGTGGTGCGAAACTCGTCCTTGCGAGCCACCTCGGCCGTCCAAAAGGCGAGAAGAACCCTGAGTTCTCACTTGCTCCAGTAGCGAAGCGTCTCGCTGAACTCATCGGAAAAGATGTACCGCTCGTCGAAGAAGCATACGGTCCGGTCGCAGAAGAAGCGGTCGCTAACCTCTCTGAAGGCGATGTCGTCGTTTTAGAGAACGTTCGTTTCTACCCAGGTGAAACGAAAAACGACCCTGAACTTGCAAAAGGATTTGCAGCACTTGCTGACGTATACGTCAACGACGCGTTCGGCGCGGCTCACCGTGCACACGCTTCAACTGAAGGGATTGCACACCACGTGGACACAGCCGTTGCTGGTCTCTTGATGGAAAAAGAACTTGAAGTTCTCGGTAAAGCTCTTTCAAACCCAGACCGTCCGTTCACGGCAATTATCGGCGGGTCGAAAGTAGCGGATAAGATTGGGGTCATCGACCACCTTCTTGACATCGTTGACACACTCATCATCGGTGGCGGACTCTCGTACACGTTCTCGAAAGCACTCGGACACGAAGTCGGAACGTCACTCCTTGAAGAGGATAAGCTTGACCTCGCTCGTCAATTCATGAAGAAAGCAGAAGACAAAGGCGTGAAATTCTTGATGCCTGTCGACTGCGTCATCACGAAAGAATTTGGCGAAGAAACGTATGTCGGCCCAGTCGATATCGACTCGATCCCAGCGGATCACATGGGTCTCGATATCGGACCGAAGACAGTCGAACTTTACGCGGACGCGATTCGCGAATCGAAACTTGTCGTATGGAACGGACCGATGGGCGTATTCGAACTCGATAAATACGCAAACGGAACGAAAGGTGTCGCTCAAGCGCTTGCGGACAGCGATGCATACTCAATCATCGGTGGTGGCGACTCAGCAGCTGCGGCAGCCAAGTTTGGTCTTGCTGACAAGATGAGTCACATCTCAACTGGTGGCGGCGCGTCACTCGAATTCATGGAAGGCAAAAAACTTCCAGGTGTCGAGGCGTTGAACGACAAGTAATTTAGAGGAGGGTTATCGATGCGTAAACCGATTATTGCAGGTAACTGGAAAATGAACAAAACACTCTCGGAAGCTGTTGCTTTCGTTGAGGAAGTGAAAAACAACATCCCATCTACTGACAAAGTAGATGCAGCGATTGGTGCTCCAGCACTTTTCCTCGCACCGATGGTAGAAGCAGCTAAAGGGTCAAACTTGAAGCTCGGTGCACAAAACATGTACGACAAAGATAGCGGTGCTTACACTGGCGAAATCAGCCCAGTGATGGTCGCTGACCTCGGCGTGACTTACGTCATCCTCGGTCACTCAGAACGTCGCGAGTACTTCGGTGAGTCGGATGCGTTCATCAACAGCAAAACGAAAAAAGCGTTCGAACACGGTCTTACGCCAATCGTTTGTGTCGGTGAAACACTCGAGGAGCGCGAAGGCGACAAGTTCGAAGAAGTCATCAAAACACAAGTTGAAGGCGGTCTAGCTGACCTTTCTGCTGACCAAGTCAAACAACTCGTCATCGCGTATGAGCCAGTTTGGGCAATCGGTACAGGGAAATCAGCGGACGAAGCAGACGCACAAAGCTCTTGTAAATATGTTCGCGACGTGGTGAAAGGTCTTTACGGTGAAGACGTAGCGGCTGCAGTACGCATCCAGTACGGTGGATCTGTAAAACCAGAGAACATCAAAGAGTATATGGCACAGGAAGATATCGACGGCGCACTCGTCGGCGGTGCTTCACTTGAAGCCGCTTCGTTCCTCAAATTGTTGGAGGCGATTTAAATGGCTAGACCAGTCGCACTCATCATTTTAGATGGTTTCGGGATGCGTGACGAATCGTTCGGAAACGCAGTCATGGCTGCGAACAAACCGAACTTCGATCGCTACTGGGAGCAGTATCCACATACGCTCTTAAACGCAAAAGGCGAGTACGTCGGTCTTCCGGAAGGACAGATGGGGAACTCGGAAGTCGGTCACTTGAACATCGGTGCCGGCCGAGTCGTCTATCAGTCACTCTCACGCGTGAACAACGCAATCAAAGACCGTTCGTTATTCGACCGTCAGGCGATGAACCATTTGGCAGGTCATGTGAAGAAACATGATTCGAGCCTCCATATCATGGGTCTCGTATCAGATGGCGGGATTCACTCGCACATCAATCACATGTTTGCCATCGTTGAGTTCGCAAAACTCCACGGCATCGAAAAAGTGTACATTCACGCGTTCACGGACGGCCGTGACTGTGATCCGAAATCAGGAGCTGGTTTCCTCAAAGAAACAGAAGAAAAGCTTGCTGAACTCGGTGTCGGTCAAGTCGCTAGCGTGTCTGGTCGCTACTATGCCATGGACCGCGACAACCGTTGGGAACGCGTCGAGAAAGTATACGACGTCCTCGTAAACGGTAAAGGCGAAGTTGGCACGGACCCAGTCGAAGTTCTCAAGAAGTCTTACGAGAACGATTTGACGGATGAGTTTGTGTTACCAACTGTCATCGAAAAAGATGGAAAGCCGGTCGCGACAATCCAGGACAATGATGCCATCATGTTCTTCAACTTCCGTCCGGACCGGGCGATCCAACTCGCAAAAGTGTTCAAAGAGAAAGTCGGCTTCAAAGGCTTCGAACTCTCAAGCAAACATCCAGAGAACATCTTGCTCGTCTCGATGACGAAGTTCTCGGATGAGGTCGACACGGATATCGTCTTCCCACCGGAAGATTTGAAAAACACACTCGGGGAAACGCTCTCTGCACAAGGGTACAAACAACTCCGTGCTGCAGAAACAGAGAAATACCCACACGTCACGTTCTTCTTGAACGGACAAAAAGAACAACCATTTGAAGGTGAGGATCGTCTCCTTGTCCCTTCACCGAAAGTCGCGACGTACGACTTGCAACCAGAAATGAGCGCATATGAGCTCACAGACGGTTTGCTCGAGCGTATCGAGTCAGATGAGTATGATGCATACATCATCAACTTCGCAAACCCGGATATGGTTGGTCACTCAGGGAAGCTTGAGCCGACGAAGAAAGCGATCGAAGCGGTCGACGAATGCCTCGGTAAAGTAGTGGACGCATTACTTGCTAAAGGTGGCGCGGCCATCATCACAGCGGACCACGGGAACGCGGACATCGTCACGAACCCGGATGGCTCACCGATGACGGCGCACACGACGGAACCTGTTCCATGTATCGTCACAAAAGAGGGAGTCGAACTGAAACCAGTTCTCGACGGCGCACTTTGCGACCTCGCCCCAACGCTTCTTCACCTTCTCGGTGGAGAGCAACCAGCTGAAATGACTGGTTCGTCAATCGTTACAAAATAATACAACTATTTTTCAAACGAAAAGGAGCGATTTTTCATGTCAATGATTACAGAAATTTACGCACGCGAGATTTTAGATTCACGCGGTAACCCATCAGTAGAAGTAGAAGTCTTCACAGAAGACGGCGGTTTCGGCCGTGCCCTCGTCCCATCAGGCGCATCAACAGGTGAGCACGAAGCAGTTGAGCTTCGCGATGGCGACAAGTCACGTTACCTCGGTAAAGGTGTCTTGAAAGCAGTTGCGAACGTGAACGACACGATTGCACCAGAACTCATCGGCTACGATGTATTCGACCAAAACGCAATCGATGCGAAAATGATCGAACTCGACGGTACACCAAACAAAGCAAAACTTGGTGCAAACGCAATCCTCGGTGTATCGATGGCAGCAGCTCACGCAGCAGCAGATGAGCTCGGTCTCCCACTTTACACATACCTTGGTGGATTCAACGCGAAGACACTTCCAACACCAATGATGAACATCATCAACGGTGGTTCGCACGCGGACAACAACGTGGACTTCCAAGAGTTCATGATCATGCCTGTTGGCGCGCCTACATTCCGTGAAGCGCTCCGCATGGGTGCTGAAGTATTCCACGCCCTCAAATCAGTTCTTTCTGGTATGGGTCTTAACACAGCTGTCGGTGACGAAGGTGGTTTCGCACCAAACTTGAAGTCTAACGAAGAAGCGATCACAGTTATCCTTGAAGCGATCGAAAAAGCTGGTTACAAACCAGGTGAAGACGTCTACCTCGCAATGGACGTTGCCTCTTCTGAGTTCTACGACAAATCAACTGGTAAATACGAACTCGCTGGCGAAGGCAAGTCACTCACAACTGCTGAGCTTGTAGACTTCTACGCTGAGCTCGTTGACAAGTACCCAATCCTCTCAATCGAAGATGGTTGTGACGAAAACGACTGGGATGGCCACAAGCTTCTCACAGACAAAATCGGACACAAAGTTCAACTCGTTGGGGATGACCTCTTCGTAACGAACACATCTAAACTTGCTGAAGGTATCGAAAAAGGAATCGCAAACTCGATCCTCATCAAAGTTAACCAAATCGGTACGCTCACAGAAACATTCGACGCGATCGAAATGGCTAAAAAAGCTGGTTACACAGCAGTCGTCTCTCACCGTTCTGGTGAAACAGAAGACGCGACAATCGCAGACATCGCTGTTGCGACAAACGCTGGACAAATCAAAACTGGTTCACTTTCACGTACAGACCGTATCGCGAAATACAACCAACTTCTCCGCATCGAAGACATGCTCGGCGATGTAGCGAAATACGACGGTATCAAGTCGTTCTACAACCTTAAAAAATAATTGATTGATTGTTTCAGGCTCGCCAATCGGCGGGCCTGTTTTTTTGTGTGGAATAACCGTTTAATCGACGGTGGGAAAACTGATCGGTCGTCAACCCGTCTTGCGGCACCGATGCTTTCTGCAGGCAATCCACGGAGCCTCCTCGCGCTTATGCGCTTGCGGGGTCTCCGCGAGATTGCTTTCCTGCAAGAGTCACGGTGCCGCTTCGACGGGCGTGAACGCTCGGTGTCGAACCTCCTCGTGCTGTATACTGAACGTGACTGATAAAGGGTAGGGGGAGATTGGATGGATCAATCGAATGAACAAGAAAAAAGGTTGAGCGGTGGGAACGTGTCAACTGTCTATAAAAAGGGAATTACGTCTATCGCACTCAAAAGGAAGGCAGCGAGCGTATTCATCGATGGTTACGTCACTTGGAGGCAAAGCAACTTTCCGGAGTGCCGCATTTTATTGGAATCGATGATCGAGGAAGAGAAGTGTTAACTTACTTGGAAGGAGAAACCGCAGACTATCCTTTGAAGTCTTACATGTGGTCCGATGAGGCAATTCAAGACGCGGTTCGGCTGATGCGTCAGCTACATGACGCGACAGCGGATTTCGAGTGGGGATCGGAGTGGCCTCCACTCGACAATACACCACAACCGTTCGAGGTCATCTGTCATAACGACTTCGCTGTCTACAATACAATTTTCCATGAAAGAAAGGTAGCGGGAGTCATCGATTTTGACTTGGCTGCACCGGGACCGCGGGCTTGGGATATCGTCTACGCGCTTTATACGTTCGTTCCGCTCAGTCGTCGTCATCAAGCCGAAACGGGAGAAGTCATCTATTATGATGCCGATCGAGATGATGCGATCTATAACAAGCGTGTATCTTTGTTTCTCGAAGCCTACGGTTGGGATCAAGCGGAGGTTGACTTGTTCGACATGTTGCAACGACGCATCGAAGCGCTCTGTCTGTTGATGAAACGAAAAGCTGCGGAAGGAGACGTCGCCTTCCAAAAGATGATTGACGAAGGACATTACGATCATTACCAAGAGGAACTTCGGTTTATTCGAACGCATGGACAGAAGTGGTTCTGAAACAATCTGAAGCGGGAATATAGAAAATGAAGCATGAATGGGGAGGCGATTTTCGTGATGATGCTCGGATTTCTTTTCTTGGTATTGCTCATTGGATTCGGCATATGGTACTATCTCAAATCGCACCGGAATGACGATTGGTCATGACAACATTGTCATGACCTCTCTTTTGTGTCTGTTTGCACAAAATTTGGGTATACTCTCTACATAACGAGTAAAGGAGCCCATGCTTATGACACGAGTACGTAAAGCCATCATCCCAGCCGCTGGTCTCGGCACCCGCTTCCTTCCCGCCACGAAAGCCATGCCAAAAGAAATGTTGCCGATCGTCAACAAGCCGACCATCCAGTTCATAGTCGAGGAAGCCGTCGCTTCAGGCATCGAGGACATCATCATCGTCACGGGGAAGAACAAACGGGCGATTGAAGACCATTTTGACCGTGCGCTCGAACTGGAACAGAACCTCGAATCGAAAGGGAAGACGCGCTTGCTCGAATCGGTCCGACATTCCTCGAATTTGGCGAACATTCACTACATACGCCAACAGGAGCCAAAAGGTCTCGGTCATGCGATTTGGTGCGCCCGGAAGTTTATCGGAGACGAGCCATTCGCCGTCTTGCTCGGGGACGATATCATCGAATCCGATGTGCCGGCGACGAAGCAGTTGATCGACCAATATGAGGCCCACGATCGTTCGATCATCGGGGTGCAGCGTGTCCCGTATGAAATGACGAACCGATATGGTATAATTGACCCGCTTGCCGTCGAAGGGAAGCTCATCCCGGTGCGGACGTTCGTGGAGAAACCGCCCATCGATGAGGCCCCGTCGAACTTCGCCATCCTCGGTCGCTATATCTTGAAACCGGACGTCTTTGAGGCGTTGGCGGGACAAGAGGCGGGAGCCGGGGGCGAGATTCAATTGACGGATGCGATCGCACGCTTGAATGAGGCGCAGACGGTCTTCGCCTACGAATTTGACGGTCGACGTTACGACGTCGGAGAGCCGATCGGGTTCGTCGAGACGACGATTTGCCACGCGCTCAGCGATCCTGATTTAAAAGATGACGTCCATGCCCTATTGAAACGGCTCGTGGACGAACTTGATCAACAGTAAGGTGTGTTATTTTTGAAAACAATGCTTATGGTGTGTCAAAACTATTATCCGGAGATCGGCAGTGCCGGCAACCGGATGCAAAACATTACGCATTTGATGAAACAGCGCGGGTATGAAGTCGAGGTCATCACGGCCGCTCCTTCGTACCCGAGCTTTGATATGTACCAGGACGACCGCTTCTGGAACGACCAAGAGTTGAACGACCAACCGTTCATCAAGCGACTCATCACGAAGAAACGGAAGCATACGTCCAACATGGTCAGTCGTCTCTTCCTGTTCCTCGAACAGATGGTCAAAGGAATCCGGGAAGTCTGCAAGCTCGAATTGAAGCCAGACGTCGTCTTTGCGACGACCCCTTCTTTTTTTATGGCGTTTGTCGGTGCTTATGCGAAACGAAAGTATCGTGTCCCGTTCATCTTGGACGTCCGTGACCTTTGGCCAGAATCGGTGAAAGGGGTCGGCGTCTTCAAGTACGATTGGGTGCTCACGCCGGCTTTTTGGATGGAGAAACGACTGTATCGTGTCGCCGATGAAGTCATCATCAACTCGGAAGGGTTCCGCAGCTATCTTCGTCAGCGCGGTGTGCCGAACGAGAAGATTCACTACATGCCGAACTCGATCCGGGAAGCGGAGCGAACGCTCGAGCGGACGATCCCACCGGACGACCGGATGGAGATCTTATACGCCGGGAACATGGGTCTTGCCCAAGATGTGTCGTTGTTACTCGAACTCGCCGAACGATTCCGGGATGAGCCACGGGTCCACTTCAAATTGATCGGCTACGGCTATCGGAAAGAAGAGTTGAAACAGACGATCAAAGACCGTGGCTTCCAAAACTTCTTGTTCCTCGAGGCGATGCCACGGACAGAGGCGTTTCAGGCGATTAAAAATGCAGACGTCGCATTCGTCAGCCTGATCGAGCAAGAAGTGTTCGATACGGTCATCCCTGGGAAACTCATCGACTATATGGCGGTCGGCAAACCGATTGTCGCAGCAGTGTCAGGCCATGCGGCGAATGTCATTGAAGCGGCGGAAGTCGGCTACGTGTCACGGAAACGTGACATCGATGAAATCGAGCGGATCCTACGGAAGCTCCTCGACCGACCGGATTTACGGGAGGCACTCGGGGCGAACGGGATTCGTTACGTCAAAGAGAATTTATGTTGGGAAGAGAATATCGACGTGTTAGATCAAGTCGTACAACAGTTAGTGATGGAGGAAACACGATGAAGTCAGTATGTATGTTTGTATGGAACCATTTTACGAATGATGCACGCGTCCTTCGTGAGTGCTCGGCACTCGCCGAGGCAGGCTATGAAGTCGATTTGATCGCGCTTCAAGATCCGAAAAATAAAGAGCTTCCAAAAGAAGAGATGCGTCCGGAAGGCTTCCGCGTCATCCGCGTGAAGCGTCAACCTTCGATTCTCGTCAACGCGCTCAAGTTCGCGAAGAAGACGTATCAATGGGTGAGCGAGAAGCGGACCCGCCAAATTGGAGCTGGACTCGTCGGTGCCGGGTTGTTCCTACTCGCGCCGATCACGATGCTCGCACTTGGTGCGGCCGTCGGAACGGTCTTGTTGCCGCAAGTGCGTAAGCAAATCGTCAACGCGAGTGCGATGCTCGAGATGGTGTTCGCTTCGACGAAAAAATCGTATGACTTTTACCATGCGAACGATTTGAACACGCTCCCGCAGGCACTCCTTGCCGGGAAAGTGTTCAACAAAGGTCGAATCGTCTACGACTCGCACGAGGTACAGACGGACCGTACGGGTTACGGCTATATTCAAAGTAACCTCGAAGGCTGGCTCTTGCCGTTCGTCGATACGATGATGGTCGAGAACCATACGCGTGCGGCGCACAACGAAGAGTTGTACGGATTCTATCCGTACGTGCTCCATAACTATCCGTTCTACCGTCCGCTCGACTTCTCGCTTCGTAAGGACTTGCATGCGCTTCTCGACTTACCGAAAGACGAGAAGATCCTCTTGTATCAAGGGGGCATTCAAGCCGGACGCGGTCTCGAACAGCTCGTGCTCGCGGCGAAAGACTTCAAAGAAGGCACGCTCGTCATGATCGGGGACGGGAAGCTTAAACCGACGATTCAACAGTTGATCGAGACGGAAGGGGTCGGCGACCGCGTCAAGATGATTGACAAAGTACCGGTCGAAGCGTTACCTTACTATACGATGAACGCCTATTTAGGCTTCCAAGTATTGAACAACGTCTGCTTCAACCACTACTCGGCCTCGTCGAATAAATTGTTCGAGTATTTGATGGCTGAAGTACCGGTCGTCTCATGTGACTTCCCTGAAATCGAACGGGTCGTTGCGGGGAACGATGTCGGGGTGCTCGTCGATTCGCATGATCCACAATCGATTGCGGACGGCGTCAACCGGATGATTGAAGACCAAGCACTCTATGCGCGTGTCAAAGAGAACACGAAGACCGCGCGTGAGAAATATAACTGGGATTTGGAAAAAGAGGCACTCTTAAACGTCTACGCGAACGCCGCGGAGCGCAAGTTGCCGATTATGAAAGACGGTGCGCCAAAGCCAGTACAATCTTAAGACTGCGGCTTTTGCCGCGGTCTTTTTTCTATGGAGGGAGGACATTTATGAAACGTCAACAACAACATCTGTTGCGCCAACAAGTATGGCGCAAGCTACAAACCATCTCGGTGAAGGACATCGCCTGGATTATCGCAGGCTCTTTCATTCTCTCGTTCGGGGTCAACTACTTTACCGTACCGAACGACTTCTCGGAAGGTGGCCTGCTCGGGGTCACGATCATCCTGTACTACGTCTTCGGCTGGGACCTCGGGCTCACGTCGATCATCGGGAACGGGATTCTCTTTATCGTCGGCTATAAGCTGCTCGACCGTCGGACAATGGTCTATTCGGTCATCGCCGTCATCGCGACGTCATTCTTCCTCAGTCTGACACACGACTGGGGCAGCCCTGCCGAGGACAAACTGCTTGCGGCCGTCTATGCCGGGATCATGATCGGGGTCGGGATCGGCATGGTGCTCCGTGTCGGCGGGACGACCGGCGGGGGCGTCATCATCGCCCGTCTCATGGAGCGCTATCTCCACTTGAGTGTCGCCGTCTCGATGTTCATCATCGATGCGATCGTCGTCGCGACATCTGGCTTCTTCTTAGGGGAACAAGTCGTCCTCTATACGCTCATCGCGATCATCATCGGTTCATGGGTCATCGACCTCGTCGCGGAAGGTCTCAACATCCGTAAAGCCGTCACGATCATCAGCGACAAGCAAGAAGAGCTCGCCGTCGTCTTAACGGAGACGCTCGGACGCTCGGCGACGATTATCCATGGACACGGTTACTATACGAAGCAGGATAAGAACATGTTGTATATGATCGTCGACAAACGTCAGATCGCACCACTCAAAAAAATCGTCCAAGTAACGGACGACCGTGCCTTCGTCGTCATCCACCAGGTGAAGGAAGTCATTGGGGAAGGATTCAGCTACCCGTCCCGATAATTTGAATGCTGGTGTTTTATTGATAACTTCTATATAATAAAAGGCGTGTAAATAGAAGGAGGAACTGACTACTATGCAAACGATCGCTACAATCAGCCTACTTGTCGTGGCTGTCTTATTGATTGTCGTCGTACTGCTCATGTCAGGTCGGTCGCAAGGTCTTGGAGCGATTGCAGGTGGCGCGGAGCAGTTGTTCGGACGCCAGAAAGCACGCGGCTTCGATGCTGTTTTGAACCGAACTGCAGCTGTACTAGGCACTTTGTTTTTCATTTTAGGATTACTAGTCGCATCATTATGATGATAAGGCTGATCGTTCTCGATTTTCACGTGAGGCGGTCAGCTTTTGTTTTTTCGATTTATTTTTTGGGAATAATGTAGATACAAGGAGATGACAGATAAAATGAAAGTGACAGCACCAAAACCGTTCTTCTTCGAGGGCGGAAAACGTGCCGTGTTGATGTTACATGGCTTCACTGGATCGAGCGCGGATGTCCGCATGCTCGGTCGCTTCCTTCAAAAAGAAGGATACACATGTATGGGACCGATCTATCGTGGTCATGCCGTCCCACCGGAAGAATTACTCCAATATGGACCGAAAGACTGGTGGGAAGACGTCTTGGACGCTTACCAGACGCTCGTCGACAAAGGTCATGAGGAGATTGTCGTCTGCGGACTCTCGTTAGGTGGCGTGATGTCGCTCCGTCTCGCCGAGGAGAAAGACGTCAAGGCGGTCATCCCAATGTGCGCACCGACGGGAATCGATGCCGAGGACCGCTTGTATAAAGGAGTCCAGGCATATGCCCGAGAATATAAGGGTAGAGAAGAAAAGTCGCCGGAACAGATTGAGCAGGAGATGGCAGAGTTCAAACCGATGCCAACATTGAAAGACCTCCGTGCCTTCGTCCGCGACACGGCGTCGAAGCTCGAGGACATCTTCGTCCCGACACTCGTCGTCCAAGGCGCCAAAGACAACATGATCGACCCGGAATCGGCGAATCAAATTTACGAGGCGGTCAACACGTTCCAAAAAGAGTTGCTCATCTATGAGAACTCGGGACACGTGATCACACTCGACAAAGAAAAAGAGAAACTGCACCAGGACGTGCTCGATTTTCTCGAAACGTTAGACTGGTCAGTCTAAGAAGGAGGTGTCACGTTGAATTTACGTGACCAATTATTAGAGATTCTACAGGCGAGCGAGAAACCGCTCTCTGTCGATCAACTGACCGAGCGATTACAGCTCGCGTCGACGGATGACTTTAAAGAGCTCATCCGCACATTGAATGCCCTCGAGGAAGAGGGCGCCATCGGCCGGACGCGGACGAACCGTTACGGGACGCTCGCCACGCTCGGACAAGTCGCGGGGATCATCTCGATTCATCAGCGCGGCTTCGGCTTCTTGTCGGTCGAAGGGGAAGCGGAAGATGTGTTCTTGCCGCCCGACCAACTGAAGGACGTCTACCATGGCGATACGATCCTCGTCAAAAAACGCGAGGACAACCGTGGCAAGACGGAAGGGATTTTATTGAAAGTACTGAAGCGCGGACTCTCCGAATTCGTCGGAACGTATACGCTCCCGAGCGGTCGACTCGACCAGTTCGCCTTCATCGAGCCGGATGACAAACGCATCAACTTCTGGCCGGTCGTCAATCCGGACAAGTCACTCGGTGCCGTCGACGGACATAAAGTCGTCGTGCGCATCACGAAGTATCCGGACGGACGCTTCGCCGGTGCCTGTGACGTCGTCCGTATCATCGGGCATAAGAACGACCCAGGCGTCGACATCTTGTCGATTGTCTATAAGCACGGCATCCCGACGGAGTTCCCGGAGGACGTGATCGCTCAGGCGAACGCGGTACCGGACGAGGCGGACGAGAAAGACTTCATCGGACGCGTCGACCTTCGTGACGAGACGATCTTCACGATTGACGGCGAAGATGCGAAAGACTTGGACGATGCCGTCCACGTCAAAAAACTCGATAACGGCAACTACGAGCTCGGTGTCCATATCGCTGACGTCTCGCATTACGTGAAAGAGGGCTCACCACTAGACGTCGAGGCGTTCGAACGTGGGACGAGTGTGTATCTCGTCGACCGTGTCATTCCGATGCTGCCGCATCGACTCTCGAACGGGATCTGTTCCCTCAACCCGCACGTCAACCGCTTGACGCTCAGCTGCGTCATGGAGATCTCCCCACAAAACGGGAAGGTCGTTCGCCATGATCTGTTCCCGAGTGTCATCAAGACGACGGAGCGGATGACGTATACGAACGTCCGTGAGATCATCGAACGTGATGACGAAGAGACATTGAAAAAGTACGAACCGTTCATCGGTGAGTTCGACCTCATGGCCGAGCTCGCGGAAGTGCTTCGGAAACGTCGTAACTCGCGCGGTGCCATCAACTTCGATTTCGCTGAGGCGAAGGTTGTCGTCAACGAGGAAGGGAAGCCGGCAGATATCGTGCTTCGTCCACGTTCGGTCGCCGAGAAGTTGATCGAGGAGTTCATGCTCGCGGCCAACGAAACGGTTGCGGAACACTTCCACAAGATGGACGTGCCGTTCATCTATCGTGTCCACGACAATCCGAAACCGGACAAGCTCGACTTCTTCTTCGACTTTGTCGCAAACTTTGGCGTGCATATTGAACGCATCAAAGGGCAGACGGTCGAACCGAAGACGCTTCAAAAGATTTTGAAGGCGATTGACGGAGAACCGGAAGAGCCGGTCATCAGCACGATCATGCTTCGTTCGATGCAACAGGCGAAATATGATGACATCTCGCTCGGTCACTTCGGACTTGCGACAGACTTCTATACGCACTTCACGTCACCGATCCGTCGTTATCCGGACTTGATCGTCCACCGTCTCATGCGCACGTACGTCTTCAACAACGATTTGTCGGAGAAGACGATTGCGAAGTACGAGGACCGTCTCGGGGCGATTGCCGAACAGGCATCGAAACGGGAACGTCGCTCGGTCGACGCAGAGCGCGAGACACAGGCGCTCAAGAAAGCTGAATACATGGAAGCCCATCTTGGTGAAGAGTTCGATGGTGTCGTCGCCGGCGTCACGAACTTCGGGATGTTCATCGAACTTCCGAATACGATTGAAGGGCTTGTCCGTCTCCAGTCGATGGATGATTACTACCACTTTGACGAATCACAGCTCATGTTGCTCGGCGAGCGGACGAAACGTCAGTTCCGGATTGGGGACGCCGTTCGTGTCAAAGTCGATGCCGTCAACTTAGACGAGCGGACGATCGACTTCACGGTCGTTGGTATGCCGAAACGGGAACAGTCAAGCCGTCGCCAACCGACGACGATCAAAGCGAAAGGCGGTCGTCCGAAGAAGGACGAGAAAGACCGTCGTGGCGGTCGCGGTCGGGACGACAAGAAGAAGCGCGGCAAACCAGGAAGACCTGGGAAGCCGGGTAAACCAGGTGAGAAATCGAAACGAGACGGGGAGAAGTCTTCCCAAGGCCGTTCGGCACTCGACCTGAAGAAGAAAGACAAGCACAAACGAAAAGGCGACGCCAAACGAGGTGCGAAGAAACGTCGCTGACGGGGAAGGGTTCGTCCCTTCCTCCGTATCTTGTAGATAAAGGACTGAATGTGTATGGCCAAGAAGAAAGATTCGAACGCACTCGCCCAAAACCGCAAGGCGTCCTTCGATTACGCGATCGAAGATACGATTGAGGCGGGCATGGTGCTCACAGGGACGGAGATCAAATCGGTCCGTCAATCGAAGATCAACATCGCGGATGCGTACGTCCGGTTCGACGGGGGCGAGGCGACGCTTCACAACTGTCATATCAGCCCGTTCGAACAGGGGAACCGCTTCAACCATGACCCACTCCGCGTCCGAAAGCTATTGTTGCATAAGAAGCAGATCAATCAGCTCATCGGGGCGTCAGGGCGTGATGGCTACACGATTATCCCGCTCAAGGTGTATATCAAGAACGGGTTCGCCAAGTGCCTGCTCGGCGTCGGAAAAGGGAAGAAGAAGTACGACAAACGTGAGGACTTGAAGAAGAAAGACGCGAAGCGTGACGTCGACCGTGCGATGCGCGATCGGCAAAAATACTGACAACGGATCCTAATTGTGGTATATTAAACAGAGTACCAATTACCACCTCGGGGACGTTATGGATTCGACGGGGGTAGGTCGGTCGTATGTGGCGTGTCGAGGGGTCGGCCTCGTTAAAACGCAAACGCCTATAACTGGCAAAACTAACACACAACTCGCAGCAGCCTAAGTGCCCTGCGGATCCTGACATCCATCGCTTGTGTGGATGACTTTCAGGGTCTCAAACTAAGCAAGCTACGCTTCAACCTCGCCGTCTGAGGGCGCGAAGAAGAGATGAAACAGACTGGATGCGACAACGCCTGTTTATCGGCAGTGTCACATCGAGATTCAATAGATAAACTACACACGTAGAAGCATACGTTACGATGCCTTCGGACGCGGGTTCGACTCCCGCCGTCTCCATTTTGAAGCAGTCTGTAACGACTGCGATCAATGATTTTCATGAAGACCTTCTAATTTCATTGAGATTAGAGGGTCTTTGCTTTTGATTGAAGCCATGAAGAAAGGAAGGTGAAACACATGGGAAAATATCAATTAGATAAGAGAAGCAAAGTAGCTGCGGCGAAGTACCAAGACGGCAAAAAGCCGACTGTCTCGAACAAGAAAGAACGATTGAACCAGCTTCGTGAAGCATATTTGCAGAAACAACAAGAGAAGAAGTGATCTGGTGAAGGATTATTGAGTACCTGCTCATTAATCCTTTTCTTTTGGGGAGCGGACACCGGTTATTAGGTTTTTGATGGGAATCAAGGGATTGATCATCTTTTTGTTGAATAGAAACTATGAGTTGTTTTTTGAAAATCGTCAAGTAATTATACATACCAAAGGAGGAGTTCACATGTCTAAAAAATCGACGGAATTGATTGTGAATGGCGTCAAAAAATATGGTCCGACAGTAGGCAAACTTGCATTAAAACATAACAAAGAAATCATGGGGGCTTTAGGATCAATCAATTTAAAGAAACGACCGAAGAACCCTGATGACTCGGAGCAAAGCCCTAAAAAAGTCAAGAACAAGCATCCGCGAAAGCAACGGTATCAGTACTATTTAACCGAAGTGACACCTACGCTAGACACTCGAAATCGAGATGAGTTGTTCCAATATAGATTAGAAGTGGAGCAATGCATTCAACAAATCAAAATGGAACAAGCACAAGACATCGTCATCAAAAAACAAATTCATGAGGGGCGAATCAAAGAGTGGGAATCCATTCTCTCTCTCATCGTGAGTCAAATGACCATCAAGGACTATATGGAATTTTTAAGACTCTTTAACAATCCAGAGTATCAAAGTGATTATTTCGCGGGCTTTGAAGGGGATGTGGAGAAGTTCAAAAAATTGAATACGGTCGAACAGTATGATGCGCTCGTTCAGTATGTTCATGAAAAGACAATGATTGATATCGAACAAATCAAAAGAGAGTTTTCTGCTCCTGTTTGATGTGTGAGATCCACTTCTTTTCTGCATTCGTTATAATCAATAGTGTAATGGATGGAGGTGGAGTCGTTGGGATGGGATTTAAGTGTCGCTGAGGCGAAAGATGTGTATTTAACCGAATCAGACCTATGGCGCTTTACACAACAATTTCTGATGAACGCTTCTCATACGACGACGTACAAACACGTATTGATGAAGGTGTTACTGGAATGTACGACAGAATTGAATGAATCAGGTGTCGTGTCATTTCATCAGATTGCCAAACATGTGACGAAAATCTATTGGAATCTCATCGTCAAGCATGGGCTGACACAGATGAATCAACTAGGGAAGCAGAGCGCTGTTGAAAACGTGATGGTCTCCTTTCAGAAAGAACACAACATTCCGTCAGATTGGAACTTTGACCGTTTACCAGAGCATCAACAAAATCAATTGATTCGGAACGTGAATCAGTTTTATAAAAAATACGTATACGGTTCTTTCTATCGCTCTTTTAACGAAACGATTTACTCTTTCAATCGAAAAGAAGAATGGATTCAACTCGTTCCAGCGTATGTCGTTTTCTTTGAAAAATATAAGCGTGTTCTCATGAACGTGACAAACTATCAGTTAGCCATCTTTTTAGAAAAATACAATTCCCAAGATGCGATGGAACGAATCTTGAGCAAGCTGGAGTTTGTGTCTGCCCGTCAGTCGCTTGAGGAGTTTAAACAAATTTTATTAAGTCACGGGCACTCAATGTGCTTCTATTGCCTAAAGCCTGTAAAACAAATTCACGTGGATCATTTCATTCCTTGGTCTTATATGCAAAATGATGTCTTATGGAATTTTGTGCTGTCATGCCCGACATGTAATACGAGTAAAAATAATCGATTAGCGAATATCGATTATCTCTACAATTTGGTAGAACGAAATCATGAACTGCGTACGGCAGAATACATGTCTACATACAAAGAATCGAAACTCATTCATTTGTATCACTATGCCGTTCAAAATGGATTTGAAAACAATTGGGCTCCGAAGACATGAAAAGAGTCGAACCTAATTAAACAGGTTCGACTTTTGTTTTAGTATTCACTATAGTTGAACAGCATAGACATCAGCACATCACTTTTAACTTTCACTTGAATATTTGTATGTTAGTTTCTAATACTCAGTTCTTTAGTTCTTAAAATTGTTATGATACTCATCGAGCTAATCCCGACCCCAAGCAATGCTATAATCGCTGTAAACATACCGTTTGGAATCATAAAACCAATAGGCAGCATTCCTAAAAAAGATATAGCGATTACTCCCTGGTATGCAATGTTTAGATATGAAATAATTGGATTTGAAAAGAACGACATGATGAGTGGTGGAATAAATAATACGACAACAATTCCTAGCGACATAAATAATGTCATTTGTATCTCCGGTGTCATTTCACCCAATCGATTGATTTGTAAAGTAATAATAAATAGAGCTAACCCCATCATCAATAGTACCCATAAGATTTTTTTGATCATTTAAAGTCCCCTTCGATTTTTAATTTTAACATTTAAACCCATTATATCCAAAATTAATCTTTATAAGTGCACAAATGCTTCATTACCATAATCCATGGAGAAAAAGAAATAAGTAATGCGTAGGTGAATAAACAGTGTCAAATAATTTAGAAACTTTAATTGTGTCAGGCCGGTTTAAAGAAGTAAAAGACATCTATCAAACTACTGATTTTGAAACATTTAAAAATGATTTATTAACTTTGGCGTATGATAATGAAAATCTGTCGAATTACTCCGTACTCGTCTATCTGTTATTGGACACAGAGGACGATAAATTACATGACTTAGCTTTTCAAGTCCTATCACAGCCCCTTTGCCACATTGAAGGGGCTTATACCTCTTCCTTATACCATGCTCAAAGAGCCGTGGATTTGACTGATGCTGCAGATGTGAAGCGCTTAGAGAACCTGTTATTTCTGAACATCGTCCCAGAAAAGATTGTAAGTGATGAACAAGCAAAGTCCATCGCGGAAAAAATTCTTGTTCTAGATCCAACAAATGAAGTTGCTAAAGACACTCTATATTAAACCTAGAAAATCATTCGTTCGCGTAGACCAATGGTTTTCTTTAGTTCGTGTCACTGAATAAGGGAATAACCAACTAGTCTCATCTAATCCACTTAAGCCATCAATTGTATGAAAGACAATCTGCACACCATTTTCATCTCTACATTTCTCGACTGAATAAATCAAAAGGATATCTTCCTAATTTTGAATAAGTATGCAGAATCTAACCTTAAACCTGGGGGGCGAATGAATGAAAAGGATTTGTGATTGTGAAAATTTGAAAAGAATTACGATAGAGTCGGATGTGGGGGCGGACCCGACATGGTGTGCGACCTGTCGATACAATATAGAATTGAATGAGTTTACGATTTCTGACCAATTGAAGCGTGATTTCTATGAATGGGTTAGTCGATTCGGAGAATGGATTGACTGGGACACGGATACACTTGCTAAAGGATGGGAAATCAAGGTGGAGCAACATAATCGTGAAGGAGACTTACTTTCGGAGCGTTTGCAAGTAGCGCTTGGTGAAGCATATGAAATTGAATTCACGCCTATAACATACGATAATTTTACAAAATCCTGAACTTCACTAGAAACGGTGATTCCAAAAATTGTATGTTACACTAAGGGAAAACGTTTAGGGGTAAACAGATGACCATTCATTTTGCCAGGATGACGGGACCAGAAATCGCGAATTATGTGACTTGGTTGATTGACGATTATGCAAAAGATGTCGCGCGCAACTATCAACTTCCGTTGGTGTTGGCGCAAGAGGAATCGACTCAATTGATTCGGAATCTTTTCCCAGACAATCAACCCGAGGATGGACAGACGATTGTTCATGTGATGAACGGAGACACTCGTGTCGGGATTTTGTGGTATGCGTTTCAAGCTGAATCGAAACGCATCTTCATTTATCACATTTTGATTGAAGAGACGTACCGTGGGCAAGGGTATGCGACAGCGGTGTTTGAGAAACTTGAAAAAGTGGTCTCAGAAGAACTTGGCGCAACATCCATTGGACTAAGTGTATTCGGTACGAATCCAGACGCACAGCGATTATATAAACGACTCGGATTCCAAGAAGCGTCCATCGCCATGAACAAACAGTTATGAGAGGAGTCGATATGAAACGTTACTTGAAGTGGCTTTTGGTCGGATTTGGTGTGATTGTGATTGGGGTGGCGGGGTTGGTATTTGCCTTTTATCGGTCGATGCAACCAGATCCCGATGAGGAAGCAAAAGTGATGAAGATGGCTGAATCATATGTACTCGAGCGATTCAAAGATGCTGAAGTGACAGAGGACGTATTATTCGACAACATGGGAAACTTTCCGTTTGAGTATGCGGCGATTGCGGTGGATTCGGTGACGGGAACGGAATTTTATGTTTACGAGAATGAATCGACCGGAGAAATCGTTGATACGTTTCTCTCATCCAAATGGGAAGATGCGGTCACAGAGGTGATTGAAGATTCGATTGATACGGCGTTTGGTGCAGACGTCACCTATGTCGTCCTATATGACGAAGAAAGTATCCGACAACTCGATGTCTCCTCGGCAAATCCAATCGCCTATCAGACAGCCGACGTTTCGCCGACAATCTTATTGACGCTTCATCGGGAGCCGGAAGCCGATGACGAAGAGCGCGTTCGAACGTGGATGTCTGCGTTACAAGAGAACGACATCCTGAAGCGAGCCGAGATTCGTGTCGACTATACCGCTAAAAACGAAGAACTTCTTGATGATGGTACTGGTTTAGATTTATCGTTTTAACAGTAATCCCACTTTCCGATTGGAAAGTGGGATTTGTTCAGTCAAACACTCGACTGATCCAGCGTTTGAAAAAGGGTTGGCCTGATTTTGTCACGCTATGATTGTCGAGCTCCACCTCTTCGATCGTCTCATTCGGAGACCTCAATTGAATCGTCATCTCGTCACCAAGCCCGGTCGTGACACCGCTCTCAAATTGAAGATTTCTTGTCACATAAGCATTTGCGTATAGAAGTCCACCTTTTTCATCCACTTGTACCTCCTGAATCGTATAGTGGAATTGCTCGACCCAATCTCGTTGACCGAGGAGGAGCCGGACGACGTCATCTTCGTGTGACAGTTTCGTTCGCTCGATATTCTCAAGAGGAGTATGCGCTTCAATCGCCTCTCGCTGCGCTTCTAAGATATCTTTGAAGTGATGTGTCGCAGCTTCTGTCGTCCATGCAGCGGAACCTGTCTTTGACTCGGTCGCATAATGGAAAAGAGCAAATCCAATCAAGGCGAATAACGCCACAACACCTACTCGTTTGAACTGTTTCATTGTCGAGCTCCTTCCATATAAAAGTCACATTGTAATGTAGTGTCATTTCAGACGATTCAACTTGAGATAATAGCCACATACTAAAGGGCATATTTGGTTAATCATTTTTATGTAATATATTCTTAACATTTAGTAAAAAATAGTTTACGCTGAACTTGAATACAATGAGGAGGCGATGGTGACGTTAAAAAATCAAATATTCTTCAGTCGTGCAAAGAAAGGCTGGACCCAGCAACAATTGGCTGATTCAGTCGGAGTAAGTCGTCAAACGATTATTGCACTTGAGAAAAACAAGTATAACCCGTCGCTCATCCTTGCGTTCAAAATTGCGGCGGTACTCGATGAAGAACTACCCGCATTATTTACATATGAGGAGGAGTGAAGATGGATCAAGTATTGCTGTATGGAATTCTTGTCTTGATTGTTGGTGTAATTGTTTCAGAACTTTATAAGGCGAACTTTGAACGAAAAATTGAATCACAAGACGAACGAGGGCGACAGATCGCCTTAAAAGTCAAATCGATTTCTTATTCGATGTTGTCAATCGGTGTCTATGTTGGTGTCGCCCTCGTCGCAATTTTTCAAGTTTTCGATCAATATTATTTCATCTACTTTGTCATGCTTGTCTTTTTCATACAAAGCATCGGATCGTCAATTTATCTTGCTGTGATTCGCAGGACATGACTTATCGACCGGTGATTTGATCCAACCAATTCGCGACCAAGTCCGCGCTGCCATCTTGGAACATAAATATGGATACCCCGACCATCACAAGCCCGACTAAAATCAATCCACCTTGTTTCGCGCTACTTGCAATCCCTCGCACGATGAGGATAATTCCCAACCCAAGCAAAAGAAAGTACCAAAATCCCATGAATATCCCTCCTTTTTCTAATTATTCTCATTTTAGTATGAATCGGTCGAGCAGGCTCTACATACTTAGACTGATTTATCTTTTAAAAAAGAAGGGTACATTACCTCTATGCGAATAATTAGGGGAGTGACCATTATGCGGAAAACGATTGTCATTGCGGGGGCGAGCGGCTATATCGGCTCGAACGTGATGGAGCAGCTAAAAGAAGAGTACGACATCATCGCGTTATCGCGATCAACGAAAAATAAAGAAGGTGAGGCCCATATCACATGGCGTGCCTGTGACTTATTTTCATATGAGGCAACCAAAGAAGCATGCGAGGGCGCGGATTACGCGATGTTCCTCGTGCACTCGATGATTCCGGACGGCGGCTTGACGCAAGCGACGTTCGAGGACATGGATGCGCTCATTGCGGACAACTTCGCCCGGGCGACGAAGGCGAACGACATCGAACAGATTGTCTATTTGAGCGGAATCATCCCGAAGCAAGAGAAGACGTTGTCGCGTCATTTGAAGAGTCGACTTGAGGTCGAACGCATCCTCGGCGGACAAGGAGTACCGGTAACGACGATTCGAGCTGGACTGATCATCGGTCCGGAAGGTTCGTCGTTCCCGATTTTAGCGAAGCTCGTCAAACGGTTGCCGACGATGATCTTGCCACGCTGGACGAAGACGGAGACACATCCGATCGACATCCGTGAAGCCGTTCAGGCGCTCATCTCGGTCGTCGGTGCCGAGTCGCTTTATGACCGTCATATCGACATCGGGGGTCCCGAGGTGATGACGTATCGGAAGATGATCGAACAGACAGCCGAAGTCATGGACAAGCGTCGCGTCTTGATCGACTTCCCGTTCCCGACAATCAAACTGTCGCGCCTGTGGGTCATGGCGGTCACGGGTGAACCGAAGGCGACCGTCTATCCGCTCGTCGAGAGCATGGGGCACGCGATGGTCGCAGAAGACACGGTCGAAGGTATCGGTCAGGGAGAGATTCCGTTCAAACAGGCGGTCGAACATGCGCTTGAGGAAGAAGAGAAGCAGTCCTCGGGCGGTAAGAAGAAAAAGCAACCGAAATCGTATACCGTCCGTTCGATTCAGCGGTTCGGTCTGCCGGAAGAAAAGTCGGCGCTTTGGATGGCGGACACGTACTTTGAGTGGCTCGGTCGTTTTATGTATCCGTTCATTCAGACGACGAAAGAAGACGATAATTGGGAGATTGCGCTGCTCGATCCGTCGTTCGTCGCGCTTCATCTATCGCTTGAACAGGAAGCGACGGACGATATGGCATCCTTTGCGATTGACGGGGGCAAGTTCGTCAAGTTAAGTGAAGAGGATCAGACAGGGCGTCTCGAGTTTAGACGCTTACCGGATTCGGATGAAGGACTCGTCGCCATCCATGAGTTCGTCCCAGCACTTCCGTGGTGGTTCTATACGAAGACACAGGCGAAAGCCCATCTCGCCGTCATGTGGTTATTCGGTCGTCATGTGAAGTTGCTGACGAAAGACGCGGAAGATGGCAATCAAGTCGTGGAGGCTCCGACGAATTGAAGGGAGACGCATCGAAAGGTGCGTCTTTTTCTTTTGTACATTCTGTTAACGTTTTTCTCAATCCGTTTACAAGCCCTCTTTCCAGGCGTACACTAAACTCGCTTTTGAACTGATTGGAAAGAAGGAATGTATGATGCAAGACTCACTCTCCACGCGTGAGATGTGGCAAAAGGACATCTCGGCCGGGATCACGGTCGGTGTCGTCGCCATCCCGCTCGCCATGGCATTCGCCATCGCCTCAGGCGTCCCGCCGGTGTATGGGCTCTACACGTCCATCTTCGCAGGAATCCTCGTCAGCCTGTTCGGAGGTTCGACGTTCCAAATTGCCGGACCGACGGGAGCGTTCATCCCGATCGTCTCGGGTGTCGTCCTCGCATACGGATATAAGGGATTGCTCGTCACGACCGTTCTCGCCGGAATGTTGCTGCTCCTCATGAGCGTGCTCCGGGTCGGACGGCTCATCCGGTTTATGCCCCGGGCCGTCACGATCGGTTTCACGGCCGGGATTGCCGTCGTCATCTTCGTCGACCAGCTCGATGAGTTGTTAGGGGTCACGTTTGAGAAGGCGCCACATTTTCACGAGAACTTGCTTCGCCTCGGTCAGGCGTTGCCCGAAGCGAGTCCTTGGCCGATCGTCATTGCCGGAATCGGCTTTTTGACGCTTTGGCTCGTCCCGAAGCTGCCGTTCCGTTTACCGCTTTTACTCATGGCGATGCTCGTCCCGACGTTCGTCAGTGTCCTCATCCCGGGTGAGGTCGCGACCATCGGAAGTGCCTACGGCGGCATCCCGAGCGGACTGCCGGAATTCAACTGGCTTGCGATCGACCTCGACCTGATCACAACACTCCTCCCGTCCGCGTTCGCCATCGCCTTCCTTGGCGCACTCGAGTCACTTCTTTCGGGAACGGTCGCCGACGGGATGGGGGGGACGAAGATGAAACCGGACAAGGAACTGTTCGGGCAAGGGCTCGCGAACGTGATCACACCGTTCTTCGGTGGGATCCCGTCGACAGGTGCCATCGCCCGGACGGCGACGAACATTCAGGCGGGAGCGGTCAGTCGACGTGCCGGGGTCATCCATGGGATCACGGTGCTCGTTGCGGTTCTCGTCCTCGCGCCGTTCGCGAGTTACGTACCACTCGCTGCACTCGCTCCGATCTTGATGCGGGTCGCCTGGAACATGTCCGAACGCCATCACGTGATGACGATGTTGCGTCATCGTTCATCCGAATCGCTCGTCCTTCTCGTCACGTTACTATTGACGGTATTCGTCGACTTGGTCGTCGCCGTCGAGGTCGGCGTCATCTGTGCGCTCGCGCTCTTCGCGAAACGAATGGCCGATACGATCGATGTGCGCGAACGGACAGAACGGTACGTCACGCGAGACGGCCAAATCGTCTTCAGTGTCGAAGGCCCGCTCTTCTTCGGTGCGGTCGAGTTGTTCGAGCACGTCCTCCATCACATCCATCGGGAACCGAACGTGTTCATCTTCAACTTTCATCGTTGCCCCGTCATCGACGTGACCGCGGTCGAAGAGTTGCGGCGTGTCATCACCGAACTGAAAGCGGCCGACCGGCACGTCATCTTCGCGCACCTGTCGCCATCGGTCCGCGCGACGCTTGCTCACTATGGGCTACTCGACGGGATCGAGACGTTCGAGACGACCCAAGAAGCGATCGAGGCGTCTTAACGAACGGACAAGATATCGCCAAACGGGACGCGCCGCACCTCGCCATCGAACAGCTCGACCTCGCGCTCGGCATAATAGATGGCGTGGACGTAGCCGCGCATGCTTGTCGTCAAGCCGTCTACGAACAAGGTCACCTCGACTTGGTCGCCTTCACGGATGGCCCGTTCGAGCTCGGTCTGCCAAAGATAGAGGAGCTGTTCGTCCAAGTCGGGCAGTTCAATCTTTTGGATTTGGGCATAATAACGTTTCAGTAGGGCGACGTGCTCGGGCATGAGAAATGGGATCCATTTTAACTCACCCCGGTCACGATAGCGGGTCTTGCTCATGAGGAATCGCCTCCTTGTTTATGTCCGCCGATTAGACGTTGGCGCGTCCGGAGCGGACTGTCTTTTAGTAGGCTCGACGCCGGTCGGATCGTGCCGCGACCGAACCGGACGTTCAGGCCGTCAATCAAATCGAGGAAGTCGAGCCGTTTCGCCTTCGCCCATTCGTCTTCGAAGAACGATAACTGGACGTGATCGCTCCGTGGCTCGAGCTTGCCGAGAGCGACCGAGACGTAACGGACGGCCTCCGTCTCTTCCCAGCCGTCTAAAAATAGCTGCAATAAGATCGGGAGAAACTCTTGCTCATCCGCTGTGAAGCGGGGGAGCTTCTTTTGTTTACTGAAGCCAGCCCGGTCGCTCGTCCGCGTATAGCGCACCCCGAGATGGATCGTCCCTCCGACGAGTCCCGCTTGCCTGGTTCGCATGCCGACTTCGACCGCGATCGCTTGTAAGACGAGCCGGATTGCGGAATACGTCGTGTAATCTTTCATGAGAGTGATACCGTGTCCGATCGACTTCGGTCGCGTCCGTTTCGCACCGAACAAAGAGCTCGCCGGCAGGATGGTCGGCGACTCGTCGATGCCCCAAGCATGATGCCAAAGTTCTGCACCGATGACACCGAACTTTTCATGAAGGGATTCGAGCGGATAACGGGCCAAATCCCCGATCGTCCAGATGCCGAGCCGCTGCAGGTGGACCGCCATTTTCGTGCCGACACCCCACATCTTCTCGATCGGCGCCGGATGGATGAGCCGTTCGACGTCTTGGAGAAGACACGTGGCGACCCCTTTCTTTTTCGCATGCAAATCGAGGACGAGCTTGGCGAGGACGTTGTTCGGTCCGATGCCGATGGTGACGGGAATGCCCGTATAGCGAAAAATCGTCGCACGCATGAGGTGGGCGACGTGCTCGTCACTTCCGAACAGTCGCTCCGTCCCCGTCATGTCGACGAGCGTCTCATCGATCGAATAGACGCGAATCGCCTCGGGCGGGGCGAACTGATGGAGGATGTGGATGATTTGGATGGAGACGTTCAAATAGTGACTCATCCGCGCCTCGGCATACAAAACGTCCCGTCGTTCGTGCCACGGGAGGCGGTCGATGTGGAAGCGGCGTGACCCGGTCTTGATGCCGAGCTGCTTCATCTTCGGGGTCGCAGCGAGGACGAGTGCCCCGCTGTCCTGCAGGTTCGAGAGGACGACGAGCTTCGTCTGATAAGGATTTTTGTTGCGCGCGGCACACTCGCAACTGGCATAGAACGAGACGCTGTCGATACAAAAGATTCGTCTGCGCATCGTCACCACTCCTTTTTTACGAACAAATGTTCTGTTTTTTTCATCGTAACATGGTCTCACGTCATCTCAAATAGTGAATTGAAAATATTTTTACAAATACTTTTTGAAAATTAACCAAAATTTATAGGTTTTCACGTGTCTAAAAACCAACTTTTAGGAAGTTTTCGTAAAAAAGTCTCCGAATTGGTTCGATTTTCGTTATAATAGACGAGTATGTAAGTGATGAATTGATAGAAAGATGGAGGCTATTAGTGTGATCCAATTTGTAAAACAGTTAACGAATGATCAAAGCCGGCGTTTGAAAGCGTACGAACGACGGGTCGCGCGTATTAATGAATTAGAGACAACGATGAAAGCCCTCTCGGATGACGAGATGCGTACATATACGGAGACGCTCAAAGCACGTCTCTTGGATGGAAAGAAAGTGGATGACATCGCAGAAGAAGGGTTCGCTCTCGTCCGCGAAGCGTCAGTCCGTGTGCTCGGCATGCGTCACTATGACGTCCAGCTCATCGGTGGGTTCGCCCTCCTCGAAGGGAACATCTCGGAGATGCCGACGGGGGAAGGGAAGACGCTCGTCGCCGCTTTGCCGAGTTACGTCAAGGCGCTCGAAGGAAAAGGCGTCCACGTCATCACGGTGAACGATTATTTGGCGAGACGTGATGCGGAACAGATCGGGAAGATCCACGACTTCCTCGGGTTGACGGTCGGTTTGAACGTCCCGGACATCGAAGCGGACGAGAAGCGTTCCGCATATCAGGCAGATATCACGTATGGGGTCGGGACAGAGTTCGGATTCGACTACTTGCGTGACAACCTTGTCCATAAGCCGGAAGAACGGGTCCAACGTCCGTTCCATTTCGCCATCGTCGATGAAGTCGACAGCATCTTGATCGATGAGGCGAAGACGCCGCTCATCATCGCGCAGAAGGACCGGTCACATATCCGGTTGAAACAGTTGGCGCAACAGATCATTTCTGAGTTCGAGGAAACCGACTATGAGGTCGACCTCGAGTCGAAATCTGCGACGTTCACAGAAGCAGGAATCGTCAAGATTGAAGAGCTGTTCGCCATCGATAACCTGTTCAGCGCCTCACACCAGGTGCTCTATCACTATCTCGTCCAGGCGCTCCGTGCGAACGTCTTGTTCGAGCTTGACGTCGACTATATCGTCCGTGAAGACAAGATCGAACTCATCGACTTGTTCACGGGACGCATCATGGAAGGTCGGAGCTTGTCAGAAGGGTTGCATCAGGCGCTCGAGGCGAAAGAAGGCGTCACCATCACCGAAGAGAACAAGACGACGGCGGAAATTACGATTCAGCACTATTTCCGCATGTATCCGCTCGTCGGTGGGATGACGGGGACGGCTCAGACGTCACGTCAAGAGTTCTTGAAGACGTACAACATGGACGTCGTCCAAGTGCCGACGAACCGCGAACGTCAACGTGTCGACCATCCGGACCGCATCTTCATGACGATCGAGCAAAAGTATGCGGCGGTCACTGAGAAAGTGGCAGAACTACATGCGACGGGACGTCCGGTCTTGATCGGGACGACCTCGATCGCACAATCGGAAGCCATCAGCAAGCATTTGAAGAAGAAGCGGATCGAGCATGACGTGTTGAACGCGAAGACGGTCGCTCAGGAAGCCGATATCATCGCGGACGCCGGTCAATTCGGCAAAGTGACGATTGCGACGAACATGGCCGGACGTGGAACGGACATCACGCTCGACGCAAAAGCGAAGGAAGCGGGCGGTCTCTTCGTCATCGGGACGGAGCGCCACGAGTCAAAACGTGTCGACAACCAGCTCCGCGGTCGTTCGGGGCGTCAAGGCGACCCGGGTGCGACCGAGTTCTTCGTCTCGCTCGAAGATGAGATCGTGAAACGTTATGCGGCGCAGAAACTAGAACGCGTGGAGAAGAAGTTGAAGCCGAGTGCGACAGGTGAGGTCTCAACGAAAGATGCGATCGAGATTATCGAATATGCGCAGACGACGATTGAAGGACTCGGCGTCTCGATTCGGGACTACTTGTTCAAACTCGATGACGTCTTGAACGAACAACGGAATATCATCTATACGATTCGTAACCAGGCCGTCAACGCCGATGCGGATGCCATCACGAAAAACGTCCTCGGCATGATGCGTCTCGCCCTCGAGAACAGCATCGATATGCATGTGTCGGATGAACTCGTGCCTGAGGAATGGCCAATCGATGAGTTGAAAGATGATTTACGCTACTTGACGATGCAGGAGCCGACATGGGCAAAAGACATCGCCGATACGCGTGAACTGAAGGATGCTTTAAACGACTGGATGGAGACGATCATCGCTGCGACGGCGTCGCGCCTCGAACAGGACGACATCGTCCTCTTCGCCAAAGAGTCGCTTCTCCGCGCCGTCGACATGAAGTGGACGGACCATTTGACGACGATGAGCGGATTGAAAGAAGGGATCGGGCTTCGCAGCTACGGTCAGGAAGACCCGAGCCGTCAGTTCGGAAAAGAAGGACTGGAAATCTTCGAACAGACGTATATCAATATCGCCCGGGATGTGACGACGGAACTATGCCAGCTCGACCGTTATTTCGCTGAGATGGCAGAGGAGGAAGTATAATGTTAGGATTTCGTAAACGTAAACAGATTGAGACAGGAAATAAAGAGGAAGGGCGCCAATTGACGCTCGTCATCGACGACGCGATGGGGATTCCGAAAGAGGACGAGTACGTCTTCCGTTATCATGCGAAACGACTTCCACCACTTCTCGATAATCAGCTCTCGATTGAGTTATTGAACGTCGAGTCGATCGGGCATGACTTGTCGATCGTGGCGTTGTTCCGCAACACGCTTCCGAGCTCGTTCGAGATCAACGAATTGCCGGTCCTCTTGCTAGACGCGAATAACGTCCCAATCGGACGGAAGGTCCTCGGACGTTCTGAACTGCCGAGCTTTGAGGCGTGGACGAGCAAGCCGGTTTATTTGGACTTCTTCTTGGATGAGATGTTCGGGGAAGTGGAGTCGTACGACTCGCTCCGACTCGTCTTCCAAATGAACCCGATCGACCCGCTTCAGCCCGTGTCACCGGGAGAAGAGACGAAGTTCTCGACACGTGCATGGCAACAGCTCATGCGGACGAACATCTCGACGCCGCCAGTCGGGGAGAACGAGTTCAACTTGATGCTCGTATCGGTGGAGAAGGAAGAGACGGACGTCACGGCGACGATTCTCCTTCGCAACGGCTACGACCGCCATTTGAACGTCGAGAAGCTCCCGCTTGAACTCGTGAGTGGGGAGGACGTGGTCGGCTTCACGATGATTCGTCTTGAAGAGCCGGTTCACGGGAAACATGCGTACCCGGTATCGGTCACATTTGAAGAAATTGAAGGCGATGGACCGTTCACTGTTCGTATCAAACAATAATAGGAGGATAGACCTAATTTTTGTAAAGGAAATTAGGTCTATTTTTATACAAAATTTTAATAGGAGGGAAAGACGGCTGGTGTTATATTGAATATGGTTAGACAATTATCAACCAGAAAAAGGGGACAATCACATGAAAACCGCATTGAAATGGTCGATCGCGACCGCGCTCGTGTTACCAACCGTTTTGCCACTACAGGCACCGAACGTCTTGGCAGAAGTGGACGAGGATATCGTCAAGCTCCGTTTCTTAGAGACGACAGACTTACATACGAACATCACGAACTACGACTACTTCCAAGACAAGGTCGACAACACAATCGGGTTGACGAAAGTCGCGACACTCATCAAGGAACATCGTGGAGCCGCTGGGGAAACGAACACATTCTTGTTCGATAACGGGGACACGATTCAAGGGACACCGTTTGGCGATTACGTCCGTGAGAGCCAAGTCGATAAAAATGAAGCGTTCGAACATCCGATGTACAAGGCGATGGCGGCACTCAACTACGATGCCGTCACACTCGGGAACCATGAATTCAACTTCGGTCTCGCATTCTTATACAACGCGATGGAAGGGTCGAAAGGGAAACTGCGTTTTGTCAACTCGAACGTCAAAGATTTAGAAGGCAACCCGATCGTCTCGAAGTTCAACGTGGATGGACAAGAGGTCCAAATCATCGAACGAACGGTCACAGACTTGGATGGGGAAACGCATACGATCAAAGTCGGCGTATTCGGAGTCGTCCCTCCGAAAATCATGTCATGGGATTCGGGGAACCTTCAAGGCCGTGTGACGGCAGAGGATATCATCCCGTCCGCACGTGAAGCGGTTCAAAAATTGAAAGACCGGGGAGCGGACGTCGTCGTCGCCCTCGCGCACTCAGGCATCGGTGACAGTGCGGCGCTCGCGGACGAACAACTCGACAGCGAAGAGAACGTCGGATACGCGCTCACGAAGATTGACGGACTCGACATGGTCATGACGGGGCACCAACACGGTCGCTTCCCGGATGCGAAAGGCATGTTCGCCTCATTCCCGAACGTCGACATGACAAAAGGGACGATCAATGGCAAACCGGTCGTCATGGCGAACAACCAAGGGAAGGACCTCGGCGTCATCGATTTTGAACTTGAACTCGTAGAAGGGAAATGGCAAATCGTCGATGCGTCAGCAGCACTCGATACGGTGACGGCTGATACGGCGGTCGACCCGACGATTCAAGCGTTGATCGAAGACGACCACTTGGCGACGATCGACTACATCAACCAACCGGTCGGTGAGATTCAAGATGACATCCAGAGCTACTTCGCACTCGTCCGTGATGATGCATCGGTTCAGTTCGTGACGAACGCACAGAAGTGGTATGTCGAGAAAGAGCTTGAAACGAACCCGGAACTTTCTGCATATAAAGAGTTGCCACTCTTGTCAGCAGGCGCACCGTTCAAAGCGGGTGGACGTGAATTGACAGATGCAAGCTACTATACGAATATCCCGAAAGGGCAAATTGCTTTGAAAAACGTCGCGGACCTTTACGTGTATCCGAACACGCTCGAAGTCGTCAAAGTGACAGGAAAAGATGTCATGGATTGGCTCGAGATGTCAGCGGGTGCGTTTGACCAAATCGAAGAAGATGGCGAAAACTTACTCAACCTTCAATTCCGTAGCTACAACTTCGATATTCTCGACGGTTTGACGTATGAGATCGATGTCACAGGTCCTGCGAAGTTCGATGTCGGCGGAAAGCTCGTCAACGAAAACGCGAATCGCGTGAAGAACGTCGAGTACAATGGACAACCGATCAAGATGGACCAAGAGTTCTTAGTCGCGACGAACAACTATCGCGCAGGTTCTTCATCGTTCCCAGGCCTTGGTGGCGGGAAGAACATCGTCTATCGCTCAGCGTATGAGACACGTAACGTCATCTCGGACTACATTGTCGAAAGTAAAGACAAGTTGGACTACAAAGCCGACAACAACTGGAAGATTGTCGCAGACGCGAAACGTTCGGTGACATTTGAAACAGCGGATGCGGGTAAGCAGTACTTGAACCTTTACGAAGGTATCAAAGCGACGGACGCGACGCGTGAAGATGCGGCAGGTCGCCTCTTCCGGACCTATACGGCAGAGCTCGAAGTGGCGCCAACTGACTTGACGCTCGCGGTCGATGTCATCAAACCGGGTGCAAAAGTCGTGACTGGGAAGACGGCTCCATCTGCAAACGTGACATTAAAAGATGGCAAAACGGTTCTCGCCACGACGACAGCCGATGCAGAAGGCATGTACCGTTTGACGGTCAAACCACTCAAACTCCGTCAGTCATTGACGATTGAAAGCGAATTGAATGGGAAGACGCTGACGGAAACGAAAGTCGTCGGTGCAGGTTTTGTCGGAACGCCAGCTATCTCGAAACGTTTGACGTATGCCAATACGCCAGTACTGAAGGGAACGTCTTCGCCAGGTGCGAAAATGGTGTTGAAGCGGGACGGAAAACGAATCGCCTATGCGACGGCAGATGCATCTGGTAAATTCGAATTCACGAAGCGTGCTGGTTTCGTTGCGGCAAGCTATGAAATCGAAGCGAAAGATGTTTCTGGTAAAGTGGTTGAATCCGAGTCATTTGTGATTGAGAAACCTAAGATGGTGACGCCGAAGAACACGAAAGGCGTGAAAGCGGGTACGCGTGCCTTGATCGGGAAAACGACACCAGGCGCGACGGTCCTCTTGAAAGACGCCAAAGGCAAGCAAGTCGCAAAAGTGAAGGCGAGCTGGGCTGGTACGTATACGTTCACATTCAAAAAAGGCCTTGCGAAAGGGACGTACAAAGTCATCGCGAGTGACTACGATGGTTCTGGCGCAAAACAATCAACTTTCAACTTGAAATAAGTACAGAACGACGTCCGAATCGGGCGTCGTTTTTTGTCGAAGAAAAGTGTCTAAAATGTGAATGAAAGCCCTTACATTATCATCTAGTCTTATGTATAATCAAACATGTAATCGGTTACATGACACGTGTAAACCGAAGAGCTGATGGGATTCGGCTACATATGTACGGAAAAGGGGACTGACAGATGATTACATTCTTCGTCGCACTCGCACTACTTTTGGTCGGGTATTTAGTATATGGTCGTTACGTCGAGAAGACGTTCGGCATCAAGGAAGAGCGGACGACGCCCGCCTATGCGTCTCAGGACGGCATCGACTACGTGCCGATGGGCAAAAAACGGAACTCGATGATTCAATTGCTCAACATCGCCGGTGTCGGACCAATCTTTGGACCAATCATGGGGGCGCTCTACGGACCGGTCGCCTTCCTTTGGATCGTCTTCGGATCGATCTTTGCCGGTGCGGTTCACGACTATTTGACAGGAATGATTTCCCTTCGAAACAACGGGGCACACTTGCCACAACTGGCGGAAAAGTTTCTCGGGCGTTCGCTTCGCCATATCGTCAACGGGTTTGCACTCTTACTCTTACTTCTTGTCGGGACGGTGTTCGTCACGTCTCCGAGTAACATGATCAACAACTTGTTCGATGGGAACGCATCGACGCTCACCATCGTCATCTTCGCCGTATTCGCTTACTACATCTTGGCGACGCTTCTCCCGGTCGATAAGATTATCGGACGTATCTACCCGTTCTTCGGGGCGCTACTCGTCATCAGTGCCATCGGGATTGCGGTCAGCTTGTTCGCTCAAGGATACAAGATTCCAGAGATGACATTGACGAACATGCATCCGGACGGCTTACCGATCTGGCCGCTCCTCTTCTTCACGATCTCGTGTGGGGCGCTCTCTGGTTTCCATGCGACACAGTCACCGATCATTTCGCGGACGACGATGAAAGAAAGCAACGGTCGTGAAATCTTCTACGGCATGATGATCGCCGAAGCGGTCATCGCGATGATTTGGGCTGGAGCGGCGATGGCCATCTTTGAGCCGGGTGAATTACTTGGACTCATCAGTGCGGGCACTCCGGCACTCGTCGTGCAAGAAGTGGCGACACTCATGCTCGGCAGCATCGGCGGGACACTCGCGATTCTCGGAGTCATCGTCTTACCGATCACGTCAGGCGATACGGCATTCCGTAGCGCACGGATGATTATCGCGGACTACATGTCGATCGCACAGAAGAAGTTCTCGTCACGTCTTTGGATCGCGCTTCCACTCTTCGCGATCTCATACGTGCTCACGAACATGGACTTCCAAATGCTTTGGCAATACTTCAACTGGGCGAACCAGACGACAGCGGTCATCGCACTGTTCGTCGGGGCGATGTACCTTTACATTAAAGGGCGCAATCACTATATCGCGCTCCTTCCGGGGACGTTCATGTTATATGCAGTCTGGTTCTACATCTTGACGGCGCCAATCGGCTTCAAGCTGGACGGAGTCCTTCCGTACGTCATCTCGACACTCGGCACGTTGACGCTTCTTGTCTTGTTCCACAAACGGGCACGCGCGATGCGAGCAGCGCAAATGGAATGTGACGTTCCGGTGAAAGAAGTCGCATAATCTCGACACGGGCTAATCGGTAGCCCGTGTTTTTGATTGCGTTCAAATCGGGAAATGTCCATACTAGAAGGAACATTTATGGAAGGTGGGAGCACATGAAACAAGAGCAACTCAAAGAGATGCTCCATGCCGACACGCTCGGGGAAGAGATTGCGAGCGCGGTCACGCACGGCCTGGGAGTCATCTTCAGCATCGTCGCCCTCGTCCTGCTCGTCATGAGCGCGACAGAGAGTGGGAGCACATGGAACGTCACCGCGGTCAGTGTGTTCGGGGCATCGATGATTTTACTCTATCTCTTCTCGACGCTCATGCACGCCATTCCGCATCCACGGGCGAAGCGGGTGTTGCAAGTGTTCGACCATGCGGGGATTTACTTACTCATCGCCGGAAGTTATACGCCGTTCGCCCTCGTGACCCTTCACGGGACGCTCGGCTGGACGTTATTCGGGATCGTGTGGGGTGTGGCAATTCTCGGGATTGTGTGGAAACTATTTTCGACCGGAAAGTACATGTGGGTGTCCAATGTGACATACCTCGCACTTGGCTGGATCTGCATCATCGCCATCCGTCCGTTGTATGAATCACTCGGTCATCAAGGGTTCATGCTTCTTCTCGCAGGAGGGATCGCCTATTCGGTCGGTATCGTGTTTTACGTGTGGCAAAAACTGCCGTTCAACCATGCCATTTGGCACTTGTTCGTCCTAGCGGGAAGCGTGTTCATCTTCCTCAGTATTTTACTCTATGTCGCACCTTCGACAAGCCTATAAGACAGCCGTCCTACGGGACGTCTGTCTTTTTTGAAAAGTTGGGAAGAAAGTGCTGCAAACGGTTACAAAAATACAGACGAAATGACGTTTGTGTGTCATAATAATTGCAGACATCATCATAGAGATAGATGGGTGTAAAAGTAAGGGGGAAAATCAGATGGAAAAAGTGTTGCGCGATGGATTTATCTACATGTCACAAAACAAAACACTCAACAGTTTGGCAAAGAAATATGGCCTACGATTTGGTGCATCACGCTTTGTAGCAGGGGAAGACTTTAAGGCTTCTGTCCCGACGATTCGCGAATTGAACGCGAAAGGGTTGTCGGTCACGGTCGATCATCTCGGGGAATTTATTAAGACGGTCGAAGAGGCGAATACGAATCGCGACGAGATCATGCGTGCGATTGAAATTATGGCAGAAGAGCAATTAGACGCCTATATGTCACTCAAGCTGACGTCACTCGGATTCGATATCTCGGACGAGTTGATTGAAGACAACATGCGTCAAATTTTGACGGTCGCACAACGAGTCGGGGTCTTTGTGGCCATCGATATGGAAGATGAGCAGCGTTGTGAAAAGACGCTCGAATTGTTCAAAAAGCTGAAAGCTGAATTCGACGGTCTCGGAACGGTCATCCAGTCGTACTTGTACCGCTCGGAAGATGACATCAATCATCTTGCGCCGCTCAAGCCGAACCTCCGCATTGTCAAAGGGGCATATAAAGAGCCGGCGACGGTCGCGTTCCCTGAAAAAGAGGACGTGGACCATAACTACGTGAAGCTCGTCAAACTCCATCTTGCGAACGGGAACTACGCATCCATCGCGACACACGATGACCATATGATTGACGCCATCATCGAGCACGTCAAAGAGAACAACATTCCACTCGACCAGTTCGAGTTCCAGATGTTATACGGCATCCGCGTCGAGCGTCAACTCGAGCTCGTGCGCCAAGGATACAAAGTCCGTGTCTACGTGCCATACGGTCGTGACTGGTACGGTTACTTCATGCGCCGTCTCGCAGAGCGCCCGGCAAACGTGGCGTTCGTGTTAAAGGGAATGGTGAAGAAATAAAATGAGCACGAACATTCGTCGAGGATGTTCGTGCTTTTTGATGTATGGATAACGTCGATACATTCGGTCTTCTATGTAGCGGAGGTGTTACGATTTCTTGTTCTCGTCCTCACTTACCCAAAAATCTGGACCGATTTGATTGGACAGCCAAAAGAAAAGTTCCTGATGTTCTTCTGGATGCACATCACGTAGAGCACCTGGATTGAATATATACTGTTTATTTTGAATTAAATCTTCTCGGATGAAATCAGTCATATGGTACGGACCATATCCGTAGGAAGTATTTACGTCAGGCGGAGGATTTTCTTCCATTCGAATAGACATATGTGTTTGCGCTAAAAATGTAAACATTCGCGCAAGGGCGAGATAGCCTTCAGCGTTGCCGACGAAGTTGACGCCTGATTCATTCAAATTGATTTCCATCTTGGCATCATGGTCAAAATGCGGGTCGAACTCTAAAATATCTTCGTCGTGCTCTTCGTCATACACATCATCATTGTATGGGTTTGTCATTGACTAGCCTCCATATTTACCTATTTATGATTAGTATACTTGATGTACGACGTAGATGGTCATGTTGTTTTTCAGTGGTCCGTCGGCGCCATGACTCATGCAGGAAAGCAATCAGACGAAGACCCCGCAGTGCCGGGAACGGCGCGAGGAGGCTTCGGGATTGCCTGCTGAAAGCATGGGCGCCGAAAGGACGTACTGCACAAAAGAAGACTCAGCTACGAACTGAGTCTTCAATCAATTATCCGTTAATCACGGTACCACCGTTGACGTGAATGACTTGACCACTGACGTACGTCGAATCATCGCTTGCGAGATAGACATACGCCGGTGCGAGTTCGGCCGGTTGCCCCGGTCGTTTCATCTCTGCTGAATCGCCGAACGATTTCACTTTCTCCGCGTCAAACGTTGACGGGATGAGCGGTGTCCAAATCGGTCCCGGGGCGACCCCGTTGACGCGAATCTTCTTGTCCGCCAAGTTTTTGGCGAGCGAGCGGGTGAATGCCGTGATGGCACCTTTCGTCGACGCATAGTCAATCAATTGGTCGTTTCCTTCATAGGCTGTGATCGAGGTCGTATTGATGATGCTCGCTCCTTCTTTTAAGTAGGGGAGCGCTGCTTTCGTTAAGTAGAACATGCTGAAGATATTCGTGCGGAACGTCTTCTCGAGTTGTTCATCTGATATATCGAGGAGCGACTCCTGTGGATGCTGCTCGGCGGCGTTGTTGACGAGGATGTCGATCCGGCCGAACGTCTCGAGCGTCTCTTCGACGACTCGTTGACAGAAAGAAGATTCTCCGAGATCGCCTTGAAGCAAGAGACAGGCTTGACCTAAGTCCTCAATCCGTTCTTTTGTCGCTTCCGCGTCCTCGAGTTCGTTTTGATCCTTATAGACGATGACGGAGTTCGCACCTTCGTGGGCGAAAAAGATGGCGACCGACTTTCCGATTCCGGAATCCCCACCGGTGATGATGGCGACCTTATCTTTTAACTTGTCACTTCCTTTATAATCTTCTCGTTCATAAATGGGGAAGGGCTCCATCTTCGAATCGATTCCCGGTTGGTGTGCCTGTTCTTGTGCCTTCTTTTTGAATGCCTCAAAATCTTTTCGACTGCCTACGGTGTTCAGACGATTATCGCGCATGTATACATTCCCCTTTCTGAATTTGACTCTTTTTGTCTATACCACACCCATTGAAAACTAATCGCTCATTCAAAAAATGGAATGAAATTGAAAAATGAACGCTTGCGAATGAATGTTCATTCATTTATGATAGAAGAGTAAACACGATGGTGATTGCGATTTTTTTTACGCATGAAATGAATCACTATTCATTCTCATTTTAGGGGGGAACACTATGACGAGTCACATCGAACAATCAACCGACCTCCGTTTGACGAACTCAATTCGTTTTGCGGTCGTCATCGGTTCAGGAGTAATGGGGGCGGGGATTGCGGCTCACTTGGCGAACGCGGGGATTCGTTCGCTCATGCTCGACATCGTACCACGTGAATTGACATCTAAAGAGGAAGCGAAAGGGTTGACGCTCGAGTCACCAGAAGTACGCAATCGCATCGCCTCAGAAAACCGTCAAAAACTACTGAAACAAAATCCAGCACCACTTGCGACAGCCGATCATCTCAACTTCATCGAAGTCGGGAACTTAGAAGATGACTTAGAGCGTTTGAAAGAAGCGGATTGGGTCATCGAAGTCGTCGTCGAACGTCTCGATGTGAAGCAACAACTCTTCGAGAGGATTGCACCTTACATCCGTGAAGATGCGATTCTCAGCTCGAACACGTCAGGAATCTCCATCGAAGCGATGGCAAGTGCCCTTCCGGAAGGATTGAAATCACGCTTCCTCGGGACACACTTCTTCAACCCACCACGTTACTTGAAGTTGCTCGAACTCATCCCGACAGAGAAAACAGCCCGTCCGGTCATCGACTTCATGTCACGTTTCGCGGAAGACCGTCTCGGCAAAGGTGTCGTCGAAGCAAAAGACACACCGAACTTCATCGGGAACCGCATCGGGACGTATGGTCTTCTCGTCACGTTTGAAGAGATGCTCAAACAAAACGCTTCAATCGGAGAGATGGACTCGATCACAGGTCCACTCATCGGTCGTCCAAAATCAGCGACATTCCGCACACTCGACGTCGTCGGAATCGACACATTCGTCCACGTGGCGGGGAACGTCTACGAGACACTCGAATCAGGGGAAGAGAAGGACACGTTCGACGTTCCGACAGAAATGAAGCAACTCGTCGAAAAAGGCTGGATCGGACAAAAGGCCGGTCAAGGCTTCTATAAGAAAGAAGGCAAGGTCATCCAGGAGTTGAACCTTCAGACGTTCGAATACGAACAATTGAAAGCGATTACAGGTCCTGAGCTCGATCAAATCAAGTCACTTCCAGGCTCAAAAGCGAAATTGAAAGGTGCCATCTTGAACAAAGGTCGCGTCGGACAATTGCTCTGGCCAATCACGGCGAAGACGCTCGCTTACTCGGCACGTCTCACTGGTGAGATTGCCGATACGATCGTTGCGATTGACGATGCGATGAAGTGGGGCTTCGGTTGGAAATTCGGACCGTTCGAGATGTGGGATGCCCTCGGTGTGGAGAAATCAGTCGAGCGTATGAAAGCGGAAGGCTATGACGTCCCGGCATGGATCGATGAGATGCTTGCTGCAGGCAACACGTCATTCTATAAGGGAGACCAGTATTACGATAAAGCGTCGAAGGCGTATGTTGAGAAGACCGTCAACCCGAAAGAATTGAAACTCAAGCCGCTCGCAAAATCAAACGGTATCATCCTAGAGAACGGTGGGGCACGCCTCGTCGATATCGGCGATGACGTCGTCGCACTCGAATTCACATCGCCAAACAACGCGATCGGTGTCGATATCATGCAGATGATCGAACAGTCGATCGACCGCGTCGAGCAAGACTTCAAAGGAATGGTCCTCGCCAACGATGGCAAGAACTTCTGTGTCGGAGCCAACCTTGCGATGATGCTCATGGAAGCCGAAGACGAGAACTGGTTCGAACTCGATTGGATCATCAACAAGTTCCAACAAGTCGTTCAAAAGATTCGTTATTCAAGTCGCCCGGTCGTTGCCGCACCATACGGCATGACGCTCGGTGGTGGAACGGAAATCAGCTTACCGGCAGCCCGTATGCAAGCCGCGCTTGAGACATATATGGGTCTCGTCGAAGTCGGTGTCGGCCTCATCCCTGGTGGGGGCGGAAACGTCAACACGTACCGTCGTCTCCTTGAGCAGACACCAAAATCGATGCAAAACATCGAGAAGGCTGCGCAACAGACGTTCGAGAACATTGCGATGGCGAAAGTATCGAAGTCGGCATTTGATGCGAAGACACTCGGTTACCACCGTGCGGTCGATGGCATCTCGATGAACCGTGACCACTTGACGTTCGATGCGAAACAGACGGTCCTTGAACTGGCTGACGGGTACACGGCACCGGTTCGTGAAAAGTTACCGGTCGTCGGTCAAACAGGGAAAGCGACGCTCGAACTCGCGGCGTACGAAATGTTCTACGGTGGTTATATTTCAGAGCACGATTTGAAAATTGCGAAGAAACTCGCACACGTCATCAGTGGTGGTGATTTGGCATACGGTACGCTCGTCGACGAACAGTACTTCCTCGACATCGAGCGTGAAGCCTTCTTGAGCCTCATCGGGGAGCCGAAGTCACAACAACGGATGCAACATATGCTCGTGAAAGGCAAACCACTACGCAACTGATAAAGGGGGACAAAACAGATGAGGGAAGCAGTCATCGTAGCCGGCGCACGGACGCCGGTCGGAAAAGCAAAACGCGGTTCGTTCCGTAACGTACGTTCGGACGAGCTCGCGGGATATGCCATCAAGGCAACGCTTGAGCGTTCAGGATATAAAGGCCCGATTGATGACGTCATCATGGGTTGTGCGATGCCAGAAGCGGAGCAAGGGATGAACATCGCTCGCTATGCGGCGGTCCGGGGGGGACTGTCGCACGAAGTTCCAGCGATCACCATCAACCGCTACTGCTCGTCAGGTCTTCAAGCCATCGCGGATGCGGCGGCGAAAATCATGATTGGTCAAGCGACGGCCATCATCGCCGGCGGTATGGAGTCGATGAGCCAAGTCCCGATGGGTGGTCACGTCATCCGTCCAAACCCACACATCATGGAGACGGCACCAGAGTACTACATGAGCATGGGGCATACGGCAGAACGTGTCGCAGCTGAATACAACATCTCGCGCGAAGACCAAGATGCATTTGCTATCAACAGTCACCAAAAGGCGGCGGCAGCCATCGCAGGTGGCAAGTTCCAGGAAGAAATCGTTCCTGTGACGGTCATCGAGCACGTACTCGGTGAAGACGGGAAAGTCGCGGAAGTGGAGAAAGTCGTCAAGCATGACGAAGGTGTCCGTGCCGATTCGACAATCGAAGCGCTCGGTAAACTTCGCCCGGCTTTCAAAATCAAAGGATCGGTCACGGCGGGTAACGCTTCACAAGTATCCGACGGAGCAGCAGCAGTTCTCGTCATGGACCGTGAAGAAGCAGAACGCCAAGGATTGCAACCGATGGCCAAGTTCCTCTCGTTCGCGGTCGGCGGTGTCCGTCCGGAAGTGATGGGAATCGGTCCAGTCGTCGCCATTCCGAAAGCACTCGAGATGGCCGGCGTGAAGTTAGAAGAAGTCGGATTGTTCGAGTTGAACGAAGCGTTCGCGAGTCAGTCACTCGGTGTCATCCGTGAACTCGGCATCGATCCATCGAAAGTGAACGTGAACGGCGGCGCCATCGCCCTCGGTCACCCACTCGGATGTACTGGAGCAAAACTTTCAGTCTCGATCTTGCATGAGATGAAACGACGCAATGAGAAGTATGGGGTTGTCACGATGTGTATCGGCGGCGGAATGGGCGCGGCTGGTGTCTTCGAATTACTTTAAGGGGGAATCGGATATGGAACGTACAGAACATGAATTGATTAAAGGCGGTAGCTTTGTCATTGACGCACTCGACGCAGAGCGTCTCTTCACACCAGAGGATTTCTCAGATGAGCATAAGATGATTGGGGACACGACGGCAGGATTCGTCGATGACCGCGTCATGCCAGTCCTCGAGCGTATCGAGAAACACGAGTTCGACCTCTCTGTCGAATTGTTGAAAGAAGCGGGCGAGCTCGGTCTTCTCGGAGCAGACGTTCCAGAAGAGTACGGCGGTTACCAACTCGATAAAATCTCATCTTCGATCATCACGGAGCGCTTCGCGAAAGCACGTTCGTTCGCGCTCAGCTACGGCGCACACGTCGGGATCGGGACGCTTCCAATCGTCTTCTTCGGATCAGAAGAGCAAAAACACAAGTATTTGCCAAAACTCGCGACAGGTGAATGGATCGCGGCTTACGCCCTCACGGAGCCAGGCTCAGGTTCTGACGCCCTCGGTGCGAAAACGACAGCTGTCTTGAACGAGGCGGGCACGCACTACGTCTTGAACGGTGAGAAACAATGGATCACAAACGCCGGCTTCGCGAACGTGTTCGTCGTCTACGCAAAAATCGATGGCGACAAGTTCAGTGCCTTCATCGTCGAGCGTGACTTCAAAGGAGTCTCAACAGGCGCAGAAGAACAGAAGATGGGAATCAAGGGCTCGTCGACACGTACGCTCATCCTTGAAGATGTCGAAGTACCAGTCGACAACCTTCTCGGTGAAATCGGAAAAGGTCACGTCATCGCCTTCAACATCTTGAACGTCGGTCGTTACAAACTCGCAGTCGGAGCAGTTGGTTCTTCAAAACGTGCATTCGACCTCTCGGTTCAATACGCGAACGAGCGCAAACAGTTCAAGACACCGATCAGCCAATTCCCACTCATCCAAGAGAAATTGGCGACGATGGCAGCGAACATCTATGCGATGGAAAGTTCAGTCTATCGTACAGGTGGTTTGTTCCAGGACAGCTTGGACGCACTCGGTGATGAGAACATGCGCGACGGATCGAAAGTCGCACAAGCAATCGCAGAATACGCGATCGAATGCTCACTCAACAAAGTCTTCGCTTCTGAAACGTTCGACTATGTCGTCGACGAAGCGGTCCAGATTCACGGTGGATACGGATTCATGGCAGAATATGAAGTTGAGAACCTCTACCGTGACTCACGGATCAACCGTATCTTCGAAGGAACGAACGAAATCAACCGTTTGATCGTCCCAGGTACGCTCCTCAAGAAAGCGATGAAAGGTGAATTGCCGCTCCTCGCAGAAGCGCAAAAACTTCAAAAAGAGCTCATGAGCTATATGCCACAAGAATTGGACGGCTCACCACTCGCTCGCGAGAAGATGCTCCTTTCGAACATGAAGAAAATCAACTTGATGGTCGCGGGTACAGCTGTCCAAAAGTATCAACAAGACCTTCAAAACGAACAAGAAATCTTGGCGAAGATTGCAGACATGATCAGTGCCATCTATGCGCTTGAAGCAGCCATCGCTCGTACAGACAAAGCGATTGGACGCACAGGCGAAGAGAAGAACACGCTCAAAGTCCGCTATACAGAAATCTTTGCGGAGCAAGTGTTCAAGCAAGTCGAACTCATGGCGAAAGAAGTATTGTACGCAGCGGCGTCTGGTGACGAGCAACGTATGCTTCTCTCGGCAATGAAGAAGTTCAGCCGCTATCAGCCAATCAATGTAATCGGCACGAAGCGCGAAGTCGCAGCGAGCCTCATCAAAGCGAACAAGTTTATCGTCTAATCAAATGGACAGAAAGGGTGGACCGGACGCGGTCAACCCTTTCTTTTTTTGAGCTCTGCCACGTACAATAGAGACGAGGGGGAGAGACGATGACAAAACGAGATGTATTACTCGACCGGATGGAACGCATTGGACGGTCCGTTGCCGAAAAGGAAGGGACGCTCATGCTGCTCGCATTGGGTTCGATTGGACAAGAGACGGAGCGGTTGGATGAGTATTCGGACCTCGATTTCTTTTTGATTGTCGAGGATGGGCAGAAGGCGCGCTTTATCGACCGACTCGACTGGCTCGAGGTCGAACCGCTTCACTATCAGTTCCAAAACACGAAGGACGGGCATAAGATCATGTACCATGATGGCATTTATGGTGAGTTCGCCGTCTTCGAACTGCATGAACTGGCGACCATCGCCTATACGCCAGGACGTGTCGTCTGGCGACGGGACGAGGCGCTCGAAGTATTTGCGACACCACGCCTCGAAATCACACGTGAATCAGCGGATTATTATTATGAAGAGGCGTTGACGAACCTATATGTCGGCTTACTTCGGGAACGTCGGGGCGAGATGCTCGCCGGATTCGAACTCGTCCAAGTCGCGGCCGTTCAAAACGTCTTGAAGGCGCTCGGCGGACAAGGAGATCCGTTCAATCCGACACGCCGGGTCGAGTCGAGACAGCCGGAGATGATTCCCTTCTTGTCAGATGGGGTAAAAGGATACGGCAGGTCAATCGAGGCGGCAGCGGCGATCTTACGGTTGATCGAAGCGAGGCACGAAGTGAACCCGACGATGAAGCGAGAGATTGAACGGTTGCTTGAGAGGTGAATTGATTTCTCGGAATATGCTACATTGAGAATAGAGGTGATGAACAGATGGTGACACTATACGGCTATCCACCATGCAGTACATGTAAAAAGGCAGAAAAATGGTTGAAGGAACAAGGCATCGAGTATACATACGTTCATATCGTCGAATCGACGCCGACGAAAGCGGAACTCGCCGAACTGTGGAAACAATCAGGTCTACCACTCAAGAAGTTCTTCAATACGAGCGGGCAAGTCTATCGGAACGAAGGCATCAAAGACAAACTGCCAAATCTATCAGAAGACGAACAACTCGAGCTATTAGCAAGCAATGGTATGCTTTTGAAGCGACCAATCGTCACAAATGGTGAAAAAACGACCGTCGGATTTTCAGAAAAGTCCTTTACGGACGTTTGGGGCTAAGTGCTATAATACAGATGTGAGTCTAATTTATTTGAGGGGGAAGTTAGGATGAGCAAAGTACCAGCAAATTTACGTTATTCAAAAGAACATGAGTGGGTAGAAGTAAACGGAACGAAAGCCCGCATCGGCATCACGGATTTCGCACAAAGCGAACTAGGGGATATCGTGTTTGTCGAACTCCCAGAAGTCGATGGTACGATTTTGCTCGACGAGCCATTCGGTTCAGTCGAATCAGTGAAGACGGTCTCTGAGTTGTATGCACCAGTATCAGGTCGCATCACAGCAGTGAACGAGGACCTCGCGGATTCTCCAGAACTCGTCAACGAGTCACCGTTTGAAAACGCATGGATGATCGAAGTCGAGTTGACGGAAGAGTCAGACCTCGACAAGCTCATGTCTGCAGAAGAATACGAAGCGATGATTCAAGGATAATCAAAACCGGCCTCTCCAATGGAGAAGCCGGCTTTTTTTACTCGAAATCGAGTCGGTAATGATCGGATTTGACGAGAGTCGCCCGTTCAAACACGCGATAGAAGAAGATTCCGAGTGCGACGGGAATCAGACCGAACAAGACGATGACGAGCAGGACGTTGAAGAGAGCGAATCCACCCGGCATGAGATGAAGGGCGTTCACTGGACCGATGAGTCCTGACACCCCGAACCCGGCGCTGATTGGCGTTCCCTCAATTTTCAGGATTCCAGCGAGCGCACCGAGAATCGCCGCATTTGCCAAAATGGGAAGCATCATGATGGGGCGTCGGACAAAGTTCGCCATCTGAATCTTCGGAGAACCGAGGAAATGGGCAATCGATGTGCCGGTCGCGTTCGCCTGCCATCCGGCGATCGCGAGACCGAATCCGGCTGCAACGACTCCGAGGTTCGCCGCACCCGCCGCGACACCGGACAGGCTGATGGCCGTCGCAATCCCGACGGTCGAGATCGGCGAAACGATGATGAGCGAGAACGCCATGGCGATCAGGATCCCCATCAGGACCGGTTGCAGGTCAGTCATGGTCATGATGAGTAGACCGACATACGTCGTGATTTGGGAGATGTACGTCAGTAGGAAAGTACCGATGCCTCCTGCGACGACAATGATGGTCATCGGCATAACAATGACCGTATACGTCTTCAAGTGGGGAGCGAGCTTCATGACTAGAAGTGTAGCGATTGCAGCGGTCACACCGGCTGTGATCACATCCCCGATGCCCGCCATCACGAACGCACCTTCGTCGATTCGAACGGCACCGCTACCGACATACGTTGCAATCGCGATCGTCCCGGCTTCGAGAATCGATCGTCCGAACTGCATGGCGACCGCTAGCCCGATAATGGCTGGCAGAAGCCGCATCGCAATCGTCGTCGCATCCAATATGAATTGAAGAGACGGAAAATACGGAAGTATGGCTTTCGTTAATTCACCGAGTAGTGCGCTCGGGATAAGGGCGATCAGAATCGCCATGCTGAGACCGTTTAAGACGTTCATCGTGAACTGTTTCATCGTACCTGTTGTTGGTTCCGTCATCATTCATTCACCTGTCCTTCTTCTTTGCTGTTATGTACAAAAGCGATAAAGTTAGAACCCATATTATTCCTCTCACCAGAAAGAGTCAAGAGAATCATTGAAAAATTCTGAATTTTTACGAGAGCACGATTTTTGAACGGGAATCCATCGCCCCTTATAATGACAAGAGAGGTGAGAAGAATGATTACAGACGGATTCTTATATATATACGCCCCGATGTGTGGTACATGCGCTGTGGCGGAAAAAATGTTGACGGTCGTCGAAGCGGTCGACCCTGAAATTAAAATCGAAAAGCGAGATGCGAACTATATCCCAAAAGAGCTAGAAGCCTACCAAGTGATGAGCGTACCCGCCCTGTTGAAGCTTGAAAATGGCGAGGTTCAAGATCGATTGTACGCGTTTCAAAATGTGCAACATGTCCTCTCTTTCGTGAAGTGAGAGAGGAACATTAGAATAATCTGAAAATTTTAAATAATCAGTTGACACAGAAAGTTCACGAATGGTATATTCATTACAACATCTTACTTGAACACAAAATAGGACGCGATATTCCCGATATCAAGACGTTTTGGCGAAGCCGCTGCTACCTTTATACGAATACACGTCAGTCTTCCCTTCGATTGTCCCCCAAAAAAATCAAGCGAAGACAGACGTTCCGTATAATCGCACGGTCCAAGCTAAGATCGAGTGATGATTGGTGAATCTCCCCCATATAAGGATGTAAATCTTGAACGGGCAAAAGATTTTCATCTATGGGCTGTCCTTCCGTGACTCAAGGTGCTACGTTCTGTGTCGTCCTCGGACGGCACCTTTTTTTAATTTTTTTGAAAAAAGGATTTGACAGCAGAAAAAGCTGTCGCTATGATAAAGCTAATCGAATACACAACACTCTTATCAAGAGAGGCTGAGGGACTGGCCCTATGACGCCCAGCAACCGCGGAGCAATCCGAAATGGTGCTAATTCCAGCAAGGTGAGAAACCTTGACAGATGAGAGCAATCGTTGTCCGTACGATAAAGTGCGCACGTTTGCTCAAACGTGCGCGCTTTTTTTGTTGTCAGGAGGGAAAGGTATTGATTCAATTACGAAACGTCGCCAAATGGTTCGATACGAAGAATGGTCGTGTCCAGGCGGTCGATGATGTATCACTAACGATTGATCGCGGTGAAATTTTTGGAATAATCGGATATTCGGGGGCGGGGAAGTCGACGCTCATCCGATTACTCAACCGTCTCGAGTCTCCGTCAAGCGGTGAAATCGAGGTCGCCGGGAGTGAGCTCACGAAGCTCAGCCCGAAAGAACTACGGGGAGTTCGCAAGAACGTCTCGATGGTCTTCCAGCACTTTAATCTTCTGTGGTCGCGCACGGTCGCAGAAAACATCAGTTTCCCACTAGAACTGATCGGGGTTCCGGCAAGTGAGCGGAAACGACGCGTCCAGGAACTCGTCGAGCTCGTAGGTTTGGCTGGTCGTGAGGATAGCTATCCATCGCAACTGTCGGGCGGTCAAAAACAGCGAGTCGGGATCGCCCGCGCGCTCGCTACCAATCCTGAGGTTCTCCTCTGTGACGAAGCGACAAGCGCGCTCGACCCGAAGACGACGGATTCGATTCTCGAACTGCTCGTCAGCATCAATAAGAAACTCGGATTGACGATTGTCCTTATCACGCATGAGATGCACGTCATCCAAAAGATTTGTCACCGTGTCGCCGTGATGGAGGCCGGAAAAGTCGTCGAGACGGGTCAAGTTTCGGACGTGTTCCAACATCCGGAGCAACCGATTACGAAAGAATTCGTCAAGCAAATCGGGGCGGTCGACGATCTGTCGCTCACGTTCGAACATCTTAAAGAACGGTATCCGAGCGGTCAAATCGTCAAATTGAAATTCTTGAAGGAGACGGCAGAACAACCGATTTTGTCTGACGTCCTCAAGACGCATGATATCGGATTCAACATCATCGGCGGGAACGTGACCCAGTCACAAGTCGGTGCGCTCGGTACGCTATTCATCCAACTGATTGGGGAAGCAAGTGAAATCGAACGTGCCATCACGTCGATTCGTTCGCAATCCGTAGAAGTGGAGGTGGAAAGCGATGTTTCCTAACGTAGATTGGCAAATTATGATGGAACAGACTTGGGAGACGCTGTACATGACGCTCGTCGCAGGTGTGGCGACGTTTGTGATCGGACTCGCTTTAGGTTTGATTCTCTACATTACAAACGAATCACTTTTATTGAAGAATCGTCCGATTTACGTTTTCGTCAGCGCGATCGTCAACGTGTTCCGTTCGATTCCGTTCATCATCTTAATTATCTTACTCATCCCGTTCACGTTGTTCCTACTCGGTACGATGCTCGGTTCGACGGCGGCGCTTCCTGCGCTCATCATCGGAGCGGCACCGTTTTACGCTCGGATGGTCGAACTTGCGCTTCGTGAAGTCGACCGTGGCGTCATCGAGGCGGCCGAATCGATGGGAGCGACGAAATGGCAAATTATCTATAAAGTCTTGATTCCGGAAGCTCTTCCGGCAATCGTGTCGGGACTCACGGTGACCATCGTTGCCATCGTCGGTTATACGGCAATGGCGGGAGTCGTTGGGGGTGGCGGACTCGGGAACTTGGCCTTCTTGGAAGGGTTCCAACGCTCACAAAACGATGTCACGTTCGTGGCGACGGTGCTCATCTTGATCATCGTATTCGTCATCCAGTTCATCGGTGACCGACTCGTCACAAAAATTGATAAACGTTCAGCTTAATCACACATATACCATTTGGAGGGATTCATTATGAAAACTTGGAAAACAGTACTCGGATTGACAGCTTTATCAGCATTCACGGTTCTCGCAGCTTGCGGCGGGGAAGAGGCAGAAACAGGTTCTGGCGATGACAAAACATTGATCGTCGGTGCGTCAAACGTACCGCACGCTGAGATTTTAGAGCACGTACAAGAAGAATATGAAGCAAAGGGCTACAAACTCGAAATCAAGAAGTTCCAAGACTACGTGCTTCCAAACAAGACGCTCGCGAGCGGGGAACTCGATGCGAACTACTTCCAACACGAACCATACCTCAAGTCACAAATGGCTGAAAACAAAGACTACAAATTCGCATCAGCAGGTGGCGTTCACATCGAGCCGATTGGTGTCTACTCACAAAAATACAAGTCGCTCGACGAGCTTCCTGAAGGTGCAGAAATCATCATGAGCTCTTCGGTCGCTGACCACGGACGAATCCTTACGATGCTCCAGTCAGAAGGTCTCATCACGCTTGCTGAAGGCAAAACGGTCGATGCGACAGTCGCTGACATCGTCGACAACCCGAAAGACTTGAAATTCAAGACGGATGTGGAAGCAGCACTTCTTCCGACAGCTTACAATAACGGAGAAGGCGATGCGGTCCTCATCAACACGAACTATGCGATCGATGCAGGCCTTAACCCACTTGAAGATGCAATCGCACTCGAAGGTGAAGATTCACCATACGTCAACTTGATCGTCACGCGTGAAGGGGACGAAGAAGATGAGCGCGTCAAAGCACTCCTCGAAGTATTGACGTCTGAAGAGACACAACAGTGGATCTTGGACGAATACAAAGGTGCGGTCGTACCGGTCAAACAATAAGTCATCTCGACTCAGGAGTCTTCCTCCTGGGTCTTTTTTTGTCTAGTGTTCTTTCATAAAGAGAAGTACACTACATATATGAAAGAAAAGGGGGGATTTGGATGAAGCTCAGACAGATTCATCCACTGACGTGGGGTGTCCTGTTCGGGACGTTTTTTGCACGACTGGCGACGTTTTTTGTCATGCCATTTTTTGCGATCTATCTAGCTACGCTCGGCTTTTCAGCGAGTGTGATCGGAACGATCTTTGCCGTGACGGCACTTTCAGGTCTGTTCATGAGCTTCTTTGGGGGGACACTCTCTGATCGGTATGGACGAAAACAGCTCATGTTGATCGGGATCGTGCTGAATGCCGTCACGTTCGCTGGTCTCGCACTTGCGACGGAACTGTTTTGGTTTTACTTGCTATCGATGTTGATGGGGATGTCGCGATCATTCCTAGAACCGGCTTCGCGTGCACTCATCAGTGATACGACGCAGGCAGATCAGCGAGTCATCGTCTATAATGTCCGTTACTTCATGATTAATATCGCCGCGGCCATCGGACCACTCTTAGCTGTCGTTTTATCACTCACTGGTGTGAAGACTGCATTCTTCGTCGTGACGGCTGTCTACATATTATACGGGATCATTATATCTATCTTGTTTTACAAATATCCGTTTGAAGAAGGGGACGGAATCAAGGCACGCCCGCGCTTGACGGAGACGTTTCGTGTTCTGAGAGATGACCGAACGTTTCGGGCGGTCATCATCGGGATGATCTTCGCGATTATCGGTTATAGCCAGTTCAATTCGACGCTCCCGCAATTCATCGCGCTACGCGATGGATTAGAAGAAGGCTCGAGATTATTCGCCTACTTATTAACGACGAACGCCATCACGGTTCTCATCGTCCAATATCCGATTATGCGTTTCGGGATTCGTGTCTCTCCGATCAAGTCACTCTTTTTCGGGATTTCGACCTTGTCATTCGGACTTTTGCTTATTGGATTTGCGACGGTAGAGTGGGTACTATTTGTCGCGATGGCCATCTTTACCGTCGGAGAGGTGTTGATGTTCACCATGACGGACGTCTTGACGGATGAACTCGCGCCGGAACATTTAAGAGGGACGTATTTCGGGGCAATGGGATTGACATCACTCGGTCAGACGGTCGGACCGATTATCGGTGGCGTGTTACTGGATACATTCGGTCAGTCGTCGCTTCCTGTATTCGGAAGTTTGGCACTCTTGACGGGGTGTGGTGCCTTCTTCTTCGCGGCTGCCGTACGAGAGCGGAAAGCAGTCCTCGCACTCGTCGAAGAAAATGCCGGATAATGTCTTGATTTCCTACTATTAGCATTCTCAACTTTTATCATTCTATTGAGAATGAATTCTAAGGTGAGTCGCTTGAAATAAAAAAATGACTAGTCTAAGATTAGAATATATCTAATCTACGCCATTCACTATGGCGAGAAAATACGGAAGGGGTATCCGAATGTCTAACGTACCACAAATGAAAATTGATGACCTCCGCGTCTCAATCGAAGGAAAAGAGATTGTCAAAGGTCTTAACCTAGAAATTAAAGGTGGCGAAATTCATGCCATCATGGGTCCTAACGGGACTGGTAAATCAACACTCGCATCAGCACTCATGGGTCATCCACTTTATGAGGTCACTGGGGGAAGCGTCGAATTAAACGGCGAAGATGTCCTCGAGATGGAAGTCGACGAGCGCGCACAAGCAGGGATGTTCCTTGCGATGCAGTACCCGGCTGAAATCAGTGGTGTCACAAACGCGGACTTCTTGCGTTCGGCAATCAACTCACGTCGTGAAGAAGGTCAAGAAATCTCGCTCATGAAGTTCATCCGTGAACTCGATGCGAAGATGGAGCTTCTCGAAATCCCTTCAGAAATGGCACACCGTTATTTAAACGAAGGATTCTCAGGCGGTGAGAAGAAGCGTAACGAAATTCTTCAAATGATGATGATTCAACCGAACATCGCCATCTTGGATGAAATCGACTCAGGTCTTGATATCGATGCCCTTAAAGTCGTTGCCAAAGGCGTAAACGAAATGCGTTCAGAAGAGTTCGGCTGCTTGATCATCACGCACTACCAACGTCTCCTCAACTATATTGAGCCAGACTTCGTACACATCATGATGGACGGGAAAATCGTCATGTCTGGTGGTAAAGAGCTCGCACAGCGACTCGAGGCAGAAGGTTACGACTGGGTGAAGCAAGAACTCGGAATGACAGTAGACACAGAAGCGTAAGGAGGCTGTACGATGACCGTACAATTTGAATTGGATGCACAAGCGTTGTCGGCACGTGCAGAAGCGCTCGGCGGACCAGCATGGATGGTCAACCGTCGTAAAGAGGCAGCAGAACTTGCGCCGACACTTGCTTTGCCAAAAGTTGAAAAAATTAAGATTGATAAGTGGGACTTCACAGCGGGAGATGTCGAGCTCGAACAAAAAGACGGCTTGACAGCGGACATCGAATCACTCCTCGGAGACCACCGGACAAACGTGCTCGTTGAACGCAACGGTCATGTCGTCTATAACGAATTGTCTATGCCTGAAGGCGTCTTGTTCATGGGAATCAAAGAAGCGATGGAGCAACATCCTGAGCTCGTTGAGAAATACTTCATGACGGAAGGCGTACGTGTCGATGAAGAACGTCTTTCGGCGTTGAATGCTGCCCTCACAAACGGTGGTGCATTCATCTACGTACCGAAAAACACGCAATTGAAAGATCCGCTTCAAGCGATCTTCACGATGGAACAGGCGAACGGTGCCCTCTATCACCACACGATCCTCGTCGCTGACGAAGGTAGTGAAGTGACATACATCGAAAACTTCCTTTCTGGCACGAATGAACCGCACACGGTCAACGTCGTGACGGAAGTATTCGCTGGAGAGAACGCGAAAGTCGTCTTCGGTGGTGTCGATCAGCTCGCTGAATCAGCACTTACGTTCATGAATCGTCGCGGTGTCGTCTATGCGAACGGTCGCCTCGATTGGGCGCTCGGTCACATGAACGACGGGAACTCGGTCGTCGAGACGAAGACTCACCTCGTCGGCGACAACACGTATTCAGATACAAAAGCTGTGACAATCGGTCGCGGTGCACAGAAACAAAACTTCAACATTCGTACCGACCACTTCGGGAAAGCATCTGAAGGGTTCATCTTGATTCACGGTGTCCAAAAAGACGCAGCCACTGCAATCTTCAGCGGAACATCGATGATTCACCACGGTGCGTCAAAATCGAACGGGGTGCAAACAGAGCGCGTCTTGATGCTCTCTGAAAAAGCACGTGGGGATGCCAACCCGATTCTTCTCATCGATGAAGACGATGTTATGGCAGGTCACGCAGCTTCGGTCGGTCGTGTCGATGATGTTCAATTGTACTACTTGATGAGCCGTGGTTTGTCTCGCCAAGAGGCAGAGCGTTTAATCATCCACGGATTCTTGACGCCTGTCGTCGAAGAACTCGCAATCGATTCGGTCAAAGACCGACTCCGCGAAGTCATCGAAGGGAAAGTACGTTAAGATGTTGAACGCCTCGATTCGTGAACAGTTTCCGATTTTAGATCAGGAAATCAATGGACACCCGCTCGTTTATCTTGATAGCGCGGCGAGCTCACAAAAGCCGCTCGCTGTCATCGAGGCGATCGAGGACTATTATCGTCGCAACCATTCGAACGTGCATCGTGGCGTCCATACGCTCGGGACGCAAGCGACGGATGCGTATGAAGGGGCACGCGAACGCGTCCGCTCATTCATCCATGCGGCGGTTCCTGAAGAAATCATTTTCACTCGTGGAACGACGACGGCCATCAACTTGGTCGCATCGAGCTACGGAGATGCGAATGTCGGTGAAGGCGACGAAATCGTCCTCACCCCGATGGAACACCATGCGAACTTGATTCCGTGGCAACAACTCGCTAAACGTAAAGGCGCGACGCTTCGATACGTCGAGCTCACGCCGGACGGACGTGTCACACTTGATGCCGTTCAAGCGGTGTTATCGGATCGGACGAAAATCGTTGCGATGAGCCACGTCTCGAACGTACTCGGGACGATTAACCCGATTGCCGAAGTCGCTCGACTCGCGCATGAAAAAGGTGCCATCATGGTCGTCGATGCAGCACAAAGTGCACCGCATCGAAAATTGGACGTCCTAGCACTTGACTGTGACTTCCTCGCCTTTTCTGGACATAAGATGCTCGGACCGACTGGAATCGGTGTCTTATATGGGAAGAAGCAACTCCTCAAAAACATGGAGCCGGTCGAGTTCGGTGGCGAGATGATTGACTATGTCGATTTATATGAATCGACGTGGAAAGACATCCCGTACCGTTTCGAAGCGGGAACACCGATTATCGCCGGAGCGGTCGGACTTGCGGCAGCCATTGACTTTTTAGAAGAAATTGGTCTTGAGAACGTCGAAGCACACGAACGTGAACTCGCGTCTTACGCGATTGAACAGATGAAAACGATTGAAGGGATCGAGATTTACGGTCCTGAAGATCGCGTCGGTCTCGTCACGTTCAACTTGAAGGACGTGCACGCGCACGACCTCGCGACTGTGCTCGATATGCAAGGTATCGCAGTTCGTGCCGGTCATCACTGTGCACAACCACTCATGCGTCTTTTGAAGCAATCATCGACGGCACGGGCGAGCTTCTATTTGTATAACACAAAAGAAGAAGTCGACCGCTTCATCGAGGGATTACGTCAAACGAAGGAGTATTTCAATTATGAGTTTTAATAATCTCGACATGTTGTACCGCCAGGTCATCATGGATCACTATAAAAACCCAAGAAACCGTGGCGTCATCGAAGATGGCGTGACGGTGGACTTGAACAACCCGACGTGTGGGGATTCGCTTCGTCTTCAACTACAGGTCGAAGACGACATCGTCAAAGATGCGAAGTTTGAAGGGGAAGGCTGCTCAATCAGTCTCGCCTCGGCATCGATGATGACCCAAATCGTCAAAGGAAAAACAGTAGAAGAGGCGCTTCAACTCGCCAACATCTTCTCTGAAATGGTTCAAGGAAAAGAGTACGACACGGATACGTTTGACCTCGGTGATATCGAGGCGCTCTCAGGCGTATCGAAATTCCCGGCTCGAATCAAGTGTGCCACGCTCGCGTGGAAGGCGCTTGAAAAAGGAGTAGACGAGGACGCGTAAGGAGAAGGAGGAGACCGATATGGCAAAGAACATGCCGGAAATTGGCGATTATAAATACGGCTTCCATGATCGGGACGTTTCGATTTTCCGTTCAGGCCGTGGCTTGACGACAGAAATCGTAGAGACGATCTCACGCATGAAAGAAGAGCCACAATGGATGCTCGACTTCCGTTTGAAGTCGTTGGATCACTTCAACAAGATGGCGATGCCGACATGGGGCGGAGACCTCTCGGCACTTGATTTCGACGAAATCACGTACTATGTCAAACCATCTGAAAAGACAGAACGCTCATGGGACGAGGTACCAGAAGAAATCAAACGTACGTTTGACAAGCTCGGTATCCCAGAAGCAGAGCAAAAATACTTGGCAGGTGTCTCGGCTCAGTATGAGTCTGAGGTTGTCTACCACAGCATGCAAGAAGACTTCGAAGCGAAAGGTGTCATCTTCAAAGATACAGACACAGCCCTCAAAGAAGACGAAGAGATCTTCAAAGAGTACTTCGGGAAGTTGATTCCGCCGACGGACAACAAGTTTGCGGCCCTCAACTCAGCAGTTTGGTCGGGTGGCTCGTTCATCTATGTACCAAAAGGCGTGAAACTCGAGCAACCGCTCCAAGCTTATTTCCGCATTAACTCGGAAAACATGGGTCAGTTCGAGCGTACGCTCATCATCGTCGACGAAGGCGCATCGGTTCATTACGTCGAAGGCTGTACGGCACCGGTTTACACAACGAACTCGCTTCACTCAGCGGTCGTTGAGATCTTCGTCAACAAAGATGCATATTGCCGTTACACGACGATCCAAAACTGGGCAAACAACGTCTACAACTTGGTAACGAAACGTGCAGTCTGTGAAGCGGGTGGATCAATGGAGTGGATCGATGGAAACATCGGCTCGAAACTCACAATGAAATACCCAGCTGTCATCTTGAAAGGGGAAGGCGCACGTGGGATGACACTCTCAATCGCCCTCGCTGGTAAAGGACAGCACCAAGACGCTGGCGCGAAAATGATTCACCTCGCACCAAACACGTCGTCGTCTATCGTCTCGAAATCGATTTCGAAACAAGGCGGAAAAGTATCGTACCGTGGAATCGTCCACTTCGGCCGTAAGGCGAAGGGCGCACGCTCGAACATCGAGTGTGATACGCTCATCATGGACAACGAGTCGACGTCAGATACGATCCCGTACAACGAAATCTTGAACGACCAAGTGTCGCTCGAGCACGAAGCGAAAGTCTCAAAAGTGTCAGAAGAGCAACTCTTCTACCTCATGAGCCGTGGAATCTCGGAAGAAGAAGCGACGGAAATGATCGTAATGGGCTTCATCGAGCCATTCACAAAAGAATTGCCAATGGAATATGCGGTCGAAATGAACCGTCTCATCAAGTTTGAGATGGAAGGTTCGATTGGATAATCGTGACTTCAAAACCAGCGGAGCTTTGCTTCGCTGGTTTTTTGTATAATGAAATAAGGAGGCGATAACGTGACCCATCGATTTTTATTAGAGGGCCGAGACATATATTCATTTATGAATCCCATGCTTGTTATTTGCCCGAGTTGCGGGAGACAGGCTGATGTGTGGGAGAGGAATGAGGAGGTACGCCTAAGCTGTCTTCATTGCGGTCATTTGCAAACAAAGGAGAGCGGTTCGAAATACGTCGGAGAAGCTGTCGATGTTTATTTTGGATTGCCGCTATTTTTACAAACAGGATGTTCTGGTCATGTGTTATGGGCTTACAACCGTGAACACCTCAACTATATTAAGGATTATATTGACGCGAAGATTCGGACGAGCGAGGGAACGAACCGTAGTCTCGAAAGTCGATTACCCGCTTGGATGAAAAGCAAGCAGAACCGTAAAGACGTGTTACGAACGATTGAAAAATTAGAACTTATGATAGGAGGTTCAACAGCTTGAATCGACGAGAAGAACTTCAATACATAGAGAGACAACAATTGACATCGGTGATGAACGAGACAAAATGGAAGCGTCTCAATCGAGCTGTCTCTGAAGAGTTGACTTATGCGCCGCCATATCAAATAAAATACTTAGGGGAAGATACGTTGTTTCGTAGCGACTCGTTGTCCGAGTATGAAATATTGTGGGGAGAGTGGGATGAAATCTGGCTGGAGTCCCCTTTACGGTCCATCGAATGGATTCGTTTGCGACCAAGCGTACTGCTCTATAAGGGAGTGATTCTTGACCCAGATGTTTGTGATCTGTCCACTGAACTCATTTCGATTTTGGAAAGAGAAAAAATTCCGTTCATCTTGGAAAGTGAGACAATTCAGATTTTCGGTTATGTCCGGAATACCGGAATCTTTGAATCGAAATAAGATATATAACGGAATCACGTATTTTTCATGCAGCTTTTGTCGTTAAAGATGGAAGAGTCGGGTATGCTAAAAAAGAGAATGAATCATAGAAAGGAAGGATTTACATGACACGTATTCCGCATAAAGATGATATTGACCCGAAAGATATCACTCGCATCGCCGTCATCGGTGCCGGTTGGGTCGGGGTCAGTTTCGCCTATCAATTATCCACGGCTGCGCTTTGCGAGGAGCTCGTCCTGATCGACTCGAATCATGCCAAGGCAGAAGGAGAGGCGATGGACCTCAATCATGGGATCTCATTCGCCCCGACACCGGTCCGGATTTGGGCAGGCGACTACTCGGATTGTAAAGACGCAGATATCGTTGTCATCACGGCAGGAGCCGCACAAAAACTTGGGCAGACACGGATGGACCTCGTCGAGCAAAACGCCAAGGTCGTCCGCACCGTGACCGAAGATTTGATGAAAAGCGGGTTCGACGGCATTTTAGTCGTCGCGACGAACCCGGTCGATGTGATGGCACACGTCGCGTGGAAAGCATCGGGTTTACCAAAAGAACGCGTCATTGGTTCAGGGACGGTCCTCGATACAGCACGACTCCGTTACAAACTTGGAGACTATTTCGAACTATCGCCACGAAACTGCCACGCCTACTATATGGGGGAACATGGGGATACGGGCTTTGTCGCATGGAACAACGCACGCATCTATGGGAAGAGTATCGATGAACTATTAGCAGAGAGCGAGAAATATCAGTTCGAAGACTTAGAAGCGATCTATGCGGACGTACGCGACGCTGCTTACCAGATCATCGAGCATAAGAACGCCGCCTATTATGCGATTGGGGTAGGCTTGCTTCGCATCATCCGGGCCATCGTCCGAAATGAAAACTCCGTCGTGACGATTGGCGCTCACCTAGACGGCGAGTACGGGGCGAGTGACGTGCATATCGGCGTACCGGCCTTGATTGACCGGAGCGGCATTCGTAAGATCATCGAGATTGAATTGACGAACGAAGAACAACAGAAGTTTGACGCCTCGGTACAAACTATCAAAGCAGGGATTGAGAATGTCGAGCCCGCATCCTAATAAAGATCCGACTGCTTAGGCAGTCGGATTGTTGGTTAAGACGCCTCTTCTTCGGCGATATCTTTCTTATAATACTTCTCGGATGTGAAGAATTCGGTCGTCAATCGTTTCACTTCACCACTTAGAAGCAAGACGGCAATCATGTTCGGGATAAGAATCATCGCTAGCATCAAGTCGAGGAAGTTCCAAATCATTTGGGCGCCTCCGATTGCACCGATGACAATCGAGACGATATAAACGGCCTTCATGATTTTTCCTGCCGTCAAACCGAATAAGTACTCGGCTTGTCGCGAGCCGTAAAAGATGATGACGATAATGGTCGAGAGGACGAAGAAGATGAGCGAGATGGTGACGAGTAAGCTTCCCGTGTAACCGAAGTATTCATTGAAAGCAATCGTCGTCAACGCTGCTGGGTCATCCATCGCTCCGTCTGCCGTCCAGACACCTGAAGACAAGACGACGAACGCGGTCGTGCTACAAATGATGAGCGTATCGATGACGATCCCGATGACGGCCCAGAACCCTTGGCGCACCGGATGGTCCGTCTGTGCCGCGGCGTGGGCAATCGGTGCCGTTCCAAGACCGGCTTCATTTGAATAGAGTCCACGGGCGAAGCCCCAACGAATCGTCTCAGCAACGGCGGCACCGGCAAACCCACCGAACGCGGCCATCGGCTCGAATGCATAAGAAAAGATGAGACTGAGAACGTTTGGAATCTCAGAGAAGTTCATCAAGACGATGACGAGTCCGGCTCCGACATAGACGAGTGCCATGCCAGGGACGACGATCTCCGTGACTTTCGCGATGCGCTTCAGTCCACCAAAGACTATGATGCCCACAAGAATAGCGACGACAATCCCCGTGATGAGCGTGTTCCCATTGAACGTCTCACGGACTGCCGAGCTGACAGCGTTTCCTTGTACCATGATACTCGGAATGAGTTCGATCATGAGGGCGAAGGCGAACCACGTCGCGAGCCACCTCCAACGAAGTCCTTTTGATATGTAGTAGACCGGTCCCCCGACAAATTCGCCGGCATCATTCTTCTCACGATAGTGCACGGCCAGTACGCTCTCTGAGAACTTGATGGCCATGCCGATGATAGCGATGACCCACATCCAGAAGATGGCACCCGGTCCCCCGAACATAATCGCTGCAGGTACACCGATGATGTTCGCGGCCCCGACTGTTGAAGAGAGGGCTGACGTCAACGCTTGTCTCGGACTGATGTCGCCTTCACCTTTCGGCTTTTTGAAAATGCTGCCGAATGTTTGCTTGAATATGTAGATGGGGTAACGAAACTGAAAGAAACCGAGCTTGATGGTGAGGAAGATACCGGATAAAACGAGTAACGAGATAATCGGTACGCCCCAAAGCCAGTCGGAAACGTTCGTGACAAGAGTAATAAATTCATTCATACAACCACTCCAATTCCATTATTTTACTTAAATACTGTTTCCTAAAGTAAGGACCTCTAAACATCTTTGACAAAATAAAGGAGGAAAATAGAATGAGAGTTGCTAAACGTTTGATTGTATCTGGACGTGTCCAAGGCGTGGGGTTTCGATATTTTTCACAGGAGACCGCGCAACGATTCGGCATCAAAGGATGGGTTCGCAATCTAAGTGACGGGACAGTCGAGCTACATGCGGAAGGAACCGAGCAAGAAATCGACGCCTTCGAGCAGACGTTGAAAGATGGCAATCGCTTTGTCGGTGTCGAACGAATCGAAGAGACGGAAGCGAACGATCAGGAATTTCGCTCGTTCGACATACGCTATTAACCGCTTACATCTCCCTGCATATGAAAGGGAGATTTTTTTGTGAAATCTACATTTCAAAAAATTAAACCTCGAATTTTGGAGATAGGGTGGTCAAACGATAGGAAGTGTGTATAATGAAATAGACCAAGCGATATATTGTCAGAAAATTTAGTTATTATTTTTTTGTTAAGTCGTTCGGAATATCAAGTGTATGGAGGTAGTTGTATGAAAAAATCGACATTGTTCCCGTTAGCGTTTACGATTTTTGCTTTATTCTTTGGGGCCGGGAACTTACTGTTCCCACCAGAGCTCGGCGCCTTGGCGGGGGAAAACCTCGTACCGGCGATGATCGGGTTCGTCATTACGGGTGTCGGTTTACCGCTTCTTGCTTTGTTCGCAGTCGCTCGGGTCGGCGGTGGGACAGACCAAATTGCTCGTTATATTCCAAAGCGTCTCGCGCTTATCTTGACAGGATTGATGTATGTAGCCATCGGACCATTCTTCGGAATTCCGCGTACGGCTGCCGTCACGTATGAAATGGGACTCGTCCCGTTTCTCGATGCTCCCTCTACTTTGACACTCGCGATGAGTTCGACCGTCTTTTTCGGGTTGACGTTCTTCTTGACGCTTCGTGCTCAAAAGTTGATTGAAGTCATCGGGCGCATCATCACACCAATCCTCTTGTTCTTGCTTGTAGCGATTGGAATCACAAACCTCATCTCGCCTCTCGGGGAACCGGGAGCTCCAGCGGAAGGATTTGAGACATGGGTGGGTGCACTCGGCCAAGGTTTCCAACAAGGCTATTTGACAATGGATGTATTCGGGGCCCTCGTCTTTGGGGCAATTGTCCTCGTCACGTTGAAAGCTAATGGATTGAGTGACCAAAAAGAAGCGTCTTCGCTTCTTCGCTCTGCAGGCATGGTGGCCGTTACCTGTTTGATGCTCGTCTATATCTCGCTCGCTTCAATCGGTGCGAATATGACAGTCGCAGAAGGAACGACGAGTGGCGCAAGCCTTCTCCAAGCGTTCGCAGGTACGTCTTACGGACAAGTCGGAATGCTCGCACTCGGATTAGCGGTCTTCCTCGCTTGTTTGACGACAGCAGTTGGCCTCATCTCAGAGTTCTCACGCTTCATCAGCAACCAGTTTGATTCTCTCAAATATCATCATGTCGTCATCGCGACAACATTGTTTGGCTTCATGATCTCACTCGTCGGTTTGAGCTCGTTGATTCAAATCGCCGTGCCGCTTCTCACGCTCCTCTATCCGGTCATGATCGCACTCGTGCTCATATCGGTGACGGAACGTCTTCAACGAAACCCCGGTGTGGCGATGAAAGCGACAATTTACACGGCGCTCGTGCTCTCGTTCTTTGAAACGTGGAACGGCATCCAGCCTTCTGCGGTCACTTCTTGGATCGGAAGCTTACCAATGGCGGATATCGGACTTGCCTGGGCAGTTCCGACGATGATCGTCTATGCGATCACGCTTCTTCTTCCGAAGGGAACGTCACAAGAATCACTCGCTCAATCACGCATCTCATAAGTCTCGCCCATCCTTTGGTCAAGGATGGGTTTTTTCTGTCTTATTGTTTGCCTGGATGTGAACTCAAACAGTAAAATGGAAAGATGAAAAGGGAGTGACATGCGTTGACGACAAAACAAAAAAATCAATTGGCGATTCTCATGTTGAACATGTTTATCGCCGTCGCCGGGTTTGGGATTATCATCCCGATTATTCCGGATTACTTAAAGATGATTGGCGAGGGAGGGACAGCCGCCGGACTCATGATTTCCGTATTTGCGGGTGCCCAGCTCGTCATGTCACCCATTGCCGGGAAATGGGCAGACGTCTACGGGCGCCGACTCATGATCATTCTCGGTCTGATTGGATTCACCATCTCGATGGGAGTCTTCTATCTATCAGATAATTTGACGATTCTTCTCATCTCTCGTGCCATCGGGGGTGTTGGTGCAGCGCTTTTGATTCCTGCCATCTTCGCTTATGTGGCAGATATCACGACACTCGAGCAACGAGCTCGAGGAAACAGTTATATTTCCGCGGCAATGTCGCTTGGAATTGTGGTCGGACCAGGGATTGGGGGCTTTTTTGCTGAATTCGGCTTGAAGACACCGTTGCTCGTTTCAGCGATTGTATCGTTCGTCGCTGTCATTTCGTCTGTACTCCTTCTTAAGGAGCCGGACCGTGCTCCGTACGTGGCACCAAAAATAAAAGAATCTTTACCGACACAGCTGGTCATGTCGACGCGAAAACCATACTTCTTCGTATTGGTCATCAACCTCGTCATGGCGTTTGGTCTGATGGCGTATGAATCGGTACTCGGACTCTATGTCAGCGAGATGTTCAGTGCGACACCACAGGAAATTGCCATCATGGTAACCGGAACAGGGATTGTGAGTGTTATCGTTCAATTGTTTGCGGTGGACCGTCTCGTCGAATGGTTGGGTGAGACCAAGGTCGTACTTGCTTTCATCGCGCTCGCCTCATTCGGCTTCTTGTTATCTTTGTTCGCTGGTACGTATATGCTCTTCTTCGCAGTGACACTCGTGATTTTCTTATCGACATCTATTTTACGACCGGTGTTGAACACGCTCGTGTCGAAACTTGCAGGAAACGAGCAAGGTCTTGCCATGGGGATGAACAACGCTTATATGAGTATTGGGAATATTTTAGGGCCGACATTGGCGGGAATCGCCTTTGATATTGATATGCGCTATCCGTTCATGATGGGACTCGTCCTATTGCTCGTCACATACATGGGCACATGGAACTGGTCGAAACGGAAAGCGGCCGCCATTTCAGAATCGTAAAGGAGGACGCTATGATCTATGTAGGTGTGACCGGATGGGGTGACCACGATTTGCTGTATACGACCCCAGAAGAACGAAAACATAAATTATCGACATATGCGGGACATTTTCCGACTGTTGAAGTCGACTCGACCTTCTATGCGATTCAACCGGTGAAAAATTTCGAAAAATGGGATGGGGAAACACCGGATCATTTTCAATTCGTTGTGAAAGTTTCCAGGGAAATGAGCGGACATGATCGTGAGCCGAAAACGCCTTTGATTGAACTGTTTGAGCGTTATCGCGTCTCGGTCGATCCGTTAAAACGAGCGGGGAAATTAAGGGCTGTGCTCGTTCAATTGCCGCCGTGGTTCGATGTGTCAAAGCCACACCTGGATTATTTGAGAACGCTTCGTGCCGAGCTGTCAGATTACGAGATTGCCATCGAGTTTCGCAATCCGACCTGGTTCTCAGAAGCGTTCCGGGACCGGACGCTTCAATTTTTGAAGGAGCAGCGGTTCATCAACACGATTTGCGATGAACCGCAAACGAAAGAGAGCAGCATCCCGTTCGTACCGGTCGTGACACATCCTGATGTTGCGGTCGTTCGATTGCATGGACGCAATACGTCAGGATGGCTCAAAAAACCTGGAATGACGAGTCAAGAATGGCGGCATGTTCGCTGTCTGTACCGGTATAGCGAGGAAGAATTGCAAGAATTGGCGACCTCACTTCGTGAGATTGACCGTGAAGCGAAAGATGTGTATGTATACTTTAACAACAACTCGGCCGGGGATGCGGCACCGAATGCGAAGCGACTCATTGAGATCCTTGGCCTCGAGTATGAACTCGCACCGAGACAAATCAGTTTGTTTTAGAAGGAAGGGATGGCCATGACGACACTGACTATTTTTCATTACAACGATCTTCATTCAAAGTTCGACCAATGGCCGAAACTTGTTTCATTTCTAGAAGAACATCGGACGGACGACACGCTGTACTTTGATTTAGGGGATCATGCCGACCGTACCCATCCGGCGACGGAAGTGACACGTGGGAAGTTGAATGTTCGTTTGCTCGAGCGACTTCGTCCGACAGCCGTCACCATCGGGAACAACGAAGGGATTACCTTTCCTCATGATTGGCTGGCCGAACTGTATGACGAAGCGACATTTCCCATCTTACTTGGGAATGTATATGAAGCAGACGGGTCACGACCGAATTGGGTCGATGAGACGCTCGTTCTTGAGAAAGATGGTTTCCAGATCGGCCTGTTTGGTGTGACCGCTCCATATGAAGAGTTATACCCAGAGCTTGGCTGGCAGATTGAATCGCCTTACGATGCGGCGGAGCGAGCGTTGAAACAGTTGGCGCATTGTGACGTCATCATCGCGCTCAGTCACCTTGGGTTCTTTGGAGATGAGCGATTAGCTGAAAGGTTTCCTGAAATCGACGTCATTCTCGGTGCGCATACACATCACGTCTTAGATGAAGGTGTGATGACGAACGGTGTTTTGATTGCACAAGCCGGAAAGTATGGGAAGTACGTCGGAGAAGTCACACTGACGCTTGGCGAGTCAGGAATCGTGTCGAAAGAAGCGCGCCTTCATGAACTGTCTCAGCAATCGGATAGTCCGGACACATTGGCCTTGTTGCATACAGAAGGGGCAGATGCCGAACGCCTTCTGGATGTCACGATTGCGGAGACGGATGGATACGCCTCTGATTGGTTCGGTCCTTCTCCACTGGGCGACCTGCTCGTCGAAGGCATGGTCGAATGGTGTGCGGCGGATGTGGGGATCATCCCATCTGGCGTTGTGCTAGAAGGACTGGCGCCGGGTGGGGTGACGCTCAACATGTTGCATCGGATCTGTCCGCATCCAATCAATCCTTGTGTGCTGACATTGGACGGGGAGACGTTGGCGCGTTTCCTTCACGATGCCAATGAAGAAACGTTCACGAGTATGCATGTCAGAGGTCTCGGCTTCAGAGGTACCGTTCTCGGAGAACCGAGTCTCTATCAAATCGAACAGCGGGACGGTCAGACATATGTAATGGGGGAACGATTGGATTTAAATCGGACATATCGCGTCGCGACGGTCGATATGTTGACGTTCGGTCCGCTCCTTCCTTATTTGGCAGACCAACCGAAGCGATATTTCATGCCCGAACTTCTGCGGGATGTATTACGAGAAACAATCGTCGCCCGTCATGAAGTGATTCGAAAAGGATAGAGCGCATCGACGGGGGCATGCTATGATAACAGAGTGGAGGTGGGAGCGATGATTCGAGTGAATCGCCACGGATATACCGTCTTGGAAGAAAAACGGGACGGGTTCGATGAAGAGGCGTTTATCGCACGATATAGTGACGTGCTAGATAAGTACGATTACATCGTCGGTGATTGGGGGCATGGTCAGTTGCGATTGAAGGGATTCTATGAACCGCAATCTAAATTGGCGACCTATGAGAACCGAATTGATCACGTGATGGACTACGTATACGAATATTGCAACTTTGGATGTCCTTATTTCGTTTTGAAAAAAGAAACGGAAATCAACGAAGAAGAGAGTGGACCCGTCTTTGGGGGAACGAAGCAAAAACTGAAGTTGAAGCGTAAGTTTAACAAGACCGATGAATCAAAAGTGTGAAGTGCTGAGCCGTCAGCACTTTTTTTATTACATTTGATTTCCAAATATTTCGTTTAGGTAAAAAGTCGTGACTTCCGGTTTTGAGGTTGGAAAAATGTGATAAATTGTCATTAAGGATAGTTTCGTCGTTTTTTGGTTTTGATAGTGAGGTGATTTGGATGCAACATGTACAAACGACCGTCGGGGATCGGGATGACGTCCATAATCGAATTCATAACTTCGGACTCGGGATATTGGCCATGTTCTTTTTTGGTTTCCATATCATGATGACCTTTTATTTTACGGCGGCAGTCATTCTATTTGAACTCGTTCATGTGTTGATCATCCGTCGCTTTGAATATGGCCATTCGTTCTTGCGAGGCCGTGTCTTCAAAGTCACATCTCACCTTGTGTTATCACTCGGGGTGCTGTTGTTGATCTTGTCCATGTCTCAGTTCTTTTTAGGCAATGTGATGATTCGCTAAGCGGAAAGGAAAAATTCCTTTCCCTTTTTTTATGTTTTTTGAAACGTATGGTCACCTTTTCACGTACACTAATAGAAAGACTACGAAAAAGGATGGATTACTATGAGATCTGAATGGAAACAACATGCACGACACGCCTTGAAAGGAAAATGGTGGTTGATGGCCGGATTGGCACTCTTGTTCGTCATCATCAACGGGATTCCCCAGTCGCTCGCGCCTGAGATTGATCCGAATTCGACAGCGCCCCTTACATCGACAGACGCCACGTTAAGTCTTGTGTCGACCGTTCTTCAAATCTTGATTGCACCACTCACCATCGGTTGGTCATGGCTCGCACTCGGCGTATCACGTGAAAAGGGTGCCTCGCTCTCGACAATGTTCAAACCGTTCCAAACACGTTACTTCAAACATGTCATCACGTCTTTTGTCATGAGCCTCTTTATCGTGTTGTGGACCTTGTTGTTGATTGTACCGGGAATCATCAAAGCCTTCTCGTACTCACTCACACCGTACATTTTGCGCGACCAGCCTGAACTTTCGGCACTCGAGTCGATCACAGAATCACGTCGTCTCATGGATGGGCACAAGATGGAAGCCTTCATGCTCGTCTTGTCCTTCTTTGGTTGGTTCCTCGTCGGGATCTTGACGCTCGGGATCGGATTCTTCTTCATCGGACCTTACTTCTCGACGACGTACGCGACGTTCTACGATTCGATTCAAGACAAGCAAGTTGATTCGAATGAGCCAGTGCACGGAACAGAACAAGGATTTTAAAGAAACAAACGCCTCGCTCAAGTGATTGAGCAAGGCGTTTTTGATTAGGCGTTGACTTCAGTTTTTTGTAAGTATGGTTTCAACGACAAGTGGTGTTCGGCTACGACTTTACGAATCGTACGTGTCTTTGAGCGCATGACGAGTGATGTCGTCTCGACGATATCATCTGTTAAGAATTTGACGCCATCGAGCAACTCACCTGACGTGACACCTGTTGCGGCGAAGATACAGTCATCACTCTTGACGAGGTCGTCGAGCGTGAGGAGTTGGAGCGGATCAACAATACCCATCGAGATGACGCGTGCAGATTCTTCTTCATTCATCGGGTGAAGACGGGCCTGCATGTCTCCGCCAAGCGCTTTGACAGCTGCAGCCGTGATGACGCCTTCAGGAGCACCGCCTGTACTGATGAAAATATCAATCGGATTTGTTTTGACGGCAGCTGCGATTCCGGCCGAGACATCGCCATCCTCAAACAATTTGACGCGTGCGCCGACGTTCATGACGGCTTGGCGAAGGTGTTCGTGGCGATCGCGGTCTTGCATGATCACCGTCACTTCTTCAATGCGTTTATTGTTATATTTTGCTGCTTTTTCGATGATCGACTCGAGTGGTTCATCGAGCGAGACTTTTCCTTTTAAGTTCGGCCCAACGACGAGCTTATCCATGTACATATCTGGTGCGTGGAGGAGGGCACCTTCATCCGCAACAGCGATGACGACCATCGCATCTCCGAGTCCTTTTGCGACAATGGATGTACCTTCGAGCGGATCAACGGCGATGTCGACTTTCGGACCGAACGTCGTACCGAGTTTTTCCCCAATGTAGAGCATCGGTGCCTCATCGAGTTCACCTTCGCCGATCACGACCGTCGCATCCATGTTCACTGTTCCGAGAACTTCGCGCATCGCTGACGTAGCTGCGTCATCGGCTTCATTCTTTTGCCCGCGTCCGATCCATTTCGATGATGCGAGTGCTGCGGCTTCCGTTGCTCGTACGATTTCTAATGCTAATTCACGTTCCATAGTGTTGTACCCTCCACGTTATCTCTATTAAATGTGTTATACTTTTTACGGCTTAAATCCGTTGATTAGTGTATCACAATTTTATAAATGATGTAAATAGGACAGATTCTTTTCTCCTGACCGAAAAAGCATTAGTATTAACAGCAGGGGGGATCATCATGTATTTTGTGAATAGAGAGAAGATTAATCAGACACTGGAACAAATGGAAACGATGTTAGCGCACACCGATCAATTGAGCGGGGATGCGTTCACAGTAGAACTTGCAAAACAACGAATGGCTGTCCTCCTGATGGAAGGGGTCATCGACGTAGGGAACTCGATGATTGACGGATTCATCATGCGAGACCCAGGTAGCTATGAAGATATTGTCGACATTCTACTCGATGAACGCGTGCTCGATGAGAAGACGGGGAAGGCCGCCAAGGCGCTCGTCGGATTGCGTGCTTACTATGTCCGTGAGTTCGTCGATGCAGACGCGTCACGCTTTGATGAATGGGTGAAGACGTCAAAACAAGACTTCACAGCGTTCTCGACGCAAGTTCGTCGCTACTTAGAGGTCGAACTTGGACCGGTGTCCGCATTCTTACCAGAAAGCGAGTGATTGGATGGAACCGATAAAAGGATATTTATTTGATTTGGATGGTACGATGTATGCCGGAACAGAGCCCGTCCAAGCGGCAGTTGAATTCGTCAACGAGTTAGAAGCGATGGGCGTGCCATACTTATTCGTCACGAATAACGCCTCGATGACACAACAGCAAATTGCAGATAAGTTGATTTCAATGGGGGCAAATGTGAAGGCAGAAAACGTGTTGACGAGTGCCATGGCGACGGCTTTTTATATTGAGAAGATGTCTCCGGGGGCAAGCGTTTATATGATTGGCGAAGACGGACTCCGCCTCGCCCTAGAATCTCGTGGGTTCCACGTCACGGACGAACCGAAAGCAGACTATGTGGTCATCGGTCTAGACCGTCACATCACGTATGAGAAGTTAGCGCGAGGGGCAATCGCCATTCGTTCAGGAGCCCGATTCATTTCGACGAATGGGGATATCGCCATTCCGACAGAACGTGGGTTCTTACCGGGGAATGGATCGCTCACATCCGTGTTGACGGTGACGACCGAGAAAGAACCGTTCTTCATTGGGAAGCCGGAACCGGTCATGATTGACATCGCACTCGACATGATTGGATTGACGAAAGAAGATGTCGTGATGGTAGGGGATAACTATCATACGGATATTCTGTTCGGAATCAACGGGGGAATCCGTACACTTCACGTCAACTCAGGTGTACACGGTCCAGCCTTTGTTCAGGAGCAAGAAAAACTCCCGACTTATATGGTCGAGAGTTTAGATGAATGGAGGCATGAAAAAAAGGGATGACGAATGTCTCCCTTTTTGTTTAGAATACTTGTTCTACTTCGACGATGCCTGGTACTTCTTCGATGAGCGCGCGCTCAATACCGGCTTTTAGCGTGATTGTTGAAGACGGGCAGCTGCCGCAAGCACCCATCAAACGGAGCTTGACGATGCCTTCTTCGACATCAACGAGTTCGACGTCTCCGCCGTCACGAAGCAAGAACGGACGCAATTTATCGAGCACTTCTTGGACTTGATCAAACATTTCCATGGTATCTACCCCTTTCTCGTTCTACTTTATTCTAGCAAGTTTGAGAGTGTTTCTCAATCATTTACGCTGAGCGTTTCGTCATCGGGAGTGGGTAAGATTTTTGTATAATGGTTTCGAGGGGGAATGAAGATGAAAATTACAGTGTATGGGGCAGAAGTTCAATGTGCCAGCTGCGTCGGTGCACCGAGTTCGACTGAGACGTATGAATGGTTGCAAAATGCGCTGGGACGCAAGTATCCGGAACAGTCCTTTTCTTTCGAGTATATCGATTTCGAACAGAGTGAGGACGAGTTTGCGCAGGCACTTAAAGACGATGAATGGTTTTATCCGCTCGTCTTGCTCGATGGGGAAGTGATTGACGAAGGGGTCGTTCAGTTACGAAAAGTATATGCGGCGATTGAGGCGAAACAAGGATCCGTCAATCATATAGAATAGTGAGCAGGTGGACGAACCATGCGGTTGCAAGGTTCGTTTTTTTGTTTACCTATAATTCAGAAAAAGATTTTACAACTTTTGTCTACCGGGCTAAGCTGAACATAACTTGTATAACATTTATAATACTTTGAAAATTAAAATGAATCCATTACTGAAGGAGGACTGTTCAATGTTTGCCCGAAAACGAAATATGCCGATCCATTTAGACACCTCATCCCAAATGGAGCACTTGCTGATTGATTTACCAAGTGGGTTGGAACGACAACGTCAGTTGATTCGTCTCGAACGTGAGGATTTAGCTTATTTACGTGCGTATCAACAGGAATTACGTCAATTGACACCTCGGTTGGTTGATGTGTTTTATGAAGAGCTCGAAAAGATCGACGAGATGAGAGAGTTGATTCGGCAACATTCGTCATCGGACAAACTAAAACTCACTCTTTCTAACCATATAATGGAGATGTTTGAAGGGAAGTTGAATGAAGCATATATCAATCGACGTCTCGCCATCGCCAAACGGCATTATCTGATCGGTCTGAAAGGGAAATGGTATATGGCGGCCTTCCAAAAAATATTCGAGACGCTCGTCTTATCGATTCAACATGAGCAGCTCGATGCGGACTCGAAAATGAGGTTGATGATGGCCGTCTCAAAAATCTTTAACTTCGAGCAACAAATCGTGCTCGAGATGTTTGACGATGAAGCGGACGTCGTCCGCGACCAGATGCAACATGTGAAAGATGAAATCAGTCAGACGATTCAGCAGGCGGGCCGCCCTCTCCCAAGAAGTCATGGCCAGTTTTCAGTCGATGAATGAGCGGGCAGATGATATGAAGCATTCGAGTTCACTCACACAGACGAAGCTTCGGACGGTACTTCACTCTTCGGTGAGCGGAAAAGATACGATTTTATCAGAGACGGGACGACTTGACGAAATCGCGCGTGACCTATCCGACTCGGCCCAAGAAATCAAGGCACTCGAAATATTGATGAATGAGATCATGACGATTGCGGATTCGGTGAAGCAAATTGCCAACCAGACGAACTTGCTGAGTTTGAATGCGGCCATCGAAGCAGCACGGGCAGGCGAACAAGGGAAAGGGTTCCAAGTCGTCGCATCAGAAGTACGAACGCTCGCGAGTCAATCGAAACAAGCGGCGGAAGAGGTGGAGGATTTGGTGAAGCGTCTCACGAATCAGATGGAAGAGACATCGAGCCGTGTCTTATCGACCGAGCAAGAGATGAAGCAGACAATGGGACGGATCAATCAAGTGACGGATGCCTTCCTCCAGATCTCTGGTGACTCGGAGCATGCTGACGGACAGATGGGGAGCCTCGCCGGTGATATCGATGAGATCGTGGAATCCATTGCCGAACTCAAGCGTGCCACGACCCAGATTGCGACGTCTTCGACACAGCTGATGGATACCGCGCAACGATTATAAGTAGGCAAACTATAAAAAAAACGAACCAGGTCGCATGACACGACTTGATTCGTCGATCGACAAGGTCGAGCGATGCGCTCGACTTTTTCGTTTAGAGAAGCTGGAACGATGACGTCGCTGAACCAGCCGTGTAGCCGCTAAGCGTCGCATCAGACTTCACTTGATACGTACCGCGTTGTGACCAAGAATTCGTCGAGAGTGTGAATGTGATGGCTCCTGATGAATTCGTCTTGCCTGTACCGACAAGCGTAGTTCCGTTCGGTTGTGTGACCGTCACACGAACATCGGCGTTTGCGACCGCTTGACCATTCGAATTACGTACGGACGAAAAAATCGAGACGACTTCACCCGCGTAGTACGATGACTTCGATGTCGAGACTGTCGTCGTGAGTGCTTGGACAGGTTGCGTCGTACCACCAGCAGTAGGGGCTTGGACAAGTCCGTTCCCGAACCATGTGTCACGACCCGCTACACCGAGGTCGATGGAATCTTGTGACAATTTTGTACGGAGTTGTGTGCTCGATAGCGTAGGGAAGGCTTGCTTCATGAGCGCGAGGTTACCCGCCACATAAGGTGTCGCCATCGATGTTCCGCTCATTTGGCCGTAACCCCCATTTGAGAGGGTCGAGTTGATGCCGACACCAGGTGCTGCCACTTCGACAGTGCTTCCTGTCGCCGAGAACGAGGCGCGGTTGTTGTTGATATCGGTTGCAGCGACAGCGATTGCCGAACTGTAACGAGCCGGATAGTTGACGAGGTCACCCGACCCATCGGTACGACCGTTGTTACCCGCTGCCGCGACGACAAGGATGCCCGCGTTGTTGGCACGATCGACGACTTGTTGGAGCGTCGTCGATGGACTCGTCGTCCCGAGGCTCAAGTTGATGATATCCATATCATTTGTGATCGACCAGTCAATCCCGGCGATGATGCTCGATAAGCTACCACTTCCGTTCGCCTCAAGCGCTTTGACGGCGTAAATGCTTGCTTCGTGTGCAATCCCGACCGTTCCGATGCTGTTGTTCCGTGCACCGATGATCCCAGCAACATGAGTACCGTGACCGTTGTCATCGGTATACGAACTCGTGACCGTGCTGAATGAGGCACCGCCAGCGATTGTTAAATCAGGATGGGCCGAGATTCCTGTGTCAACGACGGATACTTTGACACCTTTCCCAGTGAATCCGCTTTGCCAAGATGAAGGAGCTTTTAGTTTGGGGATTCCCCAGTCTTGTGTTTGATTCTCAATCTGTACCGTTTGATCCACTTCCACATGTGCGACGTGTGGATTGTTTTTCAAGCCGTTCAATGCGGCTTTTGGTACTTCGAGTGCAGCGGCTGGAATGTTCGCGTACTGTTGGCGAACTTCCATGCCATCGATGGAAAGGGGGATTTTCTTTGCCGACTCCTTGAAGACGACGATGACGCGTTCTTTCTCTTTATTTGGGGCGGCATCCGCGCCCCCAGGTACGGTTGACAAGACGAGCAATGAGGCGAGGACGGAGCTACAGATTTTTTTCAACTTGTTTCCTCCTTTAAGGTATGTAGGCAAGATGACGGGATGTCCAACTGCCGTGACCATAGAGTAACAAGTTTTGCCAACGTGTAGAATACGCCAATGGCATTAAATATCTGAATATTTAGATAAGGATACAGGGGATTCAGATACAAGACTTTTGGCTCAATTGTAAGAGAAATGAATGGAAATTACAGATGAACAAATCAAAAAAAGCGAACCAGCCATGGAGGCTCGTTCGCAATATACTCATTTAATGACTTTATGTTTCCAAAGGATACCGGATTTTAATAGTCGGGCTACTTTCCCAGTGAGTGATTGTTTCCCCATAAACACCCCAAAGCCTGCCTTCTTCCCGAGGGAACCGAGTGTCCCTTTCAGTTTGATGTCGGGTAATTCTGGATAATTGACGCCTTTCCATTTGCAAAGCAAGACTTGGACAATCTGTTCGGCTTGGGCTTCGGCGAGTTGTCCGGACGGTGCGTACGGTAAGCTCGCATTGTCACCAACGACAAACACGTCCGGCAGTCCAGGAACGAAGTGATGTTCCGTCAATTTGACACGTCCGCCTCCATCGAGCTCCCAACCTTGGTTCCGTACAACAGCGACCGGTTGAATCCCGGCCGTCCATACGGTCAAATCAGATGGGAACAAGTCTTCGTGGTTCCATAGTCCGTCAGCATCGACACGTGTGATGTTGGCATTGTTAATGACTTCGACGCCGTGCTCCTCGAACCAAGATTGTACGTACATCGAAACACGATTAGATAAGAAAGACAGGACGGATGGTCCGCGGTCGAATAAACAGACCGTCAAATCAGGTCGGCTCTCACGAAGTTCGCTGGCGAGTTCGACACCGGACAGCCCGGCACCGACGACAGAAACGACCGACCCTGGTCGTAGACCATTGATTGCTTGTTGTGTCTTACGTGACTCTTCAAGTGTTTGAATACTGTACGTGAACTCGGCGGCCCCTTGGACATTGTGATATTTGTCTTCGCACCCTAATCCGATGACAAGGTCGTCGTAGGGCACTTTTTCTCCACTCGCGAGCAGGACCATTTTGTCTTCGGTGTCGATGTCCGTGACCTGTCCGTATATGTAATCGATTTCATCCGGAAAGTCGATTCGAATATCGCGGTCCGAGACCGTTCCTGCGGCCAGTGCGTAATACTCTGTTTTCAATCCATGATAAGGCAAGCGATCGACGAGCGTGACCGAGATGTCTTGTAACTGATGTCCAAGCACTCTTTCAATCACACGCATTCCCCCGTAACCGCCTCCTAAGACGACTAATTTGCGCATAATAATCCCCCTTTGTTACTCTTCAACTGTATCATGTTATAATCTGCCGTAGAAGAACCATTTTCCGATAATTCACGTAAAGAAAGACGGTGACATATATGATGAATCCAATCATCGAATTTTGTGCCTCGAATTTGGCGATGGGCTCACAAATTGCCCGGGCTAAATTAGAATCCGATCCGGACCTTGATGTGGTCGAATACGGCTGTACAGGCTATTGTGGTGTCTGTTCCCTCGATCTCTTTTGCCTCGTTGACGGGGAAGTCGTGACGGGTGAGACGCCAGAAGAGCTCGTGACGAAGGTGTATGAAAAAATCGAAGAGATGGCATGGTAAAAAGTTTGAGGGATGACCTCAAACTTTTTTATTTCCCCCGTTGCATTTTAAAAAGAGGGATGTTATATTCTAAGAGGTTCGAATGTAGGTTGTCTGACGTTTAACAACGATAAAAAGAAAGCGTTTCAAACGGTAGGGCACATCTCTTTTCGGGTATGACACATATAATTGGTTTGTTTAATATGAAAGGAGCACAACATCAATGAAAATCATGAGTGTGGTTGGTATTTTGGCACTAATTGCAATCGCTTACATCTTCTCTACCAACCGTAAAGCCATCAAATGGCGCACGGTCTTGGCAGCGTTCGCTGTTCAATTCGCATTTGCATTCCTCGTCTTATATACGGCATGGGGACGTAAGGCGCTTGAATGGATCTCAAATGGGGTTCAAGCTGTCTTGAACACAGCGGGTGACGGGATTGCCTTCGTATTCGGAACAGCAGTCGGTGGCGACAACTTCGTTTTCGCATTCCAAGTCCTTCCGATTATCATCTTCATGTCATCATTAATCGCATTGCTTTACTACCTCGGCGTCATGCAGTGGGTCATCCGTATCCTCGGTACTGCCCTTGCGAAAGCACTTGGTACGTCACGTAAAGAGTCACTTTCAGCAACAGCGAACATTTTCGTCGGTCAAACGGAAGCACCGCTTGTCATCAAGCCGTACCTTCCTACAATGACACAGTCTGAGCTCTTCGCAGTCATGGTCGGTGGACTCGCATCGGTTGCCGGATCTGTACTTGCAGGTTATGCAGCACTCGGTGTACCACTCGAATACTTGCTCGCAGCGAGCTTCATGGCAGCGCCAGCAGGTCTTTTATTCGCGAAAATCATCGTACCAGAAACAGAAGAGTACGATGACGACATCGAGATTGTAGAAGATGAAGAAGACAGAGCGGCGAACTTCGTCGATGCAGCGGCACGTGGTGCTTCTGACGGTCTCTTCCTTGCCTTGAACGTCGGTGCGATGCTTCTTGCATTCGTTTCATTGATTGCGCTCGTCAACTTGATCCTCGGTTCAGTTGGTGGACTCTTCGGATTTGATAGCTTGTCACTCGAATTGATTCTCGGTTACGTCTTCGCGCCACTTGCATTCGTGATTGGTGTACCATGGGCGGATGCTGTACAATTCGGTAGCTTCCTCGGTCAAAAACTAGTCTTGAACGAATTCGTTGCTTTCTCTGAGTTTGCTCCAATCATCGGTTCTGGTGATTTGTCAGCTCGTTCAGAAGCGATGATTGCATTCGCACTTTGTGGTTTCGCAAACATCTCGTCACTCGCGATCCTTCTCGGTGGTCTTGGTGGTATGGCGCCAAACCGTCGTGGTGACATCGCACGCATGGGTGTTCTCGCGATTCTTGCAGGTACGCTTGCAAACTTGATGTCAGCTACATTGGCTGGACTTCTTCTTTAATCGGTATAAGAAAACGCGATCACTTCGGTGGTTGCGTTTTTTAGTATGAGAAGGATGTATGTATGGTGATGTTTGGCCACTTGGCGGACCAGTTCTTTTGCTGCAACCGCTCCAGATAGATGGGATGCTTTGAAGAGTTCGAATCAAAGGGTGGTGTCGGTATAACGTGCATGTTGATCAAGTCGTGAATGCCGTGTGGGGCAGCGAGGATGAGGGAACCATCCGATTGAAGACGTACCCCGATCGCGGTGACGGTCTCAGGAAAATGTGCCAACGCATCGACCGATGAGGCATAGGGTGGAAGGTTGTTGACGTGATGCATTCTCGCTTGATTTTTGACAGACCAAGGTACATCGGGGATGAGGCGGAATAATCGCTCTTCGAGTTGTTTTTCGACTGCTTCCTCTGGTTGGTTTGGGTCGAAATAAATCACATCTACATCATCTGTTTTAGTCGATGTTTCGTATCCGTGAAGGTGGTCCCAGACTTTTGAACGAATATATCCCGCACAAATCCAACAATCCGGTAAATCGAGGTTGGCGACGGCGTGGAGAAGCTTTATGAGCTCGGCGTCTTGTTTTAGAAAATGAACCAAATCCTGTTCGTCTGTCATGATGAATACCCCTCCTTACAATATGGTTAAAAAAAGCACCTAGGCAACGCCTAGATGCTCGTATATCGATTATGCTTGAAGTTGTACGCGTTGACGTTCGATCCACGGCTTCAATTTCAAGAAGAGTGGGACGAAGAGCGCGCTGATCAAGATCGCTTTAATCAAGTTGAACGGTAAGATCCCGTAAAGGACAAGATCCGTTTTCACCGCCGGGTCGGCCATGTCTGCCATTCCGAAGAAGAAGGCGTAGGCTGGCAAGATGACGAGATAGTTTAAGATGGCGAGACTAAGAGCCATTGTGATTGTACCGGCAAGTAATCCAGAAGCGAGTGCTTTGTTTGACTTGCGCTTATGGTAGAACCAGGCAACTGGGTACATGAATGCGACACCTGCGAAGAAGTTTGCGACTTCCCCGACTGGAACACCGCCACCGTTAAAGACGTAGTACAAGACGTTTTTCAAACCGACGACCACGACTCCTGCGAGTGGGGAAAAGACGATTCCGGCAATGAGTGCAGGAATGTCACTAAAGTCCACTTTAAGGAATGGCGGTAAAAATGGGAGCGGGAAGTTGAATAGCATGAGTACGAACGAGATCGTCCCGAGCATCGCCAAAGTCACCATTGTTGTCAGTCGTTTGTTGCGCGTAGTTTTCATCAGAATCTCTCCTTTAGGTCGCTCCTCGATGAATGGCATCCGTCGCATATAAAAACCCGATTGCAATGAAGACAATCGGGAGAGTTTACGCGCATACGAAATAGATGTTTTCCGAGGTGGAAAAGTCCACGTCAAAGAAAACATCCGGATATCGGTCGGATGCCGCCATCTTCTCCCATCCAGACTATACTGTCGGCTTTCGAATCTCACGAAATCAGCAAGCAACGCCTTGCTCGCTCACGGGCTGAGAAGAATATATTCTTCAATACCGCCGGTCGGGAATTTCACCCTGCCCCGAAGATGGAACGATTTAATTTTTTTTGTTACAGTTTAGTTATACAAGATAATCCACAAGATGACAAGTCAATTGACTTGAATTGAAGATATATGAGGAGGAGTTCAGATGATTCATTTAACAGAGTCAGCCGCACTTCAAGTGCTAGAGATGATGAAACAGACGGAACGCCCGGATGCGCAATACTTGCGAGTGAAGGTACAAGGTGGCGGATGTACAGGACTTTCATACGGGATGGGCTTCGACGAGGACAAGACGGACAAAGACATTCAATTCGACCATCATGGTGTCCGCGTCATCGTTGCGGAAGTGGATCATGGGGTCGTTGATGGCCTCGAGATTGATTATAAGCAGTCGATGCTCGGTGGCGGTTTCACAATTAAAAACCCAAATGCGATTGCAACATGCGGTTGCGGTTCGAGTTTCCGGACAGCGACGAATGCAGGTACGCCAGGAGAATGCTAAAGAATAAGAACCGATCGCGATTGCGATCGGTTCTTATTCTTCTTCTGTCAAAATCAACCGAATGACTTTTGCAGTTACGTCGAGTTCGATGTGATGTTGCCAAGGCCGAAAGCCTGTGATTGTACATGTGTCATTCGTGATGCGGAATGAGCAGACACTCTCTTCCTCTTGGTCGAGGACAGAGTAACGACTGAAATCAGATAAGCTCTGATAGATCGCATACTGTGGTGGTAGTTCATACGTCCAACCTTTTTCTAACATGATTTGGTGCATATTCGAGCCCCCTAACAAGTCTTTACTTATTAGAATAGCAAGAATACGTGTAAAAGTGGTAGATTAGTCTGTTTCTTTGAAGGGAAAATGAGTAGGGACGTCATTACAAATGGGAGGATTCAGGGTCATGAGAAAAGTATTGATATTCGGAGGGTCACGCTATTTCGGAAAACGGCTCGCATTGCGACTTGCTGAAGCAGGGGACGATGTGACGATTGTGACGAGGGGGCAACTACAGGTACCGGAAGCTGAAGGGATTCGGTCTGTCAAAGGAGACCGGCAATCGGTCGCGACGATGAAAGACTTGGCCCGCGAACGGTACGACCTCGTCTATGACAACATTTGTTTTACTCCGTATCAGGCAAAAATCGCCTCGGATGCGTTCATGGACAAAGTCGGAAAATATGTGCTCACGTCGACGATGTCGGTCTACGCACCTGGTCCTGATTTAAAAGAGAGCGACTTCAATCCGCTCCATTACGAATATCATCTTGAATCCGAACATGACTACGGACAAGGGAAACGCGAGGCGGAATCATTCTTCTTCCATCGCGCCTCTTTCCCGGTGGCGACCGTACGATTACCGATCGTGTTAGGTCCGGATGACTATACAGACCGATTGAAGTTTTATGTAGATGCAATCCGGAACGAGGAACCGGTTGTCTTGCATCACCCGGAAGCGAAGATGGGCTTCATCTCGAGTGCGGAAGCAGCAGCATTTTTAGAATGGGTGGGACGTGCGAACGTGACCGGTCCTTTCAACGCTGCAAGTGACGGGCTCATCTCCATGGGTGCTTTAATGGAGCGAATCGGCCAACACGTCGGAAAACCCGTCCATATTATAAAAGATGGAGACTCGTCGCCGTATGATTCGGATGTCGACTATTATATGTCGATTGCTGAGGCGAAGAAGGCGGGCTTCGTGTTCACGCAACTCGATGACTGGCTTGACCGGGTCATCATTCAGACGCTCAAAAAATAACCTTTTTTGTTAAACATTGAGCTGTTTTCGCAAAAGGATTTTTTCGCGACCATTTTTATCTATATTGACTGCTTTGACATCGAAACCATGACGAATATTTAAGAGTAACATTTGTCGCCAACGATTCATCGTCTTTGTTTCAATCGATTTATAGTTTTGATTTTTAGCCCATTCGTGCTGTGTCTCCATTAACCGTGAGGCGATACCGAGATTACGAGAAGCAGGTTTGACGGCTCCCATCCAACTATAAAAACAATCTTCATTGAGAGGATAGCCAATCTTGTAGCCATGAATCTCGTTGTCAATAATCGCTAAAGTAAAAAATAAATTTGTTTTACGTATTAACTTTTGATGAAAGTGATTTATATCTCCAAAAACCTCTTGATGGATCGTGTATAGTTCATCGCGCATTTTATTGGTAATTGTATTTGTTGTGACTATATTCATGTTAACCTCCCTTGCAAGACAAAACTGAACCCCTGTGCATGGGAGCGACAGGGGTTCAGTGTTTATTTCCCAGCAAATACAGATGTCGAGTGTTGCGGATGACGAGCTGTCGGATCCACGAGCTGTTTCACTTGGTTGATGGCGATTGGGGCTTCACCGAAACCGGTCGCAATCAATTTTACTTTCCCTTCGTATGTCGCGATATCACCGCAAGCAAAGATGCCGGCAACGGTCGTTTCCATACGTGAATCGACACGGATTGTGTTTTTCTCGAATTCCATTCCCCAGTTCTTGATTGGACCGAGCGATGAAACGAATCCGTAGTTACAAATCAAATCATCGATTTCAACGATTTTTGATTCGCCATCCTTATCTGTCAATTCGACAGATTCGATGTGTGTCTCACCAGACAGTGACTCGATGTTATAGGGCGTGAGGACGTTAATCGTCGATGCCTTCATCTGTTCTACCGTATGTTCATGAGCACGGAAGCGGTCACGACGGTGAACGATGTGGACTTCTTTTGCGATTCCTTCAAGCATGAGTGCCCAGTCGACGGCTGAATCGCCACCGCCGGCAATCATGACACGGCGATCACGGAATTTCTCCATGTTGTCGACGAAGTAATGAAGGTTGGCGTAATCTTCGCAGCCATCAAGCCCGAGTGGACGAGCCGAGAAGGCACCGTTTCCGGCCGTGATAATGATGGCTTTCGTATGATATTCTTCTTTATTTGTTGTCAATACGAACGTGCCGTCCTCGAGACGTTCCACCGTTTCCACCGTTTCACCGAGACGGTAATCTTGTTCGAACTGGTCAGCTTGTGCTTTTAGTTGATCGATCAAGTCCTGTGCTTTTACTTTCGGGAAACCGGCAATATCATAAATATATTTTTCAGGATAGAGCGTTGACAACTGACCACCAAGTTGCGGTAAGCTTTCAATCAACGTCGTATCGAGTTGGCGCATGCCTGCATAAAATGCGGTGAACAGTCCGACCGGGCCGCCACCGATGATGATTACATCTTTCGTCGTCTTCATCGAATTCCTCCTCAAAGCGTATACATCTATTATAGAGAGTTTATTGAATTAAATCCATTCAGTACAAACATGCAACACTTTCAAAAAAAATTCAAGAAGATAAGCTTTTCCATTGAGAATTCAATTTAAAGAGCGTACAATGAAACAGAAGCAATTGTGAACAGATGTTGAACAAGGATAGGCTTTATTGTGAACGTCTATGTGAAGAAACACACAACATAGTTGTTCAAAAAACAAAACTTTAAACAAGGTGGAAATGAACATGAAACGACCTAACATTGTTATTCTTGGTGCGGGCTTCGGTGGACTCATCACAGCCGTCAACCTTCAAAAGACACTCGCTGCAGGTGATGCGAACATCACGCTCATCAACAAGCATGATTATCACTACCAAACGACATGGCTTCACGAACCAGCTGCTGGGACGATGAACCCAGACCAAGCGCGCATCTACATTAACGATATTGTGAACCCGTCACGTGTGAAACTTGTCAAAGGGATCGTCGATCGCGTCGATACTGCTGCCAAACAAGTCACGCTTGAAGATGGTTCTGTCGTCGAATACGACTATGTCGTCATCGGTCTCGGCGGTGTACCTGAAACGTTCGGTATCCCAGGCTTGAAAGAACATGCGATGACAATCAGCTCGTTGAACAGTGTTCGTAAAATCAAAGAGCACATCGAATATTCATTCGCTCAATATAAAACAAACGGTTCTTCAGACAACTCGTTCGTGACGATCGTTGTCGGTGGTGCCGGATTTACAGGAATCGAATTCCTCGGTGAAATCGTCAACCGAATCCCTGAACTTTGCAAACAGTATGACGTTCCACGCGAAGCGGTTCGCATCGTCAACATTGAAGCGGCACCAACAGTTCTTCCTGGTTTCGACCCAGAACTCACGACATACGCACAGAAATGGTTGGAGCGTAACGGTGTCGAGATGAAACTCGGTAACGGAATCAAAGGTGTCGAGCCAGGTGTGGTGACATTCGGTCCACTTCAAGGTGACACGACAGAAACGATTCGTGCCAACACGATCATCTGGACAGGTGGCGTAAGTGGTAGCCCGATCATCGAAAAATCAGGATTTGAAGCGGTCCGTAACCGTGTCATGGTGGAAGCGGACAACCGTGCACCAGGTCACGACAACGTCTTCATCATCGGTGACTGCTCAGCGGTCATGGACCCTGCATCGAACCGTCCATACCCACCGACGGCACAAATCGCGACACAACAAGCGCACAACGTTGCGAAAAACATCGCGGCACTTATCAATGGCAAATCGACTTCGAAGTTCACTTACGAGAGCAAAGGAACAGTTGCTTCACTCGGTCATAACGATGGAATCGGAATCGTGATGGGCAAAAAGATCTTCGGTCGCAACGCTTCATTCATGAAGAAAGTCATTGACAACAAACACTTCATCGAATTGAAAAAATACGGACTCGTCCTTAAAAAAGGGAAGTTCTAATTTCATGATTGCATGGCTCGTTCTGTCTCAGAACGGGCTGTTTTTCTTTCGAAATTGTCATAGGAAGTTCTTTGACCTCGTTGGTCGAAATTTTGTATAATGAAGAGCGGACAAGGGGGGCAACACATGCATATTATCCAAGCAGTCATTGGAGCCGTTTTATATATGACGATTTTTTTCAGTATCGGCTTCATCTTGAATATGTTACTTAAAAAGACATGGACACTCGTGTTCATTTATCCAATTTTTGTCATCATGATGATTGATAATGTCAAACTTTCGAGTTACGTGACCGAGACATCGACCGCGCTTACGAGTGTCTATGAAGGACTCGTCGGGTTGCAACTTCTCGATTTATTCATGCTCGGCTTTGGATTGCTCGGTGCAATTCTAGCTGGTGTGACGATTCGTTTCTTACGAAAGAGCGGTTATTCAATGTTTTAATTGGCGACAGAAATGTTCGCCTTTTTTGTTTTGTCCCTACTTTTTTAGGGCATGAACCGATATACTAGATAGCGAAACGATTTTTAGTAAGGGATGCGATGCGAATGACATTACCGATGTATACGATCAAAAAAGTGTTGAATAATAGCGTTGTCATTTGTCAACATGATACGGATCCGGAAGTCATTCTACTCGGGAAGGGGATTGGCTTTGGCAAAAAACCAGGCGACCTCGTCGACCCGGCCAGCGTCCCGGAGAAAGTGTATCAACTGACAGATAAAGAAGAGCAATCTCAATATCAAGAACTCGTCAAACATGTCGACGAGGACTTCATTGCGTTCATGCAAGAGATTGTCTGCTTCATTGAGACGAGTACGGGCAAGAAAGTCGATGAGCACATCCATATCGGTTTGACGGATCACTTGTTCTTCACGATGAAGCGAATCGAACAAGGGATGGAAGTGACGAATCCGTTTTTACTTGAAACGGAATCGCTCTATCCAAACGAGTTTGCGCTCGCGGAACGGATCGTCGATATGTTTCATGAACGATTGAACGTTTTGCTCCCGGATGCGGAAACAGGGTTTATCGCCCTTCATATTCACTCGGCGACGACGTTCAAAAACGTCCTCGAGGTCAACCGTCATAATCAAATCATCGGGCAAATTGTTCAGACGATTGAGAGTCATTTGAACGTGAAAATGGACCGGACATCACTCGATTATAAGCGCTTACTTCGGCACTTAAGGTACGCCGTTGAGCGGGTCGCGACAGGTGAGACGGTCGAGGCACCACAAAAAATTGAAAAGGTGTTGCGCGACGAATATCCGCTATGCTATAGTACTGCTTGGGAGCTGATGGGCATCATGGAACGCGAATTAAAGCGTCCTGTCCCACGAGGTGAAGCGACATATTTGACGATGCATCTCCAGCGCCTAACAAGTAGATAAATGATACCACGTGTCTTACGTGTTACTGATTCGATCAGGCATGAGTAAGGAGTGGAACGTTATGTGATGTCTCCATTGGGAGAGGTCTACGTTCTATCCTTATTCATGCCTTTTCTGTTTTTATAAACGTGATTTATGAAAACGTTTAGATACGTCGGTTGTCTGACATCTACGCCGCTATCATATTGTTTATACGTACTTAAAAAAAGGAGGAAATGTTGATGTTTAAGCAGATCTTTGGTGTTCTTCAAAAAGTCGGTAAAGCACTTATGCTTCCTGTTGCGATCTTGCCGGCAGCCGGTCTTCTTCTTGCGTTCGGTAACGCAATGCAAAACCCACAACTTACATCACGCGCTGGTTGGTTAACGAACGAAGGCGTCGTGAAATTCGCTCAATTGATGGAGCAAGCAGGTGGAATCATCTTCTCGAACTTGGCGCTCTTGTTCGCAGTCGGTGTCGCCATCGGTTTAGCAGGTGACGGCGTAGCCGGACTTGCGGCAATCGTTGGATTCTTGATCATGAACAAAGTCATGGGTGTTTGGCTCGAACTCACACCTGAAGTATTGGCACAAGGTGACCCGGCTTACGCGAACGTACTCGGTATCCCAACGCTCCAAACAGGGGTATTCGGAGGGATCATCATGGGTCTCATCGCCGCATGGGCCTATAACAAGTACTTCAATATCGAATTGCCACAGTTCCTTGGTTTCTTCGCTGGTAAACGTTTCGTTCCAATCGTAACAGCAGTTGCAGCCGTCGTTGCTGGTTTCGTTTTACTATTAGTATGGCCACCAGTTCAGCACGGATTGAACTCATTCTCAAACTTCATGTTGAATGAAAACCGTACATTCGCAGCGTTCATCTTCGGTTTAATCGAACGTTCATTGATTCCATTCGGTCTTCACCACATCTTCTACTCACCGTTCTGGTTTGAATTCGGTTCATACACAGATGCAGCGGGTAATGTTGTACGTGGTGACCAAGCGATCTTCTTCGCACAAATTCGTGATGGTGCTGAATTGACAGCAGGTACGTTCATGACTGGTAAATTCCCGTTCATGATGTTCGGTCTTCCTGCAGCAGCACTCGCAATGTATCACGAAGCACGTCCTGAGCGTAAAGCGGTTGTCGGTGGTCTCTTGGCTTCTGCTGCCCTTACATCGTTCTTGACTGGTATCACAGAACCAATCGAGTTCTCATTCTTGTTCGTAGCACCACTTCTCTTCGCAGTACACGCGGTATTCGCAGGTCTTTCATTCATGACAATGCACATCTTGAACGTGAAAATCGGGATGACGTTCTCGGGTGGTTTGATCGACTTCTTGCTCTTCGGTGTTCTTCCAGGTCGTACGGCTTGGTGGCTCGTTATTCCAGTCGGTCTCGTGTTCGCGGTTATTTACTACTTCGGATTCCGCTTCGTTATCCGTAAGTTCAACCTTAAAACTCCAGGTCGTGAAGATGAGGTTGTTGAACAATCAACAGCTACTGGTTCGGAACTTGCACAAGATATCCTCGTCGGTCTTGGTGGCTCACAAAACATCAAACACCTCGATGCATGTATCACACGTCTTCGTGTCGAAGTTAAAGACAAAGCAAACGTAAACAAAGATGAGTTAAAACGACTTGGCGCTTCTGGTGTCCTTGAAGTTGGTAACAACATTCAAGCAATCTTCGGACCACGTTCGGACGCATTGAAATCAGAAATCCAAGCGGTCATCGCTTCAGGTAACGAAAAGAAAGTCAACTAATTGATGACCTAGACCAATCCTTCGGGGTTGGTCTTTTTCTTTTATATGAAACGGTTTCATCCAAACGTTAGAGGGAAAAAGTAAGTATTCTGACAAAGGAGGGAACCATGATGTGGAAGAAAGTGTTTGGCGTTTTACAACGGATCGGGAAAGCACTCATGCTTCCGGTTGCGATCTTACCGGCAGCCGGTCTTCTCTTGGCGTTTGGTACCGCATTCCAAAACCCGGACCTCGTTGAATTGCTCCCGTTTCTGGCGAATGACTCACTTGTCCTGATTTGGCAAGTCATGACAGATGCCGGGGACATCGTCTTCGCAAACTTAGGGTTACTGTTTGCCGTCGGGGTCGCGATCGGCCTGGCGAACGGGGACGGGGTTGCTGGTCTAGCAGCCATTGTCGGTTATTTGATCATGAACAAAGTCATTAGCACATGGAATGGGATTACCGCGGAAATCGCTCAAGGTGATCCGCAGTATGCCACCGTTCTCGGTATTCCGACACTCCAAATGGGGGTATTCGGGGGGATTATCGCAGGTCTTGTTGCAGCCTATGCGTACAACAAGTATTTCAACATCAAGTTGCCAGATTTCTTAGGGTTCTTTGCAGGGAAGCGGTTCGTCCCGATTGCGACGGCCGCATTCAGTTTGATTATCGGGATTGCGCTCGCATATATATGGCCACCGATTGGGAATGTGATCAACACGTTCTCAAGTACGGTCATCGAGGCAAACGTTGCCTTATCAGCATTCATCTTTGGATTAGTAGAACGTTCCTTGATTCCGTTCGGTCTTCACCATATTTGGTATTCTCCATTCTGGTTCCAATTCGGGGAGTATACGAACCAAGCAGGTGATCTCGTACAAGGTGACCAGCGGATCTTCTTCGCACAACTGCGTGACGGCGTGGAATTCACAGCCGGTACGTACATGACCGGGAAATTCCCGTTCATGATGTTCGGCTTACCAGCAGCCTGTCTCGCCATGTTCCACACGGTTCCGAAAGAACGGCGGAAAGACGTCGAGGGTCTCTATTTCTCGGCTGCCCTTACGTCATTCTTGACAGGGATCACAGAACCAGTCGAATTCTCATTCGTTTTCGTTGCACCACTTCTCTTCGGAATTCACGCCGTCTTTGCCGGTCTCTCCTTCATGACGATGCATTTACTGAACGTCAAGATTGGGATGACCTTCTCTGGTGGTCTCATTGACTATCTGCTCTTCGGGGTCCTGCCGAACCGGACGGCCTGGTGGCTCGTCATCCCGGTTGGTCTCGTCTTTGCGGTCATCTACTACTTTGGATTCCGGTTCGCTATTACGAAGTTTGACCTGAAAATTCCTGGACGTGACGTGCAGACTGGCACGAAAGGGGACAAAGCGGGGATTGGGGACGACTTGCCATATGAAGTGCTCGTCGGACTCGGTGGTCCTGAAAACATTAAACATTTAGATGCATGTATCACGCGACTTCGTGTCACCGTCAATGACGTGAAACAAGTTGACAAAGACCTTCTAAAAACGCTCGGTGCCGCTGGTGTCCTTGAAGTAGGAGACAATATCCAAGCCATCTTCGGACCAAAATCGGACACGCTCAAATCACAAATCGCGACCATCATCGAAGGTGGCGAATACAAACCGAAAGAAAAAGTAGAGAAGGCAGTCATTACACCGGAAGCGGCTGAACAAGCCGATCATCGCTTCTTGGCTCCGATGTCTGGTGTCCTGTTATCACTTGATGATGTGCCGGATCAAGTCTTCTCGGGTCGCATGATGGGAGAAGGGTTTGCGATTGAACCAAGTTCCGGACAGGTCGTTTCGCCGGTGACCGGTCAAATCACGACATTCTTCCCGACGAAACATGCGATTGGCATTTTGGCTGACGATGGACGTGAACTATTGATCCACGTCGGTCTCGATACGGTCAACCTGAAAGGGGAAGGATTCACAGCGAGAGTCGAAGAAGGCGCCCGGGTCGAAGCGGGAGACGTCCTTCTCGAAGTCGACCTCAGCGCGATTCGTGATAAAGTGCCGTCACTGATTACACCAATCATTTGGACGAACGGGGACGGAAAAGTCGTCGTCGTACCATTCGGTGAGACTGTCGTCGCGGGTGAAGCGCTCGACTTTAGAGCCGATGACAGAGGACCAGAATAAATGATTACGAGCCGCTCCTATCATGGGGCGGCTCGATTTGTGTAGTTACTTCAATGTGCCTTATTCCGGAAAAGGAGAATCCCCCTTATAGTGAAGGAGAATTCTCACGAAAGAAGGGGTACAAATGAAACAATCCATACAATTGAATCACGGTCAGAAAGCCATTCCTACTATTGGACTTGGCGTCTTCAAAGTTAAAGATGGGGATACAGTCATGGATGCCGTCGTCGAGGCGATTCGTCAAGGATACCGTCATATCGATACGGCAGCCGTTTATGAGAATGAAGAGGGGGTCGGTGACGGAATCCGAAAAGGAATGGAAATCGCAAATATTTCCCGGGAAGATTTATTTATCACATCGAAACTATGGAACGCTGATCAAGGTTACGATGCTGCCATCTCCGCCTACGAGGCGTCACTCGTTCGTCTTGGGTTGGAACAGTTAGATTTGTATTTGATTCATTGGCCGGTGGAAGACAAGATGGTCGAGAGTTGGCGTGCCCTCGAAACGTTGTATCGAGAGGGACGTGTCGGGGCAGTCGGGGTGAGTAACTTCCAAGTCCATCACCTCGAGACATTGGCTGCAAACAGTGACCTCGTTCCAGCCGTGAACCAAGTTGAACGGCATCCGTTGCTTCGTCAAACCGAGTTAGCATCGTATATGAGCGAGCACGGCATCGTACCGGTCGCTTGGGCACCGCTTATGCAGGGAGGGTTGTTCGAAGAGCAGACTTTAGTAGAGGTCGCAAAGGAAGTCGATCGTTCCGTCGCCCAGGTGTTGTTACGGTGGCATCTCCAAACGGGATGGGTGATTATTCCAAAATCCATCAAACCACATCGAATCGCAGAAAACTTCGATGTTCATGACTTTGAATTGACCAAAGATCAAATGGAACGAATCGACTCACTCGACCGATATCAACGTGTCGGTCCAGACCCAGATGATTTTGATTTCTAATGCAGTATATAAAAAAGTCCTTCTCTCGAGTGAGAGAAGGACTTTTGCCATTATTTCTTAATGTCGAACTTTTCGCTAAGGAAGTTCACGACTTCTTCAGCTGTGTCCATGTTGAGGACTTCGTTGACGATTGCTTCTGTTTCCGACTTCGTCAAGCGTTTCACGAGGCTACGCGCACGAAGGACGCTTGAAGCGGACATCGAGAATTCGTCGAGACCAAGACCGAGAAGGATTGGAATCGCGAGTTCTTCTCCAGCCATCTCTCCACACATGCCGACCCATTTGCCAGCTTTGTGTGCTTCAGTGATGACATTGTGGAGAAGGTTCAAGATGGCAGGGTTGAACGGTTGGTACAAGTAAGAAACTTTTTCGTTCATCCGGTCAGCCGCCATCGTGTATTGAATCAAGTCGTTCGTTCCGACTGAGAAGAAGTCGACTTCTTTTGCGAATTGTTTCGCCATGACAGCCGTTGATGGAATTTCAACCATCATTCCAGTCTCATATTGTCCGACTTCGATTCCTTCTTCTTTCAACTTCGCTTCTTCTTCGAGAAGAAGGGCTTTCGCCGCGCGGAACTCTTCGAGTGTCGCAATCATTGGGAACATGATGGCGAGGTTCCCGTGAGCTGAGGCGCGGAGAAGGGCACGAAGTTGTGTGCGGAACAAATCTGTTTCCTCAAGGCAAAGGCGGATGGCACGATAGCCGAGGAACGGGTTCATTTCTTTCGGGAGGTCAAGGTATGACAACTCTTTGTCGCCACCGATGTCGAGTGTACGGATGACGACTTGCTTGCCTTCCATGCCTTCAAGAACCGTTTTGTAAGCTGTGTATTGCTCTTCTTCAGTCGGGAACGTTTCAGAGTCCATATATAGGAACTCCGTACGATAGAGCCCGATTGCATCTGAACCGTTTTTCAAAACGCCTTCGAGGTCGTTCGGTGTCCCGATGTTCGCAGCAAGCTTCACTTTGTGACCGTCCGCTGTGATTGACTCTTCGTTGACGAGTTGCTTCAACTCTTCTTTGTACGCTTCAAAATCAGCACGTTTGCCTTCGTATTCTTTGACGAGATCTTCTGAAGGGTTGACGAAGACGTCACCTTCTGTTCCGTCGATGATGACGAGGTCACCGTTTTTGATTTCTTCAAGGGCCACTTTTGTTCCAACTACTGCCGGAATTTCAAGTGAGCGTGACATGATGGCAGAGTGAGACGTACGTCCGCCGATGTTCGTCGCGAATCCTTTGACGTATTTACGGTTAAGTTGTGCCGTGTCTGATGGTGTCAAATCTTCGGCAATGATGATGACTTCTTCTGAAATCGAAGCTGGAGTCACGAATGTCACTCCGAGAATGTGAGCCATGACACGTTTTGTGACGTCACGAACATCAGCTGCACGTTCGCGCATGTATTCGTTATCCATTGATTCGAAAATCATGATCATCGTTTGGGCGACTTCGTCAAGTGCCTTCGCTGCGTTCATGTTTTCGCTTTCAATTTTGTCGTTCACTTGCGATACGATTTCTGGGTCCTCAACGATTAAAAGGTGAGCTGAGAAAATCTCGGCTTTGTCTGGACCGAGCTCACGAAGTGTATGTTCGCGAATGGCTTCAAGCTCCGTTTTAGATTGTGCGATCGCATCTTGGAAGCGAGCCTTTTCTGCAGCGACATCTTCAATCTTGTGTGATGGGATATCGAATGAAGGTGTCTCCATGACGAATGCTTTTGCAACTGCAATTCCTGCAGATGCACCAATACCTTTAATGTGTGACATAAGCGTAGTCCCTCTTTTCAAAGAAATAGTGTACTTTCCTGCCTCGTTACTTCATACCCGAAAAGAAAAAAGAATTAACGAGAACGGAGAAAGTTAAAGTAGCAACGGTCTACGACTAGGGGAAGCCTCGACCAGTCAAATTGGCCTCACTTCACGATGAAGAGAAGCCCGATTGCGTACTTTCTTATCCTATCATAAAATAAAACAACGTCACAACGAGGAGATAGCCCATGAATTCGAAGATTTCTTGACTCTTACGCATACTATTTCATTATTTTGGAGAAGTTCGTTATGCTTACCATATATATAGAAGGGAAGTGGCAATATGTATCAAATTGCTCAATTAAATTGGACCGATTCTTACGAGACAATCGTCGTCGGAATTGGAGCGGCTGATTCTATCGATGAGGGACTCGACACATTGTTTGATGGACGCGTCAAAGCGCTTATTCAATCAGGAGACCTCTCTACGAAGACGGGGGAAGTGACAATCCTTCCGACATTCGCCGGTGAGACGACCCGTGTTTTATTTGTCGGACTTGGTCAACGAAATGACATGACGACCGAGAATGTTCGGAATTGGTTCGGGAAAGTCTCGAAACTGATCAAGTCACGTGGATTGAAGGACGTCGCCGTAGCGCTTGATACGTTTACGGATGGTGCCGCACGCATATTCACAGAAGCGTATGAAATGGCGACCTATGCCCATCCTACATATAAGTCTGCTCCAAATGAAACGGTCGAAGAACCGACGATCACGTTGCTCGGTGACGTGGACCAGACGGATATCGATGCGGGTGTGGCTTATGGGAAAGGGGTCAATGTCGCTCGAACGTTGACGATGATGCCGGCCAATATTTTGACAGCGGAGACGTTAGCGGATTACGCGGTTGAGTTGGCGAAACGTCATGATTTCAAATACCGTATTCTTGAAAAAGAAGAGATGGAAGGACTAGGTATGGGGGCATTGCTCGCAGTCAACCAAGGGTCGACGATTCCTCCAAAATTGATTGTACTCGAGTATCGTGGGGCAGAAGAAGCTCCGATTGCCGTTGTCGGGAAGGGTGTCACGTTCGACACAGGCGGCTATTCAATTAAGCCGAAAGATGGCATCGTCGGGATGAAAGGAGATATGGGTGGCGCTGCTACCGTCCTCGGATTGTTCGAGACCCTCGGATTGACGCGACCAAAACGGAACGTGATTGGCATCATCGGTGCGACCGACAATATGATTTCTGGAGATGCGTTCAAACCAGATGATGTGATCACGGCCATGAATGGAAAGACGATCGAAGTATTGAACACGGATGCAGAAGGACGTCTTGTATTAGCGGATGCGGTCACGTTTGCGAAAACGTATGAACCAAAAGCCATCATCGATGTGGCTACGCTCACAGGTGGCGTTCTCGTCGCCCTCGGGACAGACGTGACGGGCTGTCTAACGAACGACGATACCCTCTATCGTTCTCTTGAAGAGGCGAGCCGTGAGACGAACGAACTCGTGTGGCAGATGCCATATTTCGATGTCTTCATCGACAAGGTGAGAAAATCGGAAGTTGCCGACTTGAACAACTCACCAGGTCGTTTCGGGCATATGATTTTTGGTGGCGCATTTGTCGGTGAGTTTGTCGGCGATACACCATGGCTACATCTCGATATTGCAGGAACGAGCGAACGAGCGGCAGCGAATGACCTCGGTCCGAAGGGGCCGACGGGTGTCATGGTTCGAACCCTCGCACGGATGATTGAATCGTGGGAGCGGTAAGAGCAGGTGGCGTAATCGGTTTGGCGATTCTGTGTGGCCTATGCTACACGGTTTGGCCGAACCGTATTTGGTTAGGGAGTACAGTGTTTCTCGCCGTATTTGGCGTGTTGATGATGTTACAGGAGGTACGACATGGTAGGAGTAGGAATTGATGGTGCACGTGGCGGCTGGGTACGGATCACATATGACAGCATCTCACTTTGTTTAACGATTTCGGAGACGTTGGAGGAGTTGCTGATTGATGGTGCCATGCATTTTGTGGATATGCCGAAAGATTTAGGAACGGTCGACCATCCGAGCCGCGAATGCGATGCGTGGATGCGTTGCCGACTCAGCCAACGAAAGTCGTCCGTCTTCACTCCGCCGATTCAAGAGGTGTTGCAAGAAGCGACTTATGAGGAAGCGAATGAAAGGAGTCGGGCGTTGGTTGGCAAAGGAATTAGTAAACAAGCGTGGAATCTTGTTCCCCGGATCCGTGAGTTTCAGCAGGTGAAGGCATCTGACGTTTACGAATCACATCCGGAAGTTTGTTTCTCGGTCATGATGGGACATGAGGCAAGTCATTCGAAAAAGACGGTCGAAGGGCAGGATGAGCGAATCGAGTTACTTCGGCAATACTCGAAAAGTTCTCCATGGAAATGGAAGATGTCGAACGTCCAAATCGACGATATTATCGATGCGTGCATCTTGGCGGTAGCTGCCTATGAAGCGGGGACAAGTGGTCTCTCGCTTCAGCCGGCAGAATCCGATCAACCCGTAGTGGCTGTACCTCAAATGAAAAAAGAGCGATGAAATCAACATTTCATCGCTCTTTTGCTGTCGTCGTAGGCGGACCGACGATAAATCGCCATATGTAATGAAACACTTTGGCATTGTATACGGCTTTCAACAGGACGGCGAGTACGGGCCCGACGATAAAGCCGAGTACACCGAATAGCTTTAATCCAACGAAGATGGAGATGAGTGCGACCAGTGGATTCAATCCGATATGGGAACCGACAATTTTCGGTTCAGCCAAGTTGCGTTGGACGATGACGATGATATACAACACGACCAATCCGATGGCCACGAACCAATCACCTGTCACCGCGGCATAGGCGGCCCAAGAAATAAGTAGCGTACCGACCCCCAAATAAGGCAAGAGGTCAAAGAACCCCGCGAGTAAAGCGAAAGAGAGCGGGTTGTCAACACGGAGGATGAGCATTCCGATCAAGACGATCCCGAATGTGATGGAGATGAGCGTGAACTGGGCACGGACGTATCCAAATAGGGCAGACTTGAGGTTGATCATCACTTCCTCGAATTCTTTGAATCCTTTTCGTTTGTTCAGACGATTCAGTGAGTTGACGTATGATGGCCAATCCTTTGTGATGAAGAACCAGGCGAGGACAATGACGACCACGAGCAACAAGACGAGCGGAAGCGCTGCTAACATGTTTTGTAGCACACTGGCCACTCCGCGGGACAAGACACCAATCGCTGAGGCGAGTTGGACACCGAGCTCGGTGATTCCTCCCTCGAGCGAGGTCGTCTGTCCGGGATTTAACTGCTGATAGCTCTGGTATGCATCATTGACGAGCGGTGCGATTTTTTCATTGAACAGTCGTTGGATAAACTCGGTGAGTGTCTCAATTTGTTCAGGGAGTCGTTCCGCTGCCACCGTTGCATAATGAATCAATTGGATGATGACGATGGTGATGATTCCGACGACGATGCTAAGCACGATGATCAAGGAAATGAGAGTGCCGAGTGCACGAGGCATATTTGATTTTCGCTCGAAAAAGTTGACGAGCGGGACGGTCATCAAGGACAAGAGCAAGGCAAATACGAACGGATATGTATATTCGAAAAGTATATTCAATAGCCAAGTGATTAAAAAGAAACCGATAACGACGAGAATGAATCGAAGCAATTGCCAAAGTCTTGCCGACGACATGTGGAACCCACCCTTTCCGGACAACTAGGTTGAGCATAGTATATCATGTAAGCGGTAAATAAAGCAGAAAGATAGGTGAATGAACGTGAGAGAAGTTCAACAGAAAATCGATACGATGATTCTTCATTTAGGTGGTTACTGGAGACCTTTATCCGGGCTAGCACGATTGTTAGAAGAGGTAGGAGAAGTAGGGGGCGCGTTAAGGAGAGAGGCGCGGGATGAGTTGAAAGAGGAGTTACTTGATGTACTAGTGATCTCCACGTGTCTAGCAAACCAGTATGCGATTGCATTGCAGCAACCAGAGGCGGAGGGAGGAGAATCGAAAGAGAAGCTGTATTTTCAAATTGTTGAAGAGGCAGGAGAAGTGGCGCGGATTTTGAACGCTTATGAAGGCGATAAGAAGTTAAAACCGAACCGTAAAGGTCAATCACTACAGCATCATATCGAGCAATTGCAGCGTGCCGTTTTGTCTCTTGGAGCGTCTTACTATCTCAATCTGTTCGATTCACTCTTTGCCCTCATCGAAGAGAAGTCGGCCCGGGACTTCGGACGATTTGACCACACGCCGGACCCGATCACGGAGACATCGGTGCGTACTTATTTATCGCATCAGCCAGGTCGCTATTGGGGCGGGGTCCCAGTTAAATCATTTGAGCGATTCGACCGATATATAGAACGAGAACAACATGTCGAGCGGTTTTATCGCATTGCAGCGATTGAAGGACTGGATGGATTTGTGATTCAACAGAGACGAGATGGATTGATTGGTATAGAGAATCCTTTCGTTAAAGAAGGCTTTACTGTCGCCATCGAAGATTACGGAACGGAGACGTTTCTGATTATCCGACCAGCAAAATAAAAACATTTACCTTTTTATCAAAAACATTCATCTTTTTTTTCAAATATTTACTTTTTTTAAAAAAGTATTATGCTAATATGAAATTGTTGTTAGTAGGAAATGCCGCAATGAGAAAGGAATATTTTGGATGAAAATGAAACTATTGAAAGTTGCCCTCATCTTAACGGTCCTCTTGTTAGGGATGCAACTTCCATCTGTCGAAGCTGCAACTTATGATGGAGAGACGACTGTCAATTTGAACATTCGTACATCCCCTAGTCTGAGTGGGAAGGTAGTGAAAACATTACCAAAAAGCACGAAAGTAAAGTATGGAACGTATAATCAGTCATGGCTCAAAGTGTATGTAAACAATCGTACATACTATGCCTCGGCCCAGTACATTCGAAAACTTTCATCCACTTCAAGTTCGTTAACGACGCAGGCGGCAACGTCTACTGGAGTGACGACTGCGAATTTAAACGTTCGCGTCACGTCCCATCGATCGGCGACGATTGTGACCACGTTGAAGAAGGGGACGGAAGTGAAGTATGCCGTTCATAATTCTTCTTGGGCAAAAGTCTACCTAAATGGCAAGACGTACTATGCCGCAAAAGCTTACATCGCACCGAAACTGACAGAATCGAATGTGGAGCGGACAAATGGCTACGCGAACCGTGAGTTGAAGTTGTTCGCTGAACGCAACCAACGTTCGAAAGTGCAGAAAGTTCTTCCGAAACATACGGCTGTCGTCTCGAGCAAATATAATTCGAGCTGGTCGATTGTTTATATCGGGAACGAAACGTACTACACACCGACTTGGGGCATTACAGAAGGTACATTGGATAGCAGTGTAGAGAAAAAAGACGGGTATGCAAACCGGGAGCTGAAACTCTTCGCTGAGCGGAATCAACGGTCGGCGGTGAAGAAGATACTTCCCGTGAACACGGCTGTCGTCTCGAGCAAATACAACTCGAGTTGGTCGATTGTCTATCTCGGAAGTGAAACGTATTACACACCGACAGCTTGGATCTCTACTTCGAAAACGTCGACAGAACCTCCGACGACAACGAAACCAGATGATGGACTCACGCAAGGGTATGCTAACCGTACAGTAAACTTGTTTGGAAAAACCCATCAGAGTTCGGAAGTCCTCATGGTTCTTCCGAAATACACGGCTGTTTCATACAAAGCGTACAATTCGAGTTGGTCGACTGTTCAGATCGGCTCGAAAGTCTACTACACAGCGAGTTCGTGGTTGACGAAAGGGAAAGCCCCGGCTGCGCCGGAAGCTGCACCAAAAGGTACGGTATACATCAACACACCAGGTGATGTATTGAACGTTCGTTCGAAAGCGAGTCTTGATTCGAATGTGGTTGGTCAACTCAATCACGGAACAGCTGTTTTACATTATGGGACAACCAATGGTTTCCATAAAATCAAGTTCAACGGACAAGATGCTTTCATTTCTTCAGCATTCGTGATGACATCTAAGCCGAGCACATCGACTGGAACAGTCATCGTCCTTGATCCAGGACACGGTGGAAAAGACTCGGGAGCAGTTAATGGATCTCTCTATGAGAAAACGATTGTACTCGATGTAACGAAACGTGTAGAAGCTTATCTTCGCTCAAAATATGATTACAATGTACGTCTCACTCGTTCGACTGATGTCTATTTGACTCTAGATCAGCGAGTTGCTGCAGCGAAGTCGTTACGTGGTGATTTGTTTGTAAGTATGCACGTCAACGCAGCCGGTTCATCATCTGCGAAAGGGGTAGAAACGTTCTTTTCTTCTCAGTCTGCGCACAGCGCTCGAAGTCGTGTCCTTGCTTCAAACATTCAAAGCAACTTGGCGGGTAAAATGAGTGGAATGTCGAACCGAGGAGTGAAAACAGCTAATTATTACGTTATTACGTATAATACAATGCCATCTGCACTCGTCGAATTAGGATTTATCTCATCACCAACAGATTTGACTTACCTTCGAAGTAACACGTCTCGTCAGCAAATGGCGGAAGGTGTGGCTGAAGGAATTGCCAAATATGTTCAGACTTATTATTGATTTGAATTAACCCAGACATGATTGTCTGGGTTTTTTCGATGTACAAAAAACCGAACCGATTAAATCGGTTCGGTTCAATTTTATAGATCATCAAATCCGTTCGCGTCTGTCACTTTCGCATAAGAACGTGACTTTTGTTCGAAGAAATCAGATTTTGTCGCATTGAGCGAGTCATCTGAGTATGCCCGGATCCAAGGCATGACATCTTCGTCAAATCCTTCATACAAGTCATTCAGACCGATGACGCGGAGGCGTTTATTCGCCAAGTATTTGACGTAGTCTCGCATTTCACTGACGTCGAGTCCATCGAGGTCACGGAGAACGTATTCACACCACTCGATCTCAAGGTCGACCGCTTCTGCCATCGTGTCGTATACGAACTGACTGAACTTTCCGTTTTCATCAATCTTCGGATTTTCTGTCAGCACGGCACGTAAGAGCTGGCTGATGAAGTAAGAATGTTGCATCTCATCACGTTGGATATAACTGATCATCGTGGATGTACCGACCATCTTTTGGTGGCGGGCGAGATTGTAGAAATAAGCGAATCCTGAATAGAAGTTGATGCCTTCTAGAATGACGGATGCAACGAGTGATTTCGCAAAGTTTTCAGCGTTCGGAGTCTCGCGGAACGCTTCATATAAGTCCAAGATGAATTGATTGCGCTTCATGACCATTTCATCATCTTTGGCGATGTCAAAGATTCGATTTTGTTCAGCGAGTGGCACGAGACTTGATAGGACATAGCTGTATGATTGATTGTGCACGACCTCTTGTTGTGCGATGACCGCGAGAACGGCGTGTACAGACGAGTCAGATGAGAACATAGAAGACTCGAGGATGTATCGTGTCTGGACCGAGTCGAGAATCGAGAGCAGTCCGATGATCCGTTTGAATGCATCCTGTTCACGTTCAGTCAATTGCGGCCATTGTTGCATATCCTTAGACATTGAGATCTCATCAGGAATCCAAAAGTTCGATAATAACTGTTTGTAAATGGTATAGAACTGAGGATACGCGATATCGTTCCAATTGACGATCGAACTCGTTTCCCCGCCAATGATGGCGGTTGCCCGGTTAGGATGTTTGGGCGACAATAATTTGATTTTCTGAATCGACATGATGCATAACTCCTTCTTCTACATGGTGAGCCATCCGCTCTGCCCAATGTTGGACGTTGAACGGTTGGTTACGTGGGGACTGCTCGATTTTAAGCAGTTCCCCGGCAAGTGGGATTCCGTATTTTGAAAGGTGGTACGCCATCTCGTCAACAGCGCGACAGAAATGTACAAACATCTTGTCACCGGTTCCGAATACCGCAGCTTGTCGAATCGGCACTTGGAGTTCCTTTAACACGAGGCGGAACGTATCTTTCATTTCGTCTGGTAAGATTCCGTCTGCCCACGTGTAAGAGCCGAAATAGACGAGGTCGAACGAAGCGAGCGACTTTGCTTCGCGATATCCGACGCGATCGGCATCATAGCGGACGACCGTATCGCCACGGCGATGATGTGTCGATTCGATGAGCGATGCCACTTCTTCCGTGTTTCCACTCATCGAATGACAGATGATTGCGATGTTCATAGGGTGGACCACCTTTCTATAAAATGTACATAATGATTATGACGACGGTTTACGAAGCGCACGACTCACATTCGTCGACTTCGACGGTCGTCGAACGAGTGTAGTAAATCGACTTCATGCCAAGAGACCATGCCTCGAGGTGCATCGCAAGAAGCTCTGTCGCTTTTACATCGTTCTTCACGTATAAGTTGAAGCTGATTGCTTGGTCGATGTGGCGCTGGCGAGCCGCGTTTTGACGGATGCTCCATAATTGATCAATTTCAAATGCTGATTTATAGAACCAGTTCGTGTCCGGCGTCAAGTCGGGAACCGTGACTGGAATCTTATAGTTTTTCTTCTCTTCTGAGTAGACCTTTTTGTAGACCGGGTCAATCGATGCGGTACTACCAGCGATAATCGCCGTCGATGAGTTTGGTGCAACGGCCATCATATAGGCGTTACGGACGCCGTTTTGATGTACTTCTGCTGCGAGACCGTCCCAATCGAGGTCGTCGTGTGAACGATAGTTCCGGCGCTTGAAGTATTCGCCTGTATGCCATTCTGAACCTTCGAAGACGCCGAATGCTCCTTTTTCTTTGGCGAGTTCCATCGATGCTTGGATTGTGAGATACGCGATTTTTTCATAGAGTTTCTCTGCATATTGAACGGCATCGACCGATTCCCAACGGATTCCTTCTAGTGCGAGCAAGTGATGCCAACCGAACGTTCCTAGACCGACTGCACGATACTTCTGGTTCGTGATCATCGCCTGTGGAACTTCGATCGTATTCAAATCGATGACGTTATCGAGCATACGCATTTGAATCGGGATGAGTCGTTCGAGCACATCGGCTTTCACGGCACGAGCAAGTGCGATTGAACTCAAGTTACAGACGACGAAATCACCAGGTGTCTTTGTGATGACGATTTTTCCGTCTTGTGTGTATTCTTCTTCGATTGTCGTTGCCGACATGTTTTGCGCGATTTCGGAACAAAGGTTTGAACTGTAAATCATCCCTGCATGTTTGTTTGGGTTTGCGCGGTTCACTGCGTCTCGGAAGAACATATATGGTGTACCTGTTTCAAGTTGTGAGCGCATGTAACGTTTTACAAGGTCGATGGCTGGAACTGTCACACGAGATAATTCTGGCGTGTTGACACATTCCATATATTTCTCTGTGAAGCTTCCACCGTTCTCTGATTCGTCAAAATAGTCTTCAAGGCTATATCCCATCACGGTACGAATCTCGTGTGGATCGAACAAGTACCAGTCGCCGCGTGCCTCGACCGTACGCATGAAGAGATCTGGGAGGCAGACGCCTGTGAACAAGTCGTGTGTCCGGAGGCGCTCATCCCCGTTGTTCAATTTCGCGTCGAGAAATTCGAAGATGTCCTTATGCCAAATGTCTAAATAGACGGCAATAGAGCCTTGACGCATACCGAGTTGGTCGACCGAGACGGCTGTGTTATTCAACTGCTTCATCCAAGGAAGAGCACCACTTGAGACGCCTTTGAATCCTTTGATGTCACTACCGCGTGAACGGATTTTCCCGAGGTAGACACCGATTCCGCCGCCACCTTTTGAGAGTGTCGCCACATCGGTGTTCGAATCATAGATGCCACGGAGAGAGTCGTCGACTGTATCAATGAAACAAGAGCTGAGCTGTCCATATGATTTGCCGGCGTTTGACAACGTTGGTGTCGCGACCGTCATATAAAGGTTTGATAAAGCCCAATAAGCTTCTTCGACGAGCTTCAAGCGAGTCGTCTCGTCTTCTTTTTGCATGAGCGTCATTGCGATGACCATGAAGCGCTCCTGTGGAAGCTCATAAAGGTTCTTCACATGATCGCGCCCAAGATAGCGGTCCGACAACGTGCGGAGTCCGATATATGTGAAGAGACGGTCACGGGATGGATCGATCAATGTTTCGAGATGGTCCATGTCTTCTTTTGAATACGTATCGAGAAGAGCTGACGTGAAAATTCGTTTTGATGTTAACGTCTCGACCAGTTGATAGAAGTTACCATAACGCATAGATGCTTCGTAACCGCGGTTGCGTGCCGCTTCAAGATAGAGGCGGTTCAAGTACATTTCCGTTGCCACGAACGTCCAGTCCGGTTCTTCGGCTTTCAACATATCGAGGGCATGCATCGTCAATAAGTCATATACTACATCTTGTGTTAGCGTTTTTGTCTCGAGCGCCCGAATAGCCCGTTCTTCATAGCGCTCTACGCTTAAGTGAGGATACCGTGTCTGGATAGATTGAATAAGAGAAGAGACGTCAGAAAGCGTTGGAGCCGCTGGTAGCATCGTCTCGTGGTGGATAGGGGATGTCAAAATAGATCACTCCTTTAGATGGTGTAGACGTTATAAAAGGATAATAAGAACTTCCTTACCTGTCACAATATCGTGTTAACAATCAAAATACCCGTTAACTATATATTGACACTTTTTTATCTTTTTAATCATAAAACACCTATATTTAGTTTTTCAATCCTTGACATTCTGGAATGTGCCCGTCACCTTTTTGCTTTTGCTCCAAAAGGGCTTCATGACCCAATTTGAGACAGAGAACTGAGATGAAAAAAAATTATGTATTGTCTTTGCTTGTTTTTTCACAAATTGATGAATTCGATTTCATCACTCTTGATGAAACATTTCATCCGTTTGTTTGAGGTGGAATGGATTGTATTTGACGTTACTTATCAAAATACCTGCATATTCATTTCATACTAGATATAGTGTTCTGATGAATCAAGAAATATGAATCCATTTGTCAAGGCTGGTATCCGAGTAAAAAGTAAGGTAGATTGGTGAAGTAGGACATGGAATTTCAGCGAAAAGAAGGGTTTAACAAGTGCGTACAGAAGACTTATTATTAACATGGGACCCACTCGGTTATGGGGCAGGTTCATACGGACCTGAGTTTGATGAAGTCATGATGGCATTAACCTATGTCGATTCTCCCGAACAATTGACCGAAGTGATTCGCCGAACGCTTCTTGAAGCGTTCGATGCGTGTCCACCAGAAACAGAGATTTTCGAGATGGCGCAGCGACTCCTCGTATCGTCATCTTGCCAACTATAAGGAGGAACCAATAATGTTACGAATTGATCCAACACCGAATCCGAATGCGATGAAAGTGACACTTCCAGAGAACGTGTTTGGCGCCAAGAGTCAAAGTGTGAAGGCGGGCGAAGCGACAAATCAGCCGCTCCTCGCAAAACTAGTTGAAATCGAAGGCGTGGAGAGTGTCTTTGCTTATGGTGACTTTGTGACCGTATCAAAGGAGAACGGTGTGAGCTGGGAAGCAATTCTTCCACTCGTTGAGACGGCATATCGCGGATGAAACCGATTGTCTCGATTGTCATTCCGGCTTATAAACGCGAGACGGAACTGACGGAACTGCTTGAAAGTCTAACGGTCCAAACATTTCAGCAGTTTGAGGTCTTGGTCATGAATAATGAAGGGCCGCCAAAACAACACCTTTTGGCGCCTTTTTTGAATCAATTGGATGCACGTGTCATTGAAGTGGGTGAGAACCATCACGTCCGGGCCCGTAATCGTGGTGTTCTCGAGGCGAGAGGCGATGTCATCTTGCTACTAGACGATGACGATTTGCTCATGCCGACACACTTGGAGGAGGGACTACGCGACCTTCAACAGGCAGACCTCGTCTATTCGGACGCTGAGCTGTTCCGATTCGAATGGAGAGCGGGCCGTCGTGTCGTGACGGACTGGGAACCGTTCGCTTATGGGTTTGATCGAGAGCGGATGCGTCAGGACTCGACGTTCATCCCTTCGGGCACGATGTATCGCAAATCGATTCATGACACGATCGGTCTATTCGACGAAGACGTCTATAACTACTGGGATTGGGATTTCTTGTTGAGGGTGATGGATGCATTCACGGTGTCACACCCGGCGCGTGCGACGGTACTTTACGCCTTCAACGGGACGGATAACCTGTCGGCAAAACAGGATGAAACGAGACGTCGTTATTTTGATCATTTCTGTCAAAAACACGGTCTGACAGACATGGAGATGAAGAATTTCCATATCGTTCAGGAGGAACGACGTGCATTCGTGAGACAGACAGAGAGAACGTTCACAGGCGTGCTACCTGGTCGAACGGAAGGAGAATAAGTATGTATTCATCAAAAGAACTTGAGTTGTTAGAGCTGTTAGAAGAAAAAGGGTATCTCGAGACGAAGATGTTGGCTGATTTGTTGGCACTCGATGAGGAGACGATTGAATCGATGCTTGAGAAATTCAAGCAAGACGGGATTCTCCTCGGATTTCGTGCCATGGTCAATTGGCAAAAAATCAATCGTCACGATGTCACTGCCTTCATTGACGTTAAAGTCACTCCGAAACGAGGACGCGGATTTGACGACGTGGCCGAGCGTATTTATCGCTTCCCAGAAGTGACGGCGCTTTATTTGATGTCGGGAGCGTATGACCTTCAAGTCGTCATTCGGGCGAACTCGCTTCAAGACGTCGCCTCATTTGTCTCAGACAAGCTATCGCCGCTTGATTCGGTCTTGTCGACGACAACCCACTTCAAATTGAAGACGTACAAACATGACGGGATCTTGTTCACCCCACAAACTGAAGATAAGCGGTTGAACATCACGCCATGAAGTCTTTATCGAATCAAGTCGTCTCGATGAAGCCATCGGGCATTCGCCGTTTCTTTGACTTAGCACAGACGATGGATAACGTGGTCTCTCTCGGGGTGGGAGAACCGGATTTCATCACACCATGGAACGTGCGAGAAGCGAGCTATGCCGCACTCGAAGAAGGCTATACGGCGTATAGCGCCAACGCCGGTCTCATCGAGCTGCGCGAAGAGATCGCTACTTATATGAAAGAACGCTTTTTAGTCGAGTATGATCCGACGTCTGAATTGATTGTCACGACTGGGGCATCGCAGGCGCTCGACATCGCATTCCGTGCCATTCTCAATCCAGGGGACGAGGTCATCGTGGTCGAACCGGCATTCGTTTCATATGGTCCACTCATCGAGTTGGCAGGTGGGACCGTCGTCCCTGTCGCATGTCGTCCGGAAAAAGGGTTTCGACTCGATCGGGAAGACGTCGAGCAAGCCATCACAGAACGGACGAAAGCGATCTTGCTCTGCTTCCCGTCCAATCCGACGGGCGCCACGATGAATGGCGATGAACTCGCACAAATCGCAGAGCTCGCGACAAAGTATGACCTTTGGGTCGTCAGCGATGAGATTTATGCGGAACTCTGTTACGACGAACCATTTGTCAGCTTTGCGACGCTTCACGACATGCGAGACCGGACGATTGTCGTCAACGGTTTCTCGAAGGCGTTCGCGATGACTGGATGGCGCCTTGGCTTCACATGCGCACCGGAAATCGTCACGCGAGAGATGTTAAAGGTCCATCAATACGGCATGATGTGTGCACCGACGCTCGTTCAATTCGGTGGACTCGAGGCACTTCGGACTCGTGAGCAGCACGTGCCGAGTATGGTGAAAAGTTATCGTCAACGTCGAAACTATTTCATTCAAGCGTTGAATGAAGCAGGGCTACCGACGCACGTGCCAGGCGGAGCATTCTATGCCTTCCCTTCGATTCGACATACTGGATTGACGAGTGAAGAATTTGCAGAACGTCTTCTCGTCGAAGAACGTGTCGCCGTTGTTCCAGGAAACGCCTTCGGTGAGAGCGGGGAAGGGTTCGTCCGAGCGAGTTATGCGACTTCGCTCGAACAACTACAAGAAGCGATTCTCCGGATTCAACGTTTCATGAAACAATTCGAAGTCACCGTAGCCAAGGACTCTCATTCGTGAGAGTTCTTTGGCGTTTTAGCGATATAACGAAAGGGAAAAGACGGGCGAGGTGAAGATGATGAAACGATTTGACTTTGTTGCAATCGGGTGTGGTCCGTATAATCTTGGTCTCATGGCCCTTGCGGAGAAGACTGAACTGCATGGGGTTTGCTTTGAGCAACGTGCGGAGATGATGTGGCATGAAGGCATGTTGATTGAAGGGATGACGATGCAGACGCATTATTTACAAGATCTCGTCACATTGGCGGACCCGACCCATCCATCGAGTTTTCTGAACTATTTGAGTGATACGGGTCGACTCCAAACATTTATCACGCAAGAACAAGATAAGATTCCTCGAACGGAATACAACCGTTATTTGCGGTGGGTTGTTAACCAACTGTCGACGATTCGTTTCGGTCATTATGTATCTGACGTCCGAGCGGAAGAAGAGGGCTTCCTCGTGACCGTCGAATCGGACGGGCAATCGACACAAGTTCATACAAGACATCTCGTCCTAGGGACAGGGGCGGCGCCATTCGTGCCGGACGGGTTTGAACAAATCATTCATACGAGCGATTATTTGACGTACCGGGACGTCCTCAAAGACCGATATCGTGTCGCGGTCGTCGGGAGTGGACAGAGTGCGGCGGAAGTCTTTCTGGACTTGTTGCGTGAAGCGACGGATGAACAACGCGTCGACTGGATCACACGCTCCGAACAATTTGAGTCACTCGAAGCAGGCAAGCTTGGGGATGAAATTTTTAGTGTGGATTATGTCGATTATTTTCATAAACTACCGTACGACGCTCGGCAAGAGCTACTCGGGTCATTCGAGCGTTTCCGTCATGGTGTCAATCCTGAGACGATGACCTCGATCTATGAGACGTTGTATCATCGGACGGCAGAAGCGAAAGCGACGAAGGCTGATATGATGACACAGGTCGAAGTGGAATCGATTTCTTATGATTGGTTAACACATCGTTTGAAAGGAACCCAACGGTATACGGGAGAAGTGATTGAAAGAGAGTACGATCTCGTTGTCGTGGCGACGGGGTATCGCCCGGTGATCCCATCTTGGATCAATCAGCTCCCGGTTGTATGGGAAGTAGAGGGAGAATGGGCAGTCCGTGACACGTATGAGGTGATCATGAGCGAGTCGCTAGGCGGAAAGTTGTTTACGCACACGAATATAGAGCATTCACATGGTCCGGCTGCGACGAATCTCGGGATGGCAGTCTATCGAAATGCGGTCATTTTGAACGACATGGCTGGGGAAACGGTCTATCCGATTCGTCATCAGAAGCCGTTTACGACATTTTGAACAAAAAAAGGGCTAGGCGAGTCGCCTAGCGGAATCAGGGGGGAATACTTGAAGTCTTGCTTGATTTGTATTTACCCCGCACTTCGACTTTAAAACATACCAACACGTCAAAAATAATCTTTTTTACTAAATTCTACACTTTATCGAAAAAAGTATGTTATAGTAAGTTGATGAATTTAGCATAGGAGTTGTTTGTAATGGCAAAATACGAAAAAGATCAAGTATTAACAGGTAAAGTAACAGGAATCCAACCTTTCGGTGCTTTCGTAGCACTCGACGATGAGACTCAAGGTCTTGTACACATTTCAGAAATCTCACACGACTACGTAAAAGACGTAAACGATTACGTTCAAGTTGGTCAAGAAGTTGAAGTGAAAATCCTTGAAGTGGACGAAGCTTCTAAAAAAATCAAGCTTTCAATGAAAGCGACTCAAGAAGCTCCAAAACGCGAGAAGTCTGCGAAGCCAGCTCGTCGTGCGCCACGCCGCAACGAAGCATCTTCAAACTTCAAGCAAGAAGAAGCTCCAGGATTCACAGTCCTCAAAGACAAACTTGAAGACTGGATCAAAAACACAAACTTCAAGAAGTAAGTGTCCCAAGGTGGCCCGTTCTAAACGGGTCACCTTTTTTATTTTACAGGAATCGGCGAATTGAATGACGAAACTGTAAAGCGAATAGGAGGGGATGGCATGAAGATTGGCATCATCGGAACGGGAGGAATTGCGACGAGTGCCCATATCCCGAATTATGTCAAAGCAGGGATGGATGTGATAGCGGTCATGAACCGGACACGGGCAAACGGGGAACGTGTCGCCCGGCAGTTCGGCATCCCGAACCTTTATGAGACGGTCGAAGAGATGCTTTCACGCGAAAATCTCGATGCGGTCAGTATCTGTACACCAAACGCCTTACATAAAGAGCAAGTGCTGCTTGCGCTTGAAGCAGGATGTCACGTTCTCTGTGAGAAACCACCCGGTATCTCGGAGAATGAGGCAATTGAGATGTTAGAAGCGGCAAAACGAGCCGGAAAAACATTGCATTACGGATTCCATTACCGACATCGTGCAGATACGGTTCTGTTGAAGCGAATGATTGACGCGGGAGAACTTGGAGATATCTATGCAGCGACGGCGCTCGCGCTTCGGCGACGTGGCATTCCGGGATGGGGAGTCTTCACGAATAAAGAACTGCAAGGCGGGGGCGCCCTGCTCGACATCGGTGTGCATATGTTAGACCTAGCGCTTCATTTGATGGGATACCCGAAACCGAGAGAGGTCGTTGGGCACGTCGGTCAATATTTAGGGAATCGACCGGGTGTCGGTTTGTTAGGGGAATGGGACGCGAGTTCGCTCTCGGTCGAGGATACGGCGAGGGCGATGATCACGTTTGAAAATGGGGCATCCTTATTGCTCGACGTCAGCTATATGGCCAATATCGAAGAGAAAGATACGATGCGTGTGGAATGTCGCGGCACGAACGCCGGAGCCAGTCTGTTCCCGCTCACGCTCCACACGGAGAAATATGGGGCATTGTTTGACGAGCGACCAGCTTATTTGACTGAACACGACCCGTATGAGCGGCAAATCCGACTCTTCCTTGAGGCCTGTGGAGAAGAGCCGAACTATCGTCAAGCGGAGGAAGCGGTCATCTTGCATCGGATCATCGATCGCATCTACGCATAAGCACGATACTTTTCATTCCGTAAAAACAGGGTATATAGTGTAGGTGTTACATATTTCTATGAGGAGGATGACTTATGCACAACTTTGAATACAAAAACCCGACAAAACTAATTTTTGGGACACATCAGATCGAAAAATTAGCAGGAGAACTCGAAGCGCTCGACGCGAAGAAAGTGATGCTTGTCTATGGTGGCGGAAGCATCAAAAAGAACGGGACGTACGATGAAGTCGTGGCCGAGCTTGAAAAAGCAGGCATCTCATACGTAGACTTCTCAGGTGTTGAACCGAACCCACGCATCGAGACGGTACGTCGTGCGGTGAAATTTGCGCGTGAAGAGGACGTTGACGCCTTGCTTGCTGTCGGTGGCGGTTCCGTCATTGACTGTACAAAACTCATTTCAGCAGCGATTCCATATGACGGGGACGCGTGGGACATCGTGCTTCGTGAACATATCCCGACAGAGGCGGTACCGTTCGGGACAGTCCTTACACTCGCTGCGACAGGGTCGGAGATGAACTCGGGATCGGTCATCACGAACTGGGAGACTCAAGAAAAGTTTGGATGGGGTCACCCGCTCGTCTTCCCGACATTCTCGATTCTCGATCCACGTTACACCGTGTCGGTTCCAAAAGACCAGACAATCTATGGCATCGTCGACATGATGAGCCACTGTTTCGAGCAATACTTCCACCCGAACCATGCGCCGGTACAGGAACGCATGACAGAAGGTGTGTTGAAAGCGGTCGTTGAATCGGCACCGAAACTCGTGAACGATTTAGAGAACATAGACCTTCGTGCCATCATCTTGTTCTCAGGTACGATGGCATTGAACGGTGTCCTGCAAATGGGTGCATCGGGTGACTGGGCATCGCACAACATCGAACACGCCGTATCCGCTGTCCATGATATCCCGCATGCTGGAGGTCTCGCGATCCTCTTCCCACGTTGGATGGAGCATGTATTAGATGAAGACAACGCGGCTCGCTTCGCACGACTCGGTACAGAAGTATTTGATGTCGAGCCTGGCGAGAACGATTTGGAAACAGGGAAACGTACGATCCAAGCTGTACGTGCATTCTTTGACCAACTCGGTGCACCGAACTCGCTTCGTGACTATGAGATCGATGAGTCGACATTCGATGCGATTCTCGATTCTGCGATGAAACGTGGCGCATTCGGTCGTTTCCGTACACTCGAACGGGAAGATGTCGCGCATATTCTCGAACTCAGTAAATAAGGCGATTTCTTGCCTATTTTGCAATAATGATTGAACGAATCTAGCGTTTCCGTTTATGATGGGTCATGTATGGCTCTTTTACGAGCGATTTAAAGGAGGAAATGACATGTCAACTGTACGTTTCGATTATTCAAACGCGCTCTCATTCGTAGGGAAGCATGAAATCGACCAAATGCAAGAAACGGTAAAAACCCTTCACTCGGTGATTCACGAGCGGAGCGGTGCCGGAAGTGATTTTCTTGGGTGGGTCGACCTTCCGACCGAATACGATCAAGATGAGTTCGCACGAATCAAAGCTGCGGCGGAACGAATTCGCGAGAATTCAGACGTTCTCGTCGTCGTCGGAATCGGAGGATCTTACCTCGGTGCCCGTGCAGCGATCGAAATGCTTCAACATTCGTTCTTCAACGTATTGTCAAAAGAAGAGCGCAAGGCGCCGCAAGTATTCTATGCGGGTCACAACATCTCTTCAACGTATATGAGAGAATTGCTTCAAGTGCTTGAAGGGAAAGAGGTCTCAATCAACGTCATCTCGAAATCAGGAACGACGACAGAACCTGCCATCGCATTCCGTGTCCTCAAGCAGTTCATGGAAGACAAGTACGGTCAAGATGGAGCGCGTGAGCGGATCTATGCGACGACAGACCGTGCCCGTGGCGCCCTCAAGACGCTCGCGGACGCAGAAGGATACGAGACGTTCGTTATTCCAGATGACGTCGGTGGACGCTTCTCTGTCCTCACACCGGTCGGACTTCTCCCGATTGCTGCTGCAGGAATCGATATCGATGCCTTGATGGAAGGGGCGCGTGATGCACAAAACGCTTACAGCTCACCAGAATTGGCTGAGAACGAAGCGTATCAGTATGCGGTCGTACGTAACGCCCTTTACGCGAAAGGCAAATCGATTGAGATGCTCGTCAACTACGAGCCAGCCCTTCACTACGTGTCTGAGTGGTGGAAACAGCTTTACGGAGAATCTGAAGGAAAAGACAACAAAGGAATCTTCCCTGCGGCTGTCGACTTCTCGACTGATCTTCACTCGATGGGTCAATACATTCAAGAAGGTCGTCGTGACTTGTTCGAGACAGTCATCCGTGTGAAAGAAGTCCGTCACACAATGAACGTCCCAGAAGACGCACAAGACTTGGATGGTTTGAACTTCCTCGCAGGGGAAACGATTCAGTTCGTGAACGACAAGGCGACAGAAGGAACGCTCCTCGCGCATACAGATGGCGACGTACCGAACCTCGTCGTCGAATTGCCAGAGATGACACCGTACCACCTCGGTTACTTGTTCTACTTCTTCGAGAAAGCATGTGCGATGAGCGGATACATCCTCGGGGTGAACCCGTTCAACCAGCCAGGCGTCGAAGCATACAAAGCGAACATGTTCGCACTACTCGGTAAACCAGGGTATGAAGAACAAAAAGCAGAACTCGAAAAACGCTTGAATCAATAAGAAAACGAATCGGTCCGCGCGTCGGACCGATTTTTTTGTTTGAAACTGGGTGCAGACAAGGTAAAGTGAGAGTAGACAGGGGAAAGAAAGGGATGGACTATGAAGACATTCAAGGATTACTATCATAATCAAGTCGAGTTAAGCTTCACCCATTATCCGTTCTCAGACACGCCGCTCCACGTCTGGGTCGTCGCCCGTTACAAGGACAAATGGGTATTGACGAAGCATAAACAACGCGGGCTAGAGTTCCCAGGTGGGAAAGTCGAACCGGGCGAACATGAGGATGCCGCGGCCATCCGGGAAGTATATGAAGAGACTGGAGGCGTCGTCAAGACGTTACGATACATGGGGCAATATCGTGTGCTCGGTCGTGGTGACACCGTCATCAAAAATATCTATTTTGCGGAGATTGAACGATTCGAAGATCATCCCGCAGTCGACGAGACGGATGGGGCCGTCTTGATTGATGTCTTACCGGACAATCTACTACGGAATCCACGTTACAGCTTTATGATGAAGGACCGTGTCTTACCAGAAACGATGAGGGTGCTCCATGAGCAACAACTGGTTTGATCGAATCGACGTGTTGCCACCATACGCCGGTTACCGGGTGACGCGTGGATGGTACACGACGAATGATGGGGAAGAGGTCGTCGCCTATTCGATTGAACCGAAACGGTCGATTGGACAGGTGCTGATGTACTTACGAGGGGGAACGGCACGAATCGGGGACGTTCGGTTACCGCGCCTCATGCAGTTTGCGGCACGCGGTTTTCATGTGGTGGCCCCGGTTTATCGAGGTAATCACGGGGGCACGGGAAAAGAAGACTTCGGTGGAGAGGATTTGAAGGACGTGCTCTCACTCTATGATCGCGTCCAAACGAGCGGACGACCGATTCATGCGCTCGGTTTTTCACGCGGCGGGATGATGGCACTCTCTCTCGCATCTGAACGACCGGTCACTACCGTCACCTCATGGGCCGGTGTGACCAATCTAGAGTGGACGTATGAAGAGCAACGCTCGATGCGGAAGATGTTACGTCGCATGACGGGGGGAGACCCCGAATCGGCAGAAACAGCATATACAGAACGTTCTCCGCTTTATAAGGAATGGGATGCACCAACGCTGATCATCCATGGTACGGATGACGAGCAGGTCCGTTTGCGCCATGCGACGGCAGTCGCCGAGAAGTTAGGGGAGCAGGCAGAGTTTTGGGTGCTTCCGTTCGGACACCAACTCCCATTTTGGGATAAATGGGAGACGACCGAACAAGCGATGGAATGGATGTTACGACAAGCAAAAGCACCGACTCGATGAGTCGGTGCTTTCGTATTAGATGACCAGTGGGCCGGCTGCGATGACCGATTCACTCGCTTTCGTGAACCGTGTGAAGTTCTCTTTGAATTTCATTGCGAGTGCTTTCGCCTCGACGTCGTAGCGAGCTGGGTCGCTCCACGTGTCACGTGGATTGAGCACGTCACTCGGTACGCCTTCGATGGCTACTGGAATCTCGACGTTGAAAATGTCATGTTTCATCGTCTCGACGTCACGAAGTTGACCGTTGACTGCGGCGTTGACCATCGCACGCGTGTACGCGAGTTTCATACGCGAACCTTCACCGTATGCACCGCCAGTCCAACCTGTGTTGACGAGGTAGACATCCACGTCGTGTTGCTCGATCAATTTACCGAGCATATCCGCGTAACGCTCTGGAGCGAGCGGAAGGAACGGTGAACCGAAGCAAGTCGAGAAGGTCGCCTGTGGTTCTGTGACACCGCGCTCCGTGCCGGCAAGTTTTGACGTATAACCCGACAAGAAGTGGTACATCGCCTGTTCTTTCGTCAGTTTGCTGATCGGAGGCAAGACGCCATAGGCATCTGCCGTCAAGAAGACAATCGTATTCGGATGACCGGCGCGTGATGGGAGCATCGCATTGTCGATGAACTCGATTGGATATGCCGCACGCGTGTTTTCCGTCAAGGAAATGTTCTTATAGTCCGGTGTACGATCTTCATTCAACACGACGTTTTCAATCAATGAACCGAAGCGAATCGCATCATAGATTTGCGGTTCGTTCTCACGAGACAAGTTGATCGTCTTTGCGTAACAACCGCCTTCGATGTTGAAGACCCCGTCCGGTGACCATCCGTGTTCGTCGTCTCCAATCAAATGACGCTCAGGGTCAGCCGAGAGCGTTGTCTTCCCAGTGCCCGACAATCCGAAGAAGAGTGCCGTTTCATTCGCATCATTGACATTTGCCGAACAGTGCATCGATAACACGTTCTGCTCGGGTAGCAAGAAGTTCATGACGGAGAAGATCGATTTTTTAATTTCGCCACCGTATTCTGTTCCCCCGATCAGAATCGTGCGCTTGGCGAATGAGACGAGAATGAACGTCTCAGAGTTCGTACCATCGACGGCAGGGTCTGCTTTATAGCTCGGTGCATAAATGACCGTGAACGGGTCGAACGCACCTTTCGTCGGCCATTCGCGTAAGAACAATTGTTTAGCGAATAGACTGTGCCACGCATACTCCGTGATGGCACGGACCGGCAACGTATAATGTTCATCTGCACCAGCAGATGCTTCTAGATAATACAGTTTATCCTTCTTTTCTAAATGGTCGAGTACTTTGTCGAGAAGTGCTGAAAACTTCTCTTCTGCGATCGGTTGGTTCACTTTACCCCAATCGACGAGGTTGTTGCTGACTTCATCTTGTACGACGAATTTGTCTTTCGGTGACCGTCCAGTAAAAGCACCGGTACTGACAGATAATGCCCCGTCTTTTGTCAGCACACCTTCACCATTTTGAATGGCTTCTTCCACCAGCTCTGGAACCGTCAAGTTCCGTAACATGTCGGCACCATTAATTAATTCTTCGATTTTCAGGAGCGTTGTCGCCATCCTGAATCCCACCTTTCCCCTAAATAGATGTGGATGAAATCCGCATACTTCCGCGATTACGATTAATCAGTATGACATTTTTAATTATATGTGACACACTAATTAAACACAAGCGTTTCTTCTCTCTAAGTAAGCGCTTTCTTACAAAGTCATTTTATCACATTCTCTTATCACAAGGTGTTAAAAAACAGAAACGAAATAAAAAAATGTTTGACGATTCACAAACAGAAATGTTTTGCAAGTCAGTGAAAACTTTTACGAATTCGTCTGATTCCCTTGACATAATCGAGTGTCATTTATATGATGGTTTTCGTAACGGATACTCTTATTCTGAGCGGTGGAGGGAACAAGGCCCTACGAAGCCCAGCAACCGTCCGACATGAAGTCTTGTGCGGAAAAGGTGCTATCCTGAAGCGAAGCCATTAGCTTCGAACGATAAGAGGGTAAGGAAGAACGATTCAACCTTTCCCCATGTATGTCATCGGGGGAGGTTTTTTTCATTACCGTCCCAAAGCAACGCGTAAGGGGAACGAGTACCGTCCACATAATACCCTTATTATAGGAGGTTTTTTGAATGTCAAAATTGAACCGTCGACTTTTTACTTCAGAGTCGGTTACTGAAGGACATCCAGACAAAATTTGTGATCAGATCTCTGACTCCATCTTGGATGCCATTTTAGCGGAAGACCCGAATGCCCGTGTTGCGGCAGAAACGTCTGTCACAACAGGTCTTGTACTCGTAGCTGGTGAAATCACAACGTCAACTTACGTGGATATCCCGAAAGTTGTCCGTGAAACAATCCGCGAAATCGGATACACGCGTGCGAAATATGGCTTTGATGCTGAAACGTGTGCGGTCTTGACGTCAATCGATGAGCAATCGGTAGACATCGCGCAAGGTGTTGACCAGGCGCTTGAAGCACGTGAAGGTCAGATGACTGAAGAGGAACTCGATGCAATCGGTGCAGGAGACCAAGGTCTTATGTTCGGATATGCGACAAACGAGACACCTGAGCTCATGCCGCTTCCAATCTCGTTGGCACACAAGTTGTCACGTCGTCTTGCTGAAGTGCGTAAGAACGGTACGCTCGAGTACCTTCGTCCGGACGGGAAGACGCAAGTAACGGTCGAGTATGATGAGGACAACAACCCTGTTCGCATCGATACGATTGTTATTTCGACACAACACGCTGAAGAAATCACGCTTGAGCAAATTCAAGAAGACTTGAAAAAACATGTCATCGAGGCAGTCATTCCGGCTGAACTCATCGATGCTGAAACAAAATACTTCATCAACCCGACTGGTCGCTTCGTAATCGGTGGACCACAAGGGGACGCAGGTTTGACTGGACGTAAGATTATCGTCGATACGTACGGTGGATACGCTCGTCACGGTGGCGGTGCATTCTCTGGTAAAGATCCTACAAAAGTTGACCGTTCAGCGGCATACGCAGCCCGCTATGTAGCGAAAAACATCGTTGCAGCAGGACTTGCTGATAAAGCAGAAGTTCAACTTGCATACGCAATCGGTGTTGCACACCCAGTATCAATCGCTGTCGATACGTTCGGCACAGGTAAATTGAGCGAAACGGAACTCGTTGAACTCGTTCGCGAGAACTTCGATCTCCGTCCAGCAGGCATCATCAAGATGCTTGACCTTCGTCGCCCAATCTACAAACAAACGGCAGCTTACGGTCACTTCGGTCGTACAGACATCGAACTCCCATGGGAGCAAACAGATAAAGCAGCCATTCTTGAAGAAGGCGCGAAACGTTTCGCGTAATCATCAAAAACGACCTTTCCGCGGAAAGGTCGTTTTTTTTACGTTGTCGGAGGTGTCTGTTTATTTGAATCGGATGAAGAATCAGTTGTCGTCGTATCTTGTCCAAGCGCCGTATCCTTCGCTTCGACGACTTTCTCCCCGATGTCCTGTAAGTCTGACTTGGCCTCTTGAGCCGTCTCGACGATTTTAGTGACGTCCTCTTTCACGGTATCGACTTCCCCGACGACTTTTTCGTATACGTTTTGGACGTCTGTGGAGACTTCTTGAATCTTTGTCGAGGCTGACTTCACTTGCTCAATGACTTGAGACGCCTTGCCGGCAGGATCTTGTTTCACTTCGTTGACGAGGCCCCCGACCGACGATTTCGCATTCGAGAGGGATTGCTTTGTCTGCTCCCGGTTCGAGGAGCTAAGTAAGGCGAGTAGACCACCGACGAGTGCACCGAGCAACATCCCGGTCACGACACTGATCTTTGGACTTCCCCCGTCCAATTGATCAAATTGACGGTTCGGGTTGGCTGTCTGTTCTACTTTCGGATCATGTTCTTGTCTAGGTTCCATGCGGTTCCACTCCTTCGTTTGATTGGCATTGCTTGTGTTATACCCTAGAGAAATGGCGACGTAACGTTTTCTGATGAATCGTCATGAAAAAGAAATGAAGGAGCAGGATAAAAACATTGGGATAGGGAATGATACAAATAGATTGGCCAAAAGGGGGAAGCTGTCATGAACATGAGGGAAGCAGTGCCAGAAGATGCGACGCTGATTCGGAACATCGCGCTGGCGACCATATCACAGGATGATTCCAATCGAACGAGAGCGATGGAACGCGCATATCGGCAAGAAGAGATTGTACGAGCAATCAGTTCAAGTGAAGAAGCACGAGAACAGTATTTTATCGTTGGCGAATATGAAGAAGAGGTCATCGGATTTTGTCATGCCATCGATCGCGGTGACATGTGGGAGATGCTCCGCCTCTATCTGCACCCCGATTATCATCGAAACGGCTACGGCGCAGCCTTTCTGGCCCACCTTCAATCGAAAAAAGAACAACCGATGGAAGTGTACGTCGAAAGCTCGAATGATCAAGCGATTGCCTTCCTCTTACATCAATCTTTCAAAGAAGTGAATCGTATCCAGGAAGAAGTATATGATCGTCCGATGGAACTCATTCATTTACGATATGACCCGAGCTAAGCCTCCAGACGGATTTTATTCAAACATCAGTTGCGGCTGATGTTTTTTTGATACAATGAATGTAGTCTATAAACGAGGTGACGGCAGTATGGCAAATGAAGAAGCACGAAAAGGAGTCATCGTCATCGTGTATCCGTTACAATTCACGTCACGGATCAGCGAGAACTTTATTCGACGGCTCGAGGACGAGTACGAAGTCATCGTCGTCCGCGATCAATCGATTGGATTGACGGCAGGTGACCATAAGCAACTGATCAAGCGAGCGTTGCGCGAGGCAGGGGAATATAAATTACCGATTCATGTCGTGGCATTCAGCCTTGGCGCACTCTTAACGAATCGCCTTTTGCAGGAGTACGATGTGCCACTCGGGAGTCTCACATACATCTCCCCATTGTTTGATTGGCATGCCACTCGTCAAATCGGTGGATTGAAACAAGTCGTCGCAAGTGCTGTCGACCGTTTTCGCCCTGACTTGCCACTCGGGATGATGACATTCACCGGTGGGGGAGACGAGTCATCCCGATTCGGAGAAATCACGTATGCGCAATATCGAGAAATCGAAGAGGAAATCGTCGAGCATCAGGAAGAGAAGAAGCATCTGCCACGCCTTCCGCTCGCCTGTTTCTATGCACCAGACGACCAGTTCGCGGACGTGAAGTTGACGTTGAATGTTTGTCGGAAAATCGGTGGGGACCAAGTGTATATCCGGCGATTGGAAGGATTCCCACACTTTGGTTACGAACGATTGAACACGAAATTCGCGGAAACCCTCATGACGTTTTATGAATTGATTCAAGAATGACAGAAGGCGACTCTAATGAGCCGCCTTTTTATTATGCACGTTTTTCAATCGCCACGATGAATGGGGGATGATTGACTTGGTTGATAAATCCATAACGCAGGACGCCTGCCTGTTTTTGATCGAGGGACTCTACATAATGGAGCACCTCGTCTCGTTCGACTTTCCCACTTTCATGTCCGTGGTAAATCACGATGACGATAACGCCACCGACGGCCATGACGTCTAATAGTTGGGATAATGCGGCAATCGTCGTATTTCCGTGTGTCGTGATGGATTTGTCGCTTCCCGGTAAATACCCTAAGTTGAAGACGGCCGCGGTGATCGGCCGCGCTTCCTTTTCAACGACCGCTTGGACCGTATCATGACTATCATGAATCACGGTCACCCGATTACTGACACCCGATTTTTCAACCCGCGCCTTTGTGGCTGCTACAGCTTCTGATTGAATATCAAAGGCATAGACATGTCCTGTCTCGCCTACGGCATTCGCTAGAAACAACGTATCGTGTCCGTTCCCGGCCGTCATATCGATGGCGACCTGACCTTCCTCGATATGGTCATGTAGTAATTGTTTTGCAAAAGGTAGTACTCTCATTAATCCCATAGATCTCATCCTTCTTTTTTCCTTGGAAAGAATCCCGGCGCTCCAATTCCGCACGAATCTTGTTAAGCACCTGCATCTTGTGACGGCTCCATAATGGACCGATCAAGAGGTCGGGTGGACCGTCTCCTGTCAAACGATGGATAATCACCTCGGGAGGGATTCGTTCGAGTTGATCGCAGACGAGGGAGACGTATGTGTCTTCCTCCATCAAGTCGAGCAGTCCTTTCTCATATTGACGGGCGAGCGGTGTGTGTTTCAAGACGTGAAGTAAGTGGATCTTGATTCCTTGTATGTCCATTTTAGCAACTTCTCGTGCCGTGTCGAGCATCATCTCTGGTGTCTCACCTGGGAGACCATTGATGATATGAACGCAGACACGAATATTGTGACGGCAAAGTTTGGCAAGACCGGTCAAAAACGATTGATAGTCGTGCCCACGATTGATCTTTTTAGCGGTCGTGTCATGAATGGTCTGAAGACCGAGCTCCACCCAAAGGGACGTCCGTTCATTCAACTCTGCTAAATAGGCGACGACGTCGTCCGGTAAGCAGTCAGGGCGTGTCGCAATCGAGAGACCGACGACCCCATCCTCTTTTAATGCCGGTTCATACAATTCACGTAACCGCTCGACTGGTGCGTACGTGTTACTGAACGCTTGGAAATAAGCAATATATTTGGCACTCTTCCACTTCCGGTGGAGACGAGCCTTCACTTCTGCAAATTGAACGGGAATCGGGTCGCAAGCATTTCCCGCGAAATCACCACTGCCATCGTCCGAACAGAACGTGCATCCACCTTTTGAGACACGTCCGTCACGGTTCGGACATGTGAAGCCGCCATCGAGTGGCACTTTAAACACCTTGCCCCCGTACTCTCGTCGATACGCCTCATTAAGTGTATGGTAACGATTTTGACCAAATGGATTCATGTTCATCTCTCCTTCCTTGCTCATCCTATCACAAACGAAAAATAACAAAACTTCATAATAAGTAATTTTTCTTGACACTTCCTTGGCGTTCGTTTAGGTTTGATAAGGAAATCTTGTCGATTCGGCCTTTTTGTGCCGATTTTTTTGATGTGAAAGAAGAATGAAAGGAGGACTTGGTGTGAACAATAAAATGCCAATTTCGGTATGGATTTTAGTCATTGCGATGGCGCTCAATACAACGGCGGCGTCTTTTTTATGGCCGTTTAACACACTGTATATTCATGATTTTTTAGGTGAGTCGATGACGCTTGCCGGGGTGGCGCTTCTTGTGAACTCGGCGCTCGCGATTGTCGGGAACTACATCGGAGGGACGCTATTCGATCGAATCGGTGGGAAGACGACGTTGATGATCTCTGTCGGTCTCTTGCTCGCGAGCTCGCTTGGATTTTTACTGTTTCATGCCACGTTCTTCGGCTATCTCGTATGGCTCGGGTTGATCGGTCTTTCCGGCGGACTCGTCTTTCCGACCGTATATGCGTTTGCAGGTCTCATTTGGCCTGAAGGGGGACGTCGTTCGTTCAATGCGATTTATGTCGCACAAAACGTGGGGGTCGCCCTCGGAACGGCAATGAGTGGTCAAATCGCTCGACTTAACATCGAGTGGATTTTTTATGCGAACTTCTTCTTGTCAGTTTTATTTGTCGTGGTGCTCTTGTTTGGATTGCGTTATTTGAAAAACCCGGCACGTCCTGTCGTTCAGTCGCAACTCGAAGCGGCCGCCACGACACTCTCGAGTGCGACGATGAAGTCGATGTGGTATGTCGCCGTTGGTTATGCGGTACTTTGGTTCGTGTACGTGCAATGGCAAGGGACGATTGCCGTTCACTCGAAAGACCTCGGTGTCACAATCAGTCAATACTCACTCCTTTGGACAGTGAACGGGGCGATGATTGTCTTCGCACAACCGTTGCTCAATCGTGTCTTACGACAGTTTGAGGACGACTTAAAACGTCAACTGATCATCGGGGCATCCATTTTCCTCGGCGCGTTCTTGATTGTCCCATTCGCTGGTGGGTTCGGGATGTTCATGGTCGCGATGGTCGTCATGACCATCGGGGAGATGTTTGTCTGGCCGGCGGTTCCGACGATTGCGGCGAAACTCGCCCCTCCTGGGAAAGCTGGACAATACCAAGGGCTCGTCAATATCGCAGCATCCGTCGGTCGGATGATTGGACCGACGTTGTCTGGTTTTGTCTATGACATGTTCGGCATTACAGCAGTCTTCGGCATGCTTCTACTACTTGCTACGTTAGCCTTAACGCTATTTGTCATCATGAAAGACATTCGTGTCACAGAAAAATCAAGTTGACGTTGAATTTCAGAATGGGCTAAAATAGACTACGATGAATAGCAAGCGTTGAAGAGGACTAGTAGCGAACGTTCCGTTTCAAAGAGAGTCGATGGATGGTGTGAATCGATAAGCGGATGTTGTGAACTCGCCTTGGAGCTGTTTTCCTGAAACGAGTAGGGAAGACCGGGGTTACGCCTCGTTACCGGCGTCTCAAGTGGCAGCAATGCAACATGGGTGGTACCGCGGAGAGCTTTCAAGCCTTTCGTCCCATTTTCGGGGACGGAAGGCTTTTTATTATGCAGAGGAGGAAGAATGTTGAGTTATTTTAAACATCAAGAAATCGAGCCTAAGTGGCAAAAGCGTTGGGAAGAGAAAGAAGCATTTAAAACGACAGAAGACCCGGAGAAGGATTGTTTCTACGTCCTTGATATGTTCCCGTACCCATCCGGTGCTGGTCTTCACGTCGGTCACCCGGAAGGTTACACGGCGACGGATATCATCGCTCGTATGAAACGGATGCAAGGATATAACGTCCTTCACCCGATTGGCTGGGATGCGTTCGGTCTTCCTGCCGAGCAATATGCACTCGACACAGGGAACGACCCGCGTGAATTCACAGCGCGCAACATCGAGACGTTCCGCCGTCAGTTGAAAGAACTCGGATTCTCATACGATTGGGACCGTGAAATTAGCACGACGGACCCGAAATACTATAAATGGACGCAGTGGATCTTCACGCAACTCTTCGAACGTGGCCTCGCATACGTCGATGAAGTTGCGGTCAACTGGTGCCCGGCTCTCGGTACGGTCCTTGCGAACGAGGAAGTCATCGATGGCTTGTCAGAGCGTGGGAACCACCCTGTCTACCGTGTCCCGATGAAGCAGTGGGTGCTTCGTATCACGGAATACGCAGAGCGTTTGCTTGAAGACTTGGAAGGTCTAGATTGGCCTGAGAGCGTGAAAGAGATGCAACGCAACTGGATCGGCAAATCGGTCGGTGCCGAGGTCGACTTTAAGGTCGACGGTCATGATAAGATCGTCACAGTATTCACAACACGTCCAGATACGCTTCACGGGGCGACATACGTGACACTCGCACCAGAGCATCCGTTCACTAAAGTGATCACGACGCCTGAACAATCGACGGCAGTCGAAGCATACATTGAGGAAGTCTCGAAGAAGACGGACCTCGAGCGTACAGACCTTGCCAAAGAGAAGACAGGTGTCTTCACGGGCGCTTATGCGATCAACCCGGTGAACGGCGAGAAACTTCCGATTTGGACAGCGGACTACGTTCTCTCGACATACGGAACAGGTGCGGTCATGGCCGTTCCTGCACACGATGAGCGCGATTATGAGTTTGCGAAAACGTTCGACCTCCCGATCCGTGAAGTCGTCAAAGGTGGAAACGTGGAAGAGGCGGCTTACGTCGAAGACGGTGAGCACGTCAACTCTGGTAGCTTGAACGGACTTAATAAAGCCGATGCCATCAAGACGATCATTGAAGAGCTCGAAGCTAGTGGCACAGGGCGTGCGAAGACGACATACCGTCTTCGTGACTGGTTGTTCAGCCGTCAACGTTACTGGGGCGAGCCGATTCCGGTCGTCCATATGGAAGACGGAACGATGAAGACGGTACCGGTCGAAGAACTTCCGCTCGAACTTCCGATCATCGATGAAATCAAACCATCTGGTACAGGTGAGTCGCCACTTGCGAACGCAGAAGAGTGGTTGACGTATACAGATCCGGTCACAGGGGAAAAAGGTCGTCGCGAGACGAACACGATGCCACAATGGGCAGGTAGCTGCTGGTACTACATCCGTTACATCGATCCAGATAACGAAGAGATGATTGCGGATCCTGAGAAACTCAAGCGTTGGCTTCCAGTCGACTTGTATATCGGGGGTACGGAGCATGCCGTTCTTCACTTGCTCTACGCACGTTTCTGGCATAAAGTACTCTTTGATATCGGTGTCGTCCCGACGAGCGAACCGTTCCAAAAACTCTACAACCAAGGAATGATCCTCGGTGAGAACAACGAGAAGATGTCGAAATCTCGTGGGAACGTTGTCAACCCGGATGATATCGTGAAGTCGCACGGAGCCGATACACTCCGTCTTTACGAAATGTTCATGGGACCACTTGATGCGGCCATCGCATGGTCGACGAATGGTCTTGACGGGGCACGTCGCTTCCTCGACCGCGTCTGGCGTTTGTTCGATCAGACGAACTTCGCAGACGTGGCGCCGACTGCCGACTTTGAACGCACGTATCATCAGACGGTGAAAAAAGTCACGGAGGATTATGAAGCCCTTCGCTTCAACACGGCAATCTCGCAGTTGATGGTCTTCGTCAATGAAGCGAACAAACAAGAGACGTTGCCGAAATCGCAAATGGTCGACTTCATCAAGATGCTTTCACCGGTCGCGCCACACTTGTCTGAAGAGTTGTGGGAGAAGATGGGCATGACGGAAGAGTTGACGTATGCGGCTTGGCCGACATACGATGAGTCAAAACTTGTGAGCGACACGATTGAAGTCGTCATCCAGGTGAACGGGAAACTCCGTGCGAAAATGCACGTCTCTCGTGACGCATCAAAAGAAGCACTTGAAGCGGAAGCACTCGGGAACGAGCGTGTCCAAGAGTTCACAGAAGGCAAGACGGTTCGTAAAGTCATTGTCGTTCCTGGAAAACTCGTCAATATTGTAGTGGGGTAACAAAAAGAATGTGTGACATTGTCGCACATTCTTTTCTTTTTGGTGAGGTCATTTTCTTTTATGGACGGTTTTGATACACTAAAGGGCGATACTGAAGTAGAAGGGGACGACATGTCCATGAAACGTTCTTATGTGCTATACACGACACTATGTGCCGTCGTGGTCGGTGTGATCCTTTGTTATGTTTTTGTCTTTTCAGATGAAGAGATTCAACGACAGGTCGCCTCGACATTTGAAAAAATTGATATTCAAACGAGTCATCAAACAGCATCCCTTCCACCCGTGGAAGCGGCGCAGGATGATGAAGATATCGATACGACCGATGCCCTCGAACAAATCAGTCAAATCGATGAAGTGTACTACAGTGACACGATCGGGGCATATTTGGTCTTAACCGAACAAGCTGAATTTTTTGAGGTGAGTGGAAACGGAACGCGCGTCAACTCGGTGCTTCAACTTGAGAATTCAGGGAAACAGCGCCTCGATGATTTTATCGGGATGCGCATGGTCGAAGAAGATCTTGTGTATGCGGTGACGGCGAACGGTACGCTCATTACAATCGAGCGAGAAGAAGGACGCTGGGTCGAGAGACCACGTAAACAAATCAAAGGACTCGTGTCGGAAGACCGAATCTTTGGTCTTGGTTATGACCGGGAAACGAAACGTCTGTTCATGATGAACCGATTGGCGGATACCCCGGACCTTGAGCTCCTTTATATCGAAGAACGGGAGATCGAACCGGAGACTCCAGCCGATGACAAATCATCAGAAGCGTCAACTGATGCTGACACGGCTACTCCAAAAACAGAAGAATCATCAGAAGACACAACGACAGAGAACGTCTCGACGAATGACGACGCCTCGAGCGAATCGGCTGTTGCGGAAGAAGAGACACCTGATAATGAGCAGGATGTGCCAAAAGAGGCAGTCGAGGAAAAAGAACCGGAAACTGAATGGATGCTTGATTCACGCCAAGCGTTGTCTGCTGACGGGATGAGCGCCTCGATCCAGCAGAAGTTTGAGCGATTCGAAGGAGTCGGTCTTGTCGAGAGACAAGGACGCATCTACGTGCTCGACTCAGAAGAGCTCGTCCTCTACACAGTGAACCCGGAAGAAAGTACCATCAACGGTCAGATGGTGACACCTCGCGTGTATGACTCAACCGGCATGTTTTTACAAGACAATGAAATCTTTGCAATCGTCCACCCGGAAGTATTTGATTTGGATGCTTTCGTCTCTGTGGACTAACAATGGGGGAAAGACAGATGAGCAAGCGTTATTTTTTTGAAGAAGTGAAACAATTTCATGAAACTTTTGGACATCCAGGAGCAAAATCGCCGCAACCGTTGACGCTTGATCGTGCGACAAAACGCTCGGTTTGGACGGCAGAGGAAGCGGTCGTCGAGTTTTTGCATCAATCCTCGCAATCGGAAGAAGAGTTTTTACAAGCCATCGAGCAATTCCAAGAAGGCTTCCAAAAAGCGGTCCAAAAATCATTACAAGACGCACCACCATCGGATGATGTGGAACGTCTCGTCGGACAAGGGGATGCGTTAACGGACGCGTTATATTTTGTGATGGGCAGTTTCGTGGAACTCGGACTTGATCCCGTTCCGTTGTTTGAAATCGTCCAGCGTGCCAATATGGCGAAACTTGGACCGGACGGGAAGCCGATTTTACGCGAATCGGACAATAAAGTCATGAAACCTGAAGGATGGATGCCACCCGAGCCGGAGCTCGAAAAAGAAGTGCGTCGTCAAATCGCAGGGAAAGAATAATCACAAACGGCTTGAAACCTCATTAGAAAGGGTTCAAGCTGTTTTTTTTGTTGTGATGATCGTGACGTCATCATGTTATTAGAGGGTATCGGAAAGGTCATAAGAGTAATTTATGGTATAATTTAACATAAGTGAGCAAGCGAGGAATATTGATCATTGAGACGGAGGTCGTTCAACTGAAAAAAGTACTCGGAATTCTATGTGTAAGTTCAGCACTTCTGTTAGCAGCATGTAGTGAGGATGAAAAAACGTCAGAATCTAAAACGTCTAAGCCTGACGTTTCAATCGAAACGATAAAAATTAATGAAGAGAATGAATTGACAATCGTCCCACTTTACACCCAATACCAGCAATATTTGAACGCATCCCTTGAATCAACCGATGCGGAGGAGAGCAAACAAAACTTCAAAAAATACGTACTCGATTACATAGGGGAAGTCGGAGAGGAAGAAAAGATCGATACATCTAGATTAAAAACTGATTTTAATCTAAAGCCGACCCCTCATAAGCAACAATTGCTGAAGCAGTTAGACAAATTAATCGAGCAGCATGAGGAGATTAAAGAGATTATTGCATCGACATATGCAGATTCAAATCAAATCTTACCAAAAAAGAAGAGCACAGTGTTTATTGCACCGTATAATCCTGAATTCTTTTACGATAGTGAACCGTTGAAAGGAGTAGGCGCAGCAGCATACAAAGACGTATTCATCTTGTTTCTCGATACAGATTTTGACAAAGATGTGCTAGCCTATTCGACGGCTCACGAGTATCATCATCTGATTCTTCGTGATCAAAACAAATACAATCTTAGTTCGATTCTGGAGTCTATTATTATCGAAGGGAAAGCGGACGCATTTGCTGATCGGATTGTCAAAGGAGTTTCTCCCCCATGGCATGTGCAATTAGATGATGCGACCATGGAACACATTGCAAGTCGAGTGAATGATTATGAAACATCCTTTACTGATTTTGTAGTCGGTAATAGTCAAAAAGACATTCCGCGTTGGAGTAATTATATTCTAGGGAAGGATGTGCTCCATGACTATTTGACGGCACATCCAGAGCTGTCGATTCCCGAATGGACATTCAAAGAGGGTCATGAAATTTTAGAAGAGTACAAGTATCGAAATGTGATGGAATTGGAAAATTAAGTTGAAAAGAATGTAAAAAAGGCTTGGTCCTGAATGATACAGGATCAAGCCTTTTGATTGTTAGTGAACATAATAATACGTAGCCAATACGTTAGACCGAACCTTTTACCGCTCTGTCGCCAGTTCAGCTGCGTGCGATCCGGCACAATGTCCCGTTGTGAAGGCGGCCGTGATGTTGTAGCCACCTGTGTATCCATGAATGTCGAGTACTTCACCTGCAAAGAAAAGGCCTGGTGCTTTCTTTGACATCATCGTCTGTGGCGCAACTTCTTTAACCGAAACGCCGCCACCTGTGACGAACGCTTTATCAAAGTCGAGTGTCCCGACGGCGTGCATCTCGAACATTTTCAAACGTGTTGCGAAATCAATGACGGATTGCTTTTTCAACTGACTCGCATCTTCTTCTTCTCCAAATGCGAGTTCTTCGAGCAATAAGTCAAGAAGTCGCTCAGGGATGTAGCCTTTCCATACATTTTTAACGGCACGCTTCGGTTGGCTCTGTACTTGGTTCCACAGTTCCTGAACGAGCGCATCTCGTGACGTGTCCGGGAAGAAGTCGAGTGACAAGAGGACGACCTGTTCTTTGCTGCGCTTCCGTTCTTTGATCGTATATTGACTGCAACGGAGCGCGATTGGACCAGAGATCCCGAAATGGGTAAAAATCATGTCGCCTTGGTGCGTCTTGATGGCCTTTCCTTTTTTGCCGTGCACCGTCAATGCGACGTCCCGTAACGATAATCCTTGAAGTTGTTTCGTTCCGATGAACGCGTCATTCAATTTGATGGGCACCTCTGTCGGGAAGAGTTCCGTGATGGTATGTCCGGCCTTCTCTGCCCATGGATAGCCGTCCCCGGTCGAACCGGTGTGCGGGACAGACTGTCCGCCGACCGCGACGACGCAAGCTTTCGCCTCGAGCATCTCACCGTCCATCAACTCGACCGAATGAAACTCGTTTTCTTCATTAAAATGTAGCGTTTTGACTTCAGCCTTTTTTCGAATCTCGACGCCGAGGTCTTCAATCGCCCGAAGCAACGTGTTGACCACATCCTGTGCCTTATCCGTCACAGGGAACATGCGCCCATTATCCTCTTCTTTCAGCGGAATCCCGAATCCAGTGAAGAGGTCGATAATCGATTGATTGTCGAACTGAGCAAGGGCGCTGTATAAGAAGCGACCATTGCCTGGGATGAACTGAATCAACTCATCGATTGGCTTTCGATTTGTGACGTTACAACGTCCTCCACCTGAAATGGCCAATTTCCGACCAAGTTTTGAACCTTTATCAATCAGCAAGGTCGAAGCGCCACTTTTTGCCGCTGCATACGTTGCCATGAGCCCGCTCGGCCCTCCACCGATGACGATGACATCTTTCATAGGGTATCTCCTCATTTCTTCATCTATATGATTAGTAAAATTATCGTAACTTTATTATCCGTAACAGTAAGAGTATAATGAGAAGCGGTTGTTTTGTAAAACCGAATTCATTGAAATCGTTGATTTATAGATGGAGGTACCTCATGTCATCAAGCGCCAAACAAGATTCTGGAAGAGCCTCCTTCGTCAAAGGAACGCTTCTTTTATCAGCAGGAAACTTGATTTCCCGAATGTTAGGACTACTGTATACCTTTCCTTTCCAAGCGATGGTCGGGATTGCCGGAGTGACGTTATATCAAGCAGCATATACGTATTATGCGATCATGATCTCCATTTCGACGGCAGGGATTCCCGTTGCCGTTTCGAAATTTATCGCAAAATATAATGCACTAGGAGAATACGGGACAAGTCAACGACTGTTCCGACAAGGGATGAAGCTGATGCTTGCGACCGGTGTCGTCGCTTTTTTATTACTCTTTTTTGCGGCACCATGGTTATCCGAACTGATGGTCCGAAACTCAGAGAACAATCAGCAATACATTGACTCGCTCACCCTCGTGACACGAAGCGTCAGTTTTGCCTTACTGCTCATCCCGGCGATGAGTATGGTACGTGGTTATTTCCAGGGACATCAAGACATGGCACCGACGGCAATCTCACAAGTGGTCGAACAGATTGTACGCATCCTGTTCCTCCTCAGTGGAACGATGCTCGTCTTGTTCGTCTTTGCGGATTCAAACTTCATTCAACCGATTGCCAATGCCCTCGGAGGGACGCAATCTGTTGAAACGACTGAATTGAACGGGTTGAAAGTCATTGCAGTCACGATTGCGACGTTCAGTGCGTTCATCGGGGCAATCGGTAGTTTCGCCGTGCTCATCATGTATTGGAAACGTCGAAAGGACATTCATCGTCAGACAGAGAATCCGGCGGGCACACCGGTCCGCTCGATGAAATCGTTGTTGCTCGAATTGCTTAGCTATTCGATTCCAATCGTGATGGTCGGGGTATCGACCCCTCTCTATCAATTGATTGACCAATTGACGATGGTCAATACGTTGCTCAGTACGGGTGCGACCGTTTCTGAAGCAACGTCGGCGTATGGCTTTTTGACCGGGAACGCCCATAAAATTGTGTTGATTCCAGTCTCTGTCGCGGCGAGTGTATCGATGGCGACGATCCCGCTTGTGACTCGTTCGTTCACGACGGGGGACATGCAAAAAGTTCGAAATCAAGTAAACCATATTTTCCAAGTCTCGTTCTTCGTAACGATTCCTGCGGTCATTGGTCTCGTAGCACTTGCGGAGCCATTGTTTGGCACCTTGTTCCCGGGTGACCGTGAAGGATGGGTATACTTGTTCCACTACGCACCAAGTGCCTTCTTCTTGGCGTATTATTCGGTCGCGGCTGCGATCCTCCAAGGGATTAACCGTCAGTACTTCACCATCTTTGCCACATCGATGGGACTGTTGACGAAACTTGCATTGAACGTACCGCTCGTCTATTGGCTCGGCGGAATCGGAGCCGGGTACGCGACCATCGCTGGATACATCGTAGCCATTATTCTCATGGTATGGATGATTCAACGAACGCTCCACTTCCCGTATAAGCAACTGCTTCGTCGCACCATCTTGATGTTCTTGATGGGTGGGGCGATGTTCGCTGCCGTCTTCCTCTCTCTTCTCGTTACAATGAATGATGAGGCGAGTTGGGGGAACGACATTTTTGCGACAATCGTGGGAGTGACAATCGGCGTTCTCGTATATGGATACCTCGGGTGGCGGAGCCATCTCGCAGGGAAATTACTAGGGAAACGCTTTGAATATCGGAGGAACGGATAATGCGAATTGATAAATTGCTATCGAACATGGGATATGGTTCAAGAAAAGATGTAAAAATCTTATTGAAACAAGGAGCAGTGCGAGTCGATGAGACACCTGTAAAAGATGCGAAACGGCACGTCGACCCAGCATCAGAGAAAGTCACGGTGTTCGGGGAAGTGGTTGAGTATCGTCCCTACATCTATTTCATGATGAACAAGCCGGAAGGGGTCATCAGTGCGACTGAAGATCAAGTCGAGACGACAGTCATCGAGTTGATTGATCCAGAGTATGCCCATTATGACCTCTTCCCGGTCGGTCGTCTCGATAAGGATACGACGGGACTGCTCCTCATCACGAACGATGGCGCGTTCAATCATGCGCTCATGTCACCTCGCAAGCACGTCGACAAAGTATACATCGCCGAGGTCGACGGGGAGATGACAGTAGAGGATATCAAGACGTTCGCGAATGGGGTCGAGTTAGAGGACGGATATACGACGAAGCCGGCCCGTCTTGAAATACTGAGCAAGAGCGGACGTCGGTCGGTCATTCGCCTCACGTTGTCTGAGGGGAAATATCACCAAGTGAAACGAATGGTCGCGGCGGTCGGCAAACATGTCGAACGATTGGAGCGTGTTCAAATCGGAAAGTTAGAACTCGATGAGACGCTTGAGCTCGGGGCATATCGTGAGTTGACGGAAGAAGAAGTTCAACTGTTTCTTCAATCATAAGAAGATGAGAGAATCTGTCTGATGGGACGGATTCTCTTTTTGTATAAAAAGCTCTGTTTTTCGATTATATCTTTTTGAAAATGGCATCAAAATCATCACGCCAAGAGTCAACCAACCAGTCGTTATATCTGTGATACAAAGGAACAAGTGGTTCAACTTCATTTGAACTTATGATACAACCTCGATCATCGTACATTTGAAACACGATGTTCTTTTCGGTGCTAATAAAGTAAACAGCTTGTCCAATTGAAGGTTCTCTTCCTTGCTCGTAATTTCCTATACCTCTAAGGATTTTCTCGTAAGAGATTGACTTGATCTGCGAGGATACAAATTTTGCTTTATATTCATGTTTGATTTCTATAAATTCCCCTGTTATTTCGTCAATATCTTCATTTAATTCAAATAACGTTTCTTCTTCAATCTGTTGTTTCATGAATAAACCATACAAATATTCGGGAGTGGTATTCCCGAACATGATGTCCTCTGTTTCGTTCCAATCCTTGATAAAGATATGGATGTAATCATCAGATTGAAACACTTCCTCGAACAATGTAGTTACTCTGTTTACAACTTGCTCTATTCTCTCATCCGTTCCGTTTTTATACGGTTCGCCAAGTTCGAATCTTAGATGGACTTCTCCAGATAGGTTTGGGAAATTGTCCTCTATGTACTTCATTATTTCTTCTTTCACATCATCACCTCATCTTAAGCAATTGATACAATCTAAAACCACAAAACCTTCATTCATAAAAAAGAGACCTAGCATGCAGGTCTCTTGAATATACATATACAATTCAATTTGCCGTCTTGAGTGAACGTTTTGATGAAGTCCACGTGCCACGGCTAGGGCTCTCCACAAGGTTATTGTACTCAAGTACGTTCAAATCACGTTGCACGGTACGTGACGTGATGCCGAACTCTTCTACTAGTTCTGAAGTGGTAACGGATTCCCTTTCATTGATGAACAAATAAATGGACTTGATGCGCGTTAACATCCGATCTGTTGAGCCTTTCATTGGATAACCTCCCAATGTGTAGAATAATAATAAACCATACCTACAGACGACAAAATGAAATATAAAATTGTTATTTTCTAAAATTACACCTTTAGTATACCGCTCTTGAGCAAAAATGCAAGTGGAAAGCACGAACAATCTGTTTGTAAAGATTTGATTATGAACGTAAATATCGAATGAAGATTATATTTTTACATCGAAAAGAAGCTGAAACACGAACGAAAAAAACTTTTCTAAATGAATGTTCGTCTTTCATACATTTGGATATACTAGTAAGAGAGAGAACATTCGCAAAAGGGGAGATGAACATGAATTGGAGACAGGAAGTCGACAATCGTAAAGACGCATTTTTAGAAGATTTGAAAGGGTTACTTCAAATCCCTAGCGTACTCGATGAATCGAAAGCTGCACCGAACATGCCGTTTGGTCCGGAGGTTCGTCAAGCACTTGACTACATGTTTGAAATCGGTGAGCGAGATGGATTTAAAACAAAAGATGTCGGAGGTTACGCGGGACATTTGGAGTATGGAGACGGGGAGGAAATTGTCGGCATCCTATGTCACCTTGACGTCGTCCCAGCAGGGGATGGATGGACGTATGGCGCGTTCAACCCGACCATCACGACTGATGGGAAAATTGTGGCACGCGGAAGTAACGATGATAAAGGGCCATCTATGGCTGCATACTACGGGCTACGAATTGTCAAAGAGCTCGGGCTACCACTTTCAAAGCGGGTCCGTTTGATTGCAGGTTGCGATGAAGAGAGCGAATGGCGCTGTGTCCGCGAGTATTTCAAACAAGAACAAATGCCGACGTATGGATTTGCGCCAGATGCGGATTTCCCGATCATCAATGCTGAAAAAGGGTTGTATGATGGTGTGTTGACTCAATTACCGATTCAACGTGTACCAGGTTCTGCCTACCATCTCGTGTCATTCACGAGTGGGGAGCGTCCGAATATGGTGCCGGACTTCGCGAAAGCCGAATTGAAGACGGATGAGGTACTCGAGGAGAAGTTCGAGGCCTATCTCGAAAAATATGAAGCGGACGGAACGTGTGAATACGACCGTGGCACATATACGTTTACGATGAAAGGAAAAGCGGCGCACGCGATGGAACCGGATAACGGGGTCAACGCGGCCTACGTCCTCGCTGGATTCTTGTTACATCTTCCACTTGATATTCAAGGCGAGCGCTATGTTGAATTCGTCCGTCACGTATTCGCCGATTCTCGTGGGATTTCGCTTGGGATTGAAGCGAGCGATGAGACGGGCGACTTGACGATTAATGGCGGCGTCTTCCGATACAATGAAGAAGAGCGTACGGCGACGGTCAACATTCGCTATCCGTATACGGCCAAATTCGAAGAACGGTTACAAAACCTACGTGAAATCGCTTTGTCATTTGGGTTCGAGTTGAAGACCCGTCAACATATGCCGCCTCATCATGTGGCAGAAGATCACCCACTCGTGAAGACACTAGCAGGCGTGTACGAGCGTCAAACGGGAGAACATGCAAACTTGATGGCCATCGGAGGCGGTACGTATGCACGTTCGCTCGAGGCAGGTGTCGCATTTGGTGCATTGTTCCCAGGTGCTAAAGATGTGGCGCATCAGGTCGATGAATATATGGAGATAGAAGATTTATTACGTGCCGCGGCAATCTATGCTGAGGCCATTTACGAGCTCGCTAAATAAGAAACAAGGAGAGCTGGCTGGTATAGTCGGCTCTCTGTCCTTTAGGAAGGAAGTTATCATTGGATTCGCAAAAAAGAATGTTTCAGTCTGTATACGTCGCGATATTCTTCGCGCAAGGGGCATTGATCCCTTATATGACCTTATACTTTTCACAAACTAAGTTTGGGTTGACACCTAGCCAAGTCGGGATTGTGGTGGCCATCTTACCGATTCTATCCATCGGCGTGCAACCATTGTGGGGGATGTTGACCGACCGGACGGGGAGAGTCCGTGCTTGGTTGATTTTGGCGATGCTGAGCGCCGCACTCATTTCTCTCACGTTTTTAGTGGCGACCTCTTACATTTGGATTGTCATACTTATGGTGATTTGGTCCGTTTTCCAATGTGCTCACATCCCGCTTGTGGACATGATGACACTCGACTATACGACGCGGTCGAAAGTTGATTACGGTGCAATTCGACTCTATGGCTCAGCGGGATTTGCCATTGCCGTCTTTGCAATGGGACGAATATCTGATAGCACGTGGGGACTGGCTAGTACATTCGTGTTGAGCGCTGTTTTACTAATACTTGGCAGCGTATTTGTTCGAATGATTCCTGAGAAAAGTTCGATTCGCGATGTGACGTTGGCGCCGCTCTCATGGACGGCTGTTTGGAACAAACGCTTTGTGTTCTTCTTATGTGGTGGGATGCTCGTCTTTGGACCGATTTACGCGAATAACTATTATTTCGGCCTTTACGTGACAAACAGCGGTGGCTCGACGACGTTGGTCGGAACGCTATTCCTCGTGGCAGTGTTATTTGAAATCCCGTTTATGAAAGTGGCGTCCCAATTGGTTGAACGCTATGGAAACGTCAGCGTTCTTGTCGGGGCCGCTATCATCTCGGTAGTTCGAAACGGGGTACTTGCGTTAGAACCACCGATTTGGGTCGTGTGGCTCCTCGCGATTGCACAAGGTCTCGTCGTCGGACTTTTGATTCCCGTCGCACTTCAATTCGTTCGGACGCTCGTCGATCGGCAAGTTTCCTCGACGGCCATCGGGGTATATATGGCATTGACGTCCGGGCTCGCGACAGCTGGATTTAATATGCTGAGTGGTAAAATCATTGAACTTGACGATATTTTAGGCGTGTTTTGGATGTATACCATCGTCACGGCACTAGGAGCGTTGATTTGGATCGGAATGTCACGTCGCAATCTGAAAGGATGAATGAGATGAGTACGCATTACTTTATTGCGATTCCCATTGAAGCGACTGAATTGGTTGACGTACAGCAAACCATCTTACCTTATTATTCGTATCGAAGAATCTATCGACCGGAAGAGTTCCATATCACAGTGCAATTTTTAGGAAGCGTGGATGGGGATGAATTAGACGAAGTAAAAGAAATCACGCGTAGAATTTGTGCGAAAACATTACCATTCACGTTGGAGTTTCGAGCCATCGACCATTTTGGGCGACCGGATCGGCCCCGCGTTTTGACCATTGTTCCGGATGACTCCGAACCCCTTCAACGGTTGGCGCATACCCTCCGCCATGAACTAGTTGATGTGATTCCAAGATTGGACCGGAAGTCGTTTGTCCCTCACGTGACGCTCGCTAAAAAATGGGGCGAAGGGGAGCGTGTCCCGTACGTCCCCCCTGAATTTCACGCGACGGAATCAGTAGAAGAATTAATTTTATATGAAGTACAGCCGATTCATACACCTGCTTACCGAGCAGTAGACGTATTTCCGCTAAGACGGCCAGAGGAGGATATATGGCAATCCCGGTTAAAATTTTTGACGTAATCTCAAAATATGAACGTGATGTATTAGATCAATATAATCGTTATTTGGAATATGTAGAGTCCGATACGGCACGTCTACAGCGCCTTCATGAAAACAATCGCTTAAACCCGGTCGAAGTGCTCGAAATTGACCGACCGTGGTGGAAGTTTTGGGCGAAGACGGAACGAATCGAATTGGAGCCGAAGCCGCTCTCTGAATCACAATATCAAAAGTTGTTACGAGAGCGCCGGCATATCCAAAAGCTTCAATTCGCTTGTGAAGGGGTGCTTGAGACAGATTTACCGCATCTGGCGTTTATTCGTGACTTTGCTTATCGTGTGATGCGCACCGATTGGAACGAACGACACTTTTTCTTGTATCGACCGGTCATCGAATGGAATGGTGCGATGGTTGAATTGAGTCATGTCATCGTCGGACCGACGCACCTTTATATCGTAGAATGGCTTGAAGGCGATCGAAGCATCTATCACATATCGAAAGAGAAGACATGGGTTCATCAACCGCTGAAAGGGGAAAATACCCGTGTAGTGAACCCGCTGATTGCATTGACACGGACAGAGGAACTGATTCGTCAAGTTCTACCGCATTATGCGGGCGTGTTACAAAAAGTCGTCATTGCGACAAATGGATATTTTGATAACGTTCCAAGTGTTCGATCGACCCAATATATCGGTCGTAATGAATATACGGAATGGATGAAACAAGTGAACGGTCGTGCACCGATTGTAAAAGCACAGCAGATTCGTGACGTTGCTACCATATTAGAAGTGACTGCCAAGTTGCCGTTTCGTCAATTCATGGATCAGTGATTGAGAGGAAGGGACGCATATGCATCATACACCAGATCAAAAGACCGCCTCACATGTGACCATCGAGAGCGCGTCTTTCGTATCATTTGAGACCATACAACTTGAGATTGTGCGCGAATATGAATCCGTTCCAGTACAAATCGAACAGAATGGACGCCCGGTCGACTACCTCGTCGAGCAACAGTTTGTGACGGAATCCGGAAAGGTCGAACAAATCCTTCGTTTAAAGGAACCAATCTCTTTAGAAACGTTATACACCGTCTGCCACCCGGGTCAAAAGACGACGGTTGTCGTACCAAGAGAAATCGTCCGTTCAGAGGAATTCGAACGGCGTTTCTCATATGATGGTCCACTCGGCGTATCGTTTACGCCGCACGGAATGGAAGTGACGGTATGGTCTCCGGTTGCTTTATCCATGTGGATTACAGTGCATGATGATACGAATCACAGAGAAATTGAGCGATTTCACATGAACCGCGGCGCACGCGGGGAATGGAGTGGTGAAATACCACAAGCGTTCCAAGGTATGTTTTATCGCTTAGAAGTGAAAACACCGGTCGATACGAGGCAAGTCGTCGATCCTTATGCGCGAGCCGTCAGTTTGAACGGTGAGTATGGCGTATTGCAAGATGTGGCGCGATTTGTCAAGAAACAGGTCGAACAAGCCGTGCGCCCCCCTTTATGGAAGGCAACGGATGCCGTCATCTATGAGTTGCACATCCGAGACTTCACAAGCCACCCCTCATCGATGAGTCAATTGAAAGGGCTGTACGGTGGGGTGTCTGAAAAAGGAGTTCGGACGAAAGAAGGCAATAGTGCCGGACTCGACTATTTAAAAGAACTTGGCGTGACCCATGTCCAGTTGCTTCCTGTTCATGATTTTGGAAGTGTCGATGAGGCGACGCGTATGCCGTACAACTGGGGCTACGACCCGATTCATTGGTTCGGGCTTGAAGGAAGTTATGCCTCAAGACCCGATGTGCCGATGAGTCGTGTGTTCGAATATGCGACACTCGTCTCTGACTTGCATCAAGCTGGTCTTCGAGTCGTTACAGACGTCGTGATGAATCATATTTATATTCGAGAACAATCCCCACTCGAAGCGCTCGTACCATACTATTATTTTCGATACGAGCACGACGGGACGATAGCGAACGGAACCGGTGTCGGGAATGACACGGCCTCAGAACGCTATATGATGCGACGTATGATTGTCGACTTCGTGACGTATTTCGCAACAACCTATCAAGTGGATGGGTTCCGCTTCGATTTGATGGGGATTCATGATGTCGAAACGATGAATCAAGTACGGGCCGCGCTCGATAAGGTGGATCCCTCCATTCTCGTCTATGGAGAAGGGTGGGACTTAGCGACACCGCTTGGACAGTCGTTGAAGGCGACGTCACAAAATGCTGCACGCATGCCTCGTATCGGACACTTCAACGATATGATTCGAGATGCATTGAAAGGGTCAACGTTTAATGACAGGGAACGCGGATTCATCTCTGGCAATGAGTGGAGAGAGTGGGAACTTCGAGAGTGTCTCACCGGAGCCGTGCATATTCCGAACGTGACGGTCGGACGTTTCCCGAGTCCGGCTTACTCCATCAATTATGCGGAAGCCCATGACAACTATACGATCTATGACAAGTTAATGTTATCTTGTGAAGGAGTCGATGAGACGACTCGTCTTGCCATGCAACGTCTTGCCAATGCGGTCGTCATCACATCTCAAGGCATCCCGTTTATCCATGCCGGTCAAGAGTTCGGACGCACGAAACATGGTGTCGAGAACAGTTATAATTCACCCGATCACATCAATCATTTTGATTGGGATCTTCGTGACACACGGATCAAAGACATCGAGTATGTGAAGACGCTCTTGAAGTTACGGCGACTCCATACATGTTTCCGCTATGATTCGAGACAAGAAGTCATTGACCATTTCACGTTTCTCCCATCGCCGCCTGGCGTCATTATCTATGAGTTGACGGCCAGTCATTCTTACGATGCGTGGCAACGGGTTCGCGTCTATGTGAACGGTACGTTCGACTCGCTTTCATTTGAGAGCGATGCGAAATGGAACATTTACGTTCAAGGAGAAACGGCAAGTCTCGTTCCGCTCGCACGAAACCCAGCACACATTCAAGTCGAGTCGTTGTCAATGACGATTCTCGCGTGTTAAGATGTTGATTGTATCTCTTTAATTCAAGTAAGATTTGAGCGTGATGAATATGTATTCAGATATAGTCGGTGCGCTCGGGAAAGAGTGGACAGTCGCTTCAGCCGGAGGTATCACGGGCGAAGCGTATGTAGCGACGACGCGCCAACAGAAGATTTTTGTCAAACGAAATTCTTCTCCGTTTCTGGCAATCTTGTCAGCGGAAGGAATCGTACCAAAGCTTCTTTGGACAAAGCGAATGTTTAACGGGGACGTGTTAAGCGCCCAACAATTTATCGAAGGCCGCGAACTTTCACCAGAAGATATGAAGCGACCTGATGTCGCGGCGCAACTCGGCAAGATTCATAATTCGAAAGAGCTATTATTCATGTTGCAACAGCTGAACCACACACCGGTGACGCCGCACTTGTTGCTCCGTCAGTGTGAAGCATATGAACAAGATGAAACAGACCGAATCATCGGAGAAGCCGTACAATGGCTAAAGCACCATTTGCCAAAAGTCGACGAGCAAGAATTTGTCGTCTGTCATTCTGACCTAAACCATAATAATTGGATTGAGGATGAGAGCGGCCTACTCTACTTGACGGATTGGGATGACGCAATCATTGCAGACCGCGCGTTCGATTTGGCGATGGTTGTCTATAGCTATATGGATGAAGTGGAGTGGGAGCGCTGGTTCTCGCATTACGGGGTACGTGTTTCGAGTGAGCTCCACAATCGAATGCATTGGTATGCGATCGCCCAAACGATTTTGACAATCTATGGGGAAGAGAATGACTCGGCGCGAACTGAAGGATTTCATGTACTACGCGAGCTGATGGATGAGGCGTACGAACGAATCAATTAAAAGGGATGGCTGTTCGCCACCCCTTTTTGAATGTGTTAAATGTCATCTGGATTCATAAAGTAAGCCCAAACGAACGTGGCGATGACACCAGCGAAAAACGTCAGTGGAGCTGCATAAAAAATAAGAAACTGATCTAAAGTACTCATCGTATTTAACCTCCTTGTGAAGGATGATTCACGTTCATTAAACTATGATTTCGTGTATAATCGCAAGAGGACTGCTCGTCCGTAACGTGCATATTCCCATTAAACTTGAACATTTGATGAACGAAAGGTAGGATTTTCATGCGTTTACGACATAAGCCTTGGGCAAAAGAATATATGGAAGCTCAAGAACATGTATTTATTCAACATCCTGAACAGTTGAAAGGTAACTGGAGCACTGAATTCGGGAATGACCACCCGCTCTTTATCGAGGTCGGCTCAGGAAAAGGACAATTTATTTTAGGGATGGCGCAACAACACCCGGATGTGAACTTTATTGCGATCGAGTTGTTTGAGAGTGTAGCCGTCTCTATCGTACAAAAATTAGTCGAAACCCCGATGCCGAACGTGAGAGTGTTGACGGTCGATGCGAAACGACTCGTCGACTATTTCGAAGCGGGAGAAGTCGATCGCGTCTACTTAAACTTCTCCGATCCGTGGCCAAAGACACGACATGCGAAACGTCGCTTGACATATAAGACGTTTTTAGCGACATATGAGGCGATTCTTCCGAAAGCTGGAGAGATTCATTTCAAGACGGACAACCGTGGATTGTTTGAATATTCGCTTCAGAGCATGAGTCAATACGGGATGTTCTTCACAGAAATTTCACTAGATTTACATGTCAATGAACCAGAAGATAATATTCGAACAGAGTATGAAGAGCGCTTCAGTGCGCTCGGTCAGCCGATTTACCGAATGGAAGCCGTCTTCCGTCCGAAAAATTGACACGCTTTTTTCTTATTTTAATAGTATTTTCTTCACACTTTTTTCTTTCTTCTTGGTACAATAGGAATGACGCTAAACTGGAATAAGAGAAGGGGGAACATGGGGATGTTGAAAAAAGCATGGGCAAGCCTGCTTGCAGTAATCTTCATTCTAACAATCGCACCAATGAATACCTCAGCGAACGAAGCGTTCTTAGACGCTCTCGAAGAGGATTTGAAAGCAACGCATTACGACTATAAAGAAGGAACGGCTGAAATCATCAAAGAAGAGACGCTTCGCCATTCAAACGGCAACGAAGTCATCGCTGCTGTCGTAGAGCTCGATACGATTCGTGATGGGATCTTCATCACACGTAAAACCGAGTATCATTACTTTGATGCGACAGACAACAAGATTCTTACATCAGCGGACCTCGTAGAAGTAGAAGGGGCCTCAGAGTTTGCAGATGCGAACATCGACATGCTCGGTCAACAGATCGTCTATTGGTTACCGGTATTGGTCTTGCTTCTAATGATTGCGATTCCGGCACTCATTTTGTTCTTGGTTGTACCACGTTTCTATTCAACAAGTTCATATATGAATGCCGTATATGAAAAGAATGACAACCCAAGATAAGACATGAAAGTACCCCGTTCAAGAGAACGGGGTACTTTTTACTGTTGTTTTAACTGTTCGACGATATCAGTTAGTGACATCCCATTTCCTGAAGAAACGGAGGCGATGAAGGCACTCTCGACAATGGGACCGTCAAAAAATTCGACATGTTTGTCACCTTCGTACATGTCGATGGCGAGTTCCGCATTCATCGTCGCTGACCCGATATCACTGAGGAGAAGTGCCTCTCCATCGACCTGGTCGAGTGCCGATAAGATGCGATTCACATCCGTTCCGATAGCGCCATCTTCAAGGCCACCGGCTAGATGAATGGGCACGGACGGTGCCATTTCCTTCATCAAATCTTGGATTCCTTCCGCAATTTTTGCACTGTGCGAGACGATGATCAATTCAACGATGTCAATCGACCTCCTTCATAATCGCGGCCAAAAGGATTGAGCTAGAAAGGGCACCCGGGTCGACGGTTCCGCGAGAGTTTTCTCCGAAGTAAGAGGCTCTTCCTTTCGTGGCCACCATATCCTCTGTTTTTTGGACAAGCTCGTCCAACTTCTGTTTATAATCTTCCCCTTGTTGGACTTGCTCGAGGAACGGGTCCCAGACGTCGACCATCGTTTTTTGGCCGACTTCCGATTTCCCTCGTGCTTTGATGGAATTCGAACCTTCCTGGAGCGCCTCCTTGAGTAAGCCAAAGTCCGCTTCGGTCGCATCCCCGAATTTGGTTGCCATCTTCACGAAAGCTGAACCGTATAAAGGTCCGGCCGCGCCTCCGACTTTCGACATGAGGGTCATCCCGACCTTTTTACTAAGTGCTCCAAGAGAGTCATAATCCTCATCTAGAATAGTAGAGACCGCATCAAAACCACGAGACATGTTGATCCCATGGTCTCCGTCGCCGATGGCCCGGTCTAAATCGGTCAACGTATCCTTTTGTTCTTCGATGCCAACTTGTGCGTCACGTAACGCCTGCTTCATCCGATCAATCGTCAACATAAACCAAACACCTCATTTATTAAATTTTGAATCCAAGTGCTGCCGAAGGAGCGTCGAGATACGTCGTCATCTCATCATCGAGAGGGAGCAACGTGATGGAGAACCCATGCATCTCGAGTGAAGTCATGTAGTTGCCGACATACTTCCGTTTAAGGGTATACCCAGCAGCTTCCAGTTTTTCGGCAACGAAGTGATAGGTCACATATAACTCAGACAACGGCGTTCCACCCATTCCGTTCACCATGACGGCAACTTCTCCTGGCTCGACTTCTTTTTTCAAGTGACTGAGGAGGTCGTCGACGATTTGGTCGACATCACTCGTCGGTTTCCGCTCGACACCACGTTCCCCGTGAATCCCGATGCCGATTTCCATCTCTTCCTCGTTCAAGTCGAAACCTGGTTTACCACTGACAGGCATGTAACAAGGTTCCACGGCCATCCCTATGGAGCGAACGTGTGAAGCTACTTTTTCGGCGATGGATTTGACTTCTTCAAGTGATTTGCCACTAGCTGCAGCGGCTCCGGCAATTTTGTGAACAAAGACCGTTCCGGCAACCCCGCGTCGATCTTCTTTGTTCGAAATGGCGACATCATCGGCGACGACGACGTGGTCGACTTTGATGCCATCACCTTCGGCCAGTTCTGCGGCGAGCTCAAAGTTCATCACGTCGCCGGAATAGTTTTTCACAATCAAAAGAACGCCGTTTCCGCCGTCAGCTGCTTTGATTCCTTCAAGTACCATGTCCGGAGTAGGAGAGGTGAACACTTCCCCACATACTGCCGCATCGAGCATACCGTCCCCGACATATCCAGCGTGGGCCGGCTCGTGACCACTACCGCCTCCAGATACGAGACCGACTTTTCCAGACTTCGCTCCGTCAGCCCGACAGATGACATTCACACCGTCGACGCGACCATACATTTCAGGATGGGCATGGACCATCCCTTCAACCATTTGCGATACGAGTTCACTTGCTTCACCGATTAGCTTCTTCACGCGAGATCACTCCTTTATTAAATTGAAAACTACCAATTTCAATTTTCCACTCTTTCGAGGGAACTAAACAAAAAAACCGACGAATCATTCGTCGGTTTCGTGTCATGCATATTCGAGTAATGCGCCAGTCTCAGAGTCGACTGTAAACTCATATGTTTTCTCTTCATCGTTCTCAAGAACCGAGATGCCACCTTTGTAGACGTCGTATTCACGACCGTCGTATGTGTAAATCTCCGGTGATGCAGAAATCCATGCCCCTTGGACATGACCTTTTGCTGAGAAAGCACGCTTCGTGTACTCTAAGGCGTTTTCTGCAGATAAGCTACGTTCATCTAAAGCTTTTTTCGTCATAAGTGCGGCAATGACGGCAACCCCGATTCCAATAAACCAATACCTTTTTTTCATATGACTACCTCCCCTTGAACTATGGCTATCATGTACATCGTACCAAAACCTGTACCCGAATGGAATGAAAAGCATTCGCATCCTGTCAAAACTTTTGTATATAATGAGACAAGAACGGTTAGGAAAGGATGATGAAAGATGGATCAGAAGACGAGAGATTTATTTAAGACGCTAACAGAACTCCCGGGAGCTCCTGGGTTCGAGTCTGAAGTTCGTCAATTTGTACGTGGACGAATTGAACCCCATTCAGATGAAATTGTCACGGATGGCATCGGATCAATTTTTGGAAAACGTGTCGGAGACGAGTCGGGACCGAAAGTCATGGTAGCCGGACATATGGATGAGGTCGCTTTTATGGTGACACGGATTACCGAGAACGGCATGCTTTACATACAACCACTCGGTGGCTGGTGGAGCCAAGTGCTCATGGCGCAACGTTTCGACATCATCACGTCGAACGGTAAAATTCCCGGTGTCGTCGCTTCGACACCGCCTCATTTGTTAGGTCCAGATGCAATGAGTAAACCGATGGACATCAAGCAGATGTTTATCGATATCGGAGCAGATTCGAAAGAAGAAGCAGAGTCATGGGGTGTACGTCCGGGGGTCCCTGCTGTTCCATCGAGCGCATTTACCCCACTTCATCACCCGAAAAAGATTATGGCCAAAGCTTGGGACAATCGTTATGGCGTCGGTCTTGCAATCGAATTGTTGGAGGAAACGACAAAAGCGGATCATCCAAACATCTTGTTCTCGGGTGCTACCGTACAAGAAGAAGTCGGATTACGTGGAGCGCAGACAGCATCTGAATTGATTCAGCCAGATGTGGCACTCGTACTCGATGCTTCACCGGCCAATGATGCTTCAGGAAGTAAAACGGAGTTCGGTCAGCTCGGTGAGGGAGCATTGATCCGAATTTTAGATCGCGTCATGGTCATGTCTCCTGAAATGCGTGATTTCTTACTCGATACGGCTTCAGACGAAAACATCAAGACACAATATTTCGTCTCACCAGGCGGTACCGATGCGGGGCGCGTTCACATGAGCGGAGAAGGGGTACCGACAGCCGTCATTGGCGTCGCATCTCGTTATATCCATACACACGCCTCGATTCTTCATACGGATGACTACGATGCAGCGAAAGCGTTGCTCAAAGCGTTGGTCAAGCGGCTTGATCGTTCGACACTTGAAACGCTACGTCCGTCTCTGTAAATCAAACATTCCGTTCACTCGAAAGATGAGTGGACGGTTTTTTATGGATGTTCTTGCTATTTCATGAAAACGTCTTATACTGATAAAGGTGTTTATACATGTATGTTACTCATGACAAGACACCTGTATAAGTGTAAGGAGGATATGTTATGTTCAAGAAAAAAGGAATCTCATTGAGCCCGTCGCTTTATTTTGTGACGGCGCTAAGTTATATGGCACTTGGTTTGTTTAGTACGTTAATCATCGGTCTGATCATAAAAACGATCGGAGGTCAGCTCGAAGGAACGACATTCACAGGGATGAGTGCCACGTTGATTCAAATCGGGGATGTCGCCATGAGTTTGACCGGACCGGCAATCGGGATTGCCATCGCCTATGCGTTAGAGGCGCCGCCGCTCATTTTGTTTTCCGCGCTCGTTATCGGGGCGTTTGGATATGAGTTCGGACCGGCAGGAAGTTACGTTGCGACGATTCTTGCGGTCGAAGTCTCAAAACTTGTCTCTAAATCGACGAAACTAGATATTTTAGTGACGCCGTTCACAACGATTGCCGTAGGCTACCTCACTGCGACGTATATCGGCAAGTATGTCGGCTTATTTATGACGCAACTCGGTGGTTGGATTGAATGGGGCACGGAGCAACAGCCGTTGTTCATGGGAGTGGTCGTCGCGACATTGATGGGACTTGCGTTAACGGCACCGATTTCAAGTGCTGCCATCGCATTGATGCTCGGTTTGAACGGAATTGCTGCTGGAGCAGCGACTGTCGGTTGCGCGGCTCAGATGATTGGGTTTGCCATCACGAGTTATCGTGATAATGGGGTCGGTGGGGCGATTGCTCAAGGAATCGGCACCTCGATGCTTCAAGTCGGGAACATTGTGAAAAACCCTTGGATTCTTCTTCCGCCAACAATGGCCGGGGCTGTATTGGCTCCAATCGCGATTCTGTTGTTTGAACTGGAAAGTGTCGCTGCGGGGGCAGGCATGGGAACAAGTGGGCTCGTCGGCCCGATTGTCATGCTTGAAACGATGGGCTTTAGCTGGTATACCTTTCTCGTCGTCTTTGGTTTCCTCATAATTGGACCAGCCTTATTGAGTTACGCGGTATACGTAGTCTTGCGAAGAACCGGTCGGATTCAACCGAATGATTTAAAAATTGATTATTAATGAAGAGCAACGTTTCGAGGAACGTTGCTCTTTTTCATCCAATTCCGAACCACATTTTCACGGACTCAACCGTCTCACGAGGGACTCGGAAACTGATTAAGAATAACATGAGCACAATCACGTAAATGGGGATCAAGAAACGCTTTCGAACGATGGGCAAGTGACGTGCCAATTTCTTGAGATATTTTTCGAGCACATAAATGACGGCGAAACCGACAACGAGCCAAATCAAGATCTCTAGTCTCGTTTTATCAGTGTCAATAAACAAGTAGCCGTATCGCAAAATGGCAAGCATTCCAAATACACCGACCATCTGTTCAAGAGGGTGCTTCATTTCAGGGTTTAACGTTTCGCGTGTTAATTTCATTCAGCTTCACCTGTTTCAACTAGTTTCGGCTTTGATTATAACAAACAGCAGAGCAGAATGTGTGACTTGACTTATGCTATTATAAGTGAGGAAAAAACGAACAGGAGTGATAATCATGAAACGACTATCAACAATGGCAGAATATATCGAAGCAAAAGAAGCGAAAAGTGTCCTTATGTTTTCGGCGACATGGTGTGGAGATTGCCGATTCCTTGACCCATTCATGCCGGAAATCGAGAAGAAATTTGAAGCATGGACGTTCTATTACGTCGATCGTGACGAGTTCATGGAACTTGCGCAAGAACTTGATATTTTTGGCATCCCAAGCTTTGTTGCGTTTGAAAATGGCAATGAGGTTGATCGCTACGTCGGTCGTGAACGGAAGACGCCGGAACAGGTTGAAGCTTTCTTGAACGGATTAGGGTGAGCCTTTATGGAACGGAATGAGTTAAGACGTTATCTAGAATCGCATTTTAATGAAGAATACCGTACTTCTTACGACCGTGAGAATGAGGTACTGCGCGTCGAGCGGAAATCTGACCGTTTTGGGGTCAATATCCGCCTTGCGCCGATTGTGGCAAAGGCTAAGACACGCGGTACGGTTGCCGTCGATGAAGTCATCGAGTATATCGAATCAGCGATGAAGGCGGATGATCAAATCTCCCTCACCGGAAATGAAGATGCCATCTATCCGGTCATTCGTTCGAACTCTTTCTCGAAGACGACAAAAAATGGAGAAGCACTTGCATTCACCCCGCACACGGCCGAGACCGCGATTTTTTATGCGCTGGACCGTGGAAACGGATATCGGTTGATTGAAGAACGCCACCTTTCGGATGAAATGACGCTCGACCGCATCGAGCGAATCGCCCGTGAGAATGTGAAAAAACTACCGACCGAGATGAAACAAGACGAAGTGGCTGGAAACCCATTCTACTTCTTATCAACTCGTGATGGCTACGAGGCATCTCGTGTGTTAAATGACGAGTTTCTTCGGCTGATGGAACGACGGATTGAAGGGGATATGCTCGTCGGTGTCCCGCATCAGGATGTGATGATCGTTGCGGACATTCGAAATGACCAAGGATATGATGCGATGCAGCAACTGATGTTTGATTTCTTCACAAATGGTCGAATTCCCGTCACTGCACTCGCCTTTCACTATGTGGCGGGGGAACTTGAACCGATTTTCATTGTCGGAAAAAAGACCCCGCCATCGAACACATAATCTGATAAAATAAGTGAGATGAGTTTGAAAGAAGGGACGTAGGAACGTATGCAAATGAATGTGTTTTATAACCGAGAAGGAATCGGTGATGTACTCATGGTGTTGTTAAAAGAAGGAGAACGACATCATCAATCTGTCGAGCGGACGGGAGACGTGGCAATCGTCAAGTCGGCAGACGGAAAAGTGAACGGGTACAACCTGTTTCAAGCAAGTCAACATGTTGATGTGACAGGATGGAATGGTCCTGTTGAGTTGACAGTCGAATTAGTGGAACAGTTGCAATCTATCTTAAATGATAACGGGATTGAAGAGGACTTTTCATGGGTTGACGTGACGCCGAAGTTTGTCGTCGGGTATGTTGAAAGCGCAGTAAAACACCCGGACGCTGACAAACTGTCAATCTGTCAAGTTCAAATCGACCAAGGGACTGTTCAAATAGTATGTGGCGCACCGAATGTGGCAACAGGGCAAAAAGTCGTTGTCGCAAAACCGGGTGCGGTGATGCCGACTGGTTTGATTATCCGTCCGTCTGCACTCCGTGGTGAAAGTTCACACGGGATGATTTGTTCTGCCCGTGAATTAAACCTTCCGAACGCCCCGCAAGAAAAAGGGATTTTAGTATTAGATGACGAATATGAAGTAGGTACAGCATTTAAAATCGGTCGCTAAATTCGACCGATTTTTTGTTAAATATGGATTGAGTGAAAAAGCGAGGAATCAAGTATGGATGCATATGAACGTTCACTGAAGCAACAAGCAGAGCGAATCAAACGAGAACTGTCGAAAGAAGGACAAAAAGGTTCCCCTCCGCCAAAGGTAGAGGTAACCGAGGAATTTATTCCGTCAGACGTCCCGTCGCCGATTTATGGATATGCTCGTCCGAAACCAAAGATTGTCCTTCCGGTCGAACACTCTCCTGAAACGAGAAATGCGTATGATTCAAAGATGGCATCTACTCATTCTACGACGGAAGAGCCAATCCAAGAGTCATCTACTGAACCCGTCTCTGAACCTGAATGGAGCAAAGAGTCCAACGAGCTGATTTCCGAGGAAATGGAAATGGAAGAAAAACCGATTCTTGGTGAAGTTTCGATTCTAGATAATGGCTTTTCATCTGTTTTTATGCAATCAACGGATTTATCCCGTTCAAAAAAGGAGACGGTCGTAGAGGCTCATCAAGATGCCACTCCTCATACTGACCTAGATATTGACGAATCGGCGGAACAAATCGGTTCGTCGCTTGAGCAGATTGCAGAAAGATTACAAACACCATCTGAACAGCAAGAAGTGCCATCTGCCACAGATTTGACATCAGCGGTTCAAGTATCATTTAAAGCGGATCAACCGCCTGTAAATGTGATGATGACGCCAAAAGATCGCATGGCGATGTACCGCAGCCGACGACTTGCGCAAAAAAACAATAATCTGTAATAGCACGACTCTGTGAGTTTTGCTATAATGACAAAGGTTTGTCGCATTTTGACGAGCCGCAATGAATTAGGGGGGCTATTTACAGATGAACCGTTATCACTTCGTCGGAATTAAAGGAACGGGCATGAGTCCTTTAGCTCAAATTTTATTTGATATGAACAATGAGGTCCGTGGATCGGACGTTGAAAAAGCATTTTTTACAGAAGAAGCATTGAACCGTAAAGGGATTGAAATTTTGCCATTCGATCCTGAAAATATTTCGGAAGACCAAATCGTTGTGCAAGGAAACGCGTTCAGTGATGATCATCCAGAAATCGTGCGTGCACGTGAACTCGGATTGACGATTTATAAGTATTACGAGTTTTTAGGTGAACTCGCGAACCATTACACGAGTGTCGCCATCACTGGGTCACACGGGAAGACGTCAACGACGGGATTGCTTGCACACGTCATGCGTGGAATCGAACCGACATCGTTCTTAATCGGCGATGGCACGGGAGAAGGAGTGGCGGATTCGAAAAACTTCGTCTTCGAAGCTTGTGAGTACAAGCGTCATTTCTTATACTACCGTCCAGACTACGCGATTATGACGAATATCGACTTTGACCATTCGGACTATTTCTCTGGACTTGATGACGTCATTGACGCTTTCCAAGAAATGGCGAAACAAGTGAAGAAAGGAATCATTGCTTGTGGCGATGACGAAAATCTTCAACAGATTCAAGCCAACGTGCCGCTCGTCTATTATGGTTTCGGGGCGCACAATGATTTCCGTGCTGAACAGGTCACATCGACAGAAAATGGAACGACATTTGATGTCTTTTTGCGTGATGACTTCTACGGAACGTTCCGAATTCCTGGATATGGAGACCACAGCGTGTTGAACGCGCTCGCTGTCATTGCGACATGCGACTACGAGAACTTGCCGAAAGAATTGGTGAAAGAACGTCTTGAGACGTTCAATGGTGTAAAACGCCGATTCAGTGAATCGACGTTAAACGACCAAGTGCTTGTCGATGACTACGCGCATCATCCGCGGGAAATCAGTGCAACGGTCGAAGCGGCTCGGAAAAAGTATGGCAATCGAGAAGTCGTTGCGATTTTCCAACCACACACGTATACACGCTTGAAATCATTCATGGATGATTTTGCGACGGCATTGGCCGAAGCAGACACTGTCTATTTATGTGATATTTTCGGTTCAGCACGTGAGCAGGAAGGAACGGTCACGATCGAAGACCTCCAATCACGAATCGAAGGCGCGCATATTTTAAAACGTGGTGGTACAGGCGTGTTACGCAACCATGCCGATGCCGTGCTCTTATTCATGGGTGCCGGTGATATTCAAACGTATCAGCGCGAATATGAAGAAGTTGTAAAACTTGAAGCATAAGTGTGAAGGGAGACGAAAGTCTCTCTTTTTAATGTTTAGCCATCCAAAATCTCGGTAATAGTAGTATCGATGAATATGACAAAGGAGATGTTAGGAATGGCTAGTCAAGTTGCGCTCAACACATTGAACAAAGAAGTAGCGAACTATGGATTACTGTTTGTGAAACTTCATAATTATCACTGGTATATCAGTGGACCGCACTTCTTCACGTACCATGAAAAACTAGAAGAGCTCTATAATCTAGTGGCAGAACTTTATGATGACGTGGCAGAACGCCTACTAATGAATGACGGCGAACCGTTTGCGACGATGAAAGAGTATCTTGAACATTCGACGTTAAAAGAAGGCGATCGTCATGCCGAGACAGATCAGATGATTAAAGACATCATCAGTGACTTCAAACAAATCCGTCAAGAGATGCAAGATGCGATGGAGAAATTTGAGGATGGCGATGAGGCGATTGAAGATACATTCGTCTCTCATATCGAACGACTCGAAAAAGAAATTTGGATGATGTCTGCAGCCCTCGGGAAGAAAACAAAATTATAAACATAAAAATGGTGCGCCTTTGTCAGGCGCACCATTTTTATGTTATTTCAAGTTTTCTGGATTAAGCGGAAGCAAGGCATCGATGACGAAACGTCCGTCTTTTCGGATGAGTACATCGTCGAACCAAATTTCGCCGCCACCGTAATCCGGGCGCTGGATGTTGACAAGATCCCAATGGACAGATGAGTTGTTGCCGTTATAGGCTTCATCATACGCTTGACCTGGCGTGAAGTGGAAGCTGCCGTCAATTTTCTCATCGAAGAGGATATCTTTCATCGGATGTTGAATGTATGGGTTCACACCGATTGCGAACTCACCGACGTAACGGGCTCCTTCATCTGTGTTGAACACTTCATTGATTCGTTCTGTATCATTAGCCGTCGCATCTACAATCTTCCCGTCTTTGAACGTCAACTTCACATTCTCGAATGTGAATCCTTGGTATGGAGATGGCGTATTGTACGTGATCACGCCATTGACCGAGTCTTTTACCGGTGCTGTGAACACTTCACCATCTGGAATGTTCATTTGACCCGAGCACTTGATTGCCGGAATATCTTTTATGGAGAACGAGAGGTCCGTTCCTGGTCCTTTCAACGTGACACGGTCCGTCTTGTTCATCAATTCGACCAATCCGTCCATTGCGCGGTCCATCTTTCCGTAATCGAGCGTACATACATTGAAGTAGAAGTCTTCGAACGCTTCTGTCGATTTTCCAGCAAGTTGCGCCATCGATGGAGATGGATAACGAAGGACGACCCATTTAGTTCCTTTGACCCGGTCTTCGGTATGCATTTTCCCAAGAGTGGCACCGACGAGTTTTTGTTGCTCACTCGGCACGTCAGAGAGTTCGTTGATGTTATCACCAGCACGTAAGCCGATATAGGCATCCATTGCCTGCATCTGTTTACGCTCGATGTCGGCCATGAGTTCGAGTTGCTCTCGGCTTGCGCCCGTATATAACTTACGTAAGATACGGCTCTCTTTCAACAAGACGAATGGGTGTCCGCCTGCCTCATATGCTTTTTCGACGAGTGCCTCAACGAGCGACTCCTCGACGCCAAAGTTCTCAATCAGTACCTTTTCCCCCGGTTGTAGCTTGACGGAATAATTGATTAAACCGTCTGCTAACTGTGTAATTCTTGGATCTCTCACACGATCACCCCTAATTATTTTTATGAATTTCTATTTTAGTGTAATCGAAAACATAAAAACGGGTAAAGGAATAATCAGACCCAATGGCGAAAACGGTTGTAGCAAATCTTTTCAGTCATAATGGTGCTATAATGAAACAAGAAACGATTGAATAGGAGGAATGGATTGAATGGAGATCACATTAGGAGGCATCGCTGGCCTGATTGCGGCGCTCGCGTTTGTCGTACTCGTCATCTTCTTGGCGCGTGTATTGTCGAATGTAAACCGTACACTCGGAAGCGTCGCCAACACGACCGAAAATTTAGAACGCCAGCTCGATGGAATCACAATGGAAGTGACGGCGCTCTTACATAAGACGAACCGTCTCGTGGACAACGTCGAAGAAAAAACAGAATTGCTCGCACCCGTCGCTCATGCGCTTGATGAGTTAGGGACATCATTGAACGAGGTGACCGAGTCTGTTCGTACCGTCTCGACATCTGTCCACTCGGCAGCAGACGAAAACAAAGAACAGATTGCGCAAGCCGTCCGATGGGGATCGGTTGCGGTCGAATTGTTCAAGAAGAACAAGCCGGAAGCATCTGCTTCAAAAGAACGTCCACGTCGCCGTACACGACGTGAAAAGAAAGCAGAAACACCTGTATCACCTGATTTGATTCAAACGGACGATACAATCAAATAACTAAATTTCGGGGAGGAACTCACACATGACAGACCAAAAGCAATTAACAGAACAGAATCAATCAAGTAGCGGATTTTTGACGGGTGTCATCCTCGGAGGGATTGTCGGAGCAGCGGTTGCCCTCTTAACATCACCGAAAAACGGACGTGAAGTTCGAACGTACCTTGACGAGAAGACGTCAACATCGCGAGAACGTCTGACTGTCAAATCGAAAGAAATGCGTGAGAAAGCAGAACCGGTCGTTGGGGAATGGATTAAAGTGGCGAGCGATAAGGCGGCACCTGTCCTCAATATCGTAAAAGATAAGGCGCGTGAGGCAGCAGAATTAAAGCAACAGATCGATGAGGACGAACTCTCGATTGAAGAGGCGATGGAGAAAGCGGATCAGCTCGTCGCGGAAGCGGAATCGGAAGTGAAAGAACAGATGGACCGTGCGGCTGAAGAAGAGGCAAATCCATCGAACGCATCGGATTCTGAATCAAACGATTCGCTCGAAGCACCTGTCAATGAGTTGCTTGATGAGGAATCGAAAGAAGAACTCAATGATTTGAAGAAGGACCTTAAAAAAAATGAATGACATGTAAGGGCCGAATGCATTCGGTCCTTTTTTGGTGATTTTGTGACGTAGAAGGTTTCCTTATGACAAAGCGCACAAAGTTCGATATAATTAGGAATCTGGAAAGAACGGCTTAAGAATGTGAGGGAAACTATGAGTCCACAAGATCAATTGAATCGATTACGTCGAGAAATGGATGAATTGAACCATGAAATGCTCGACTTGCTAAGTCGGCGTGGTACACTTGCCGTCGAAATTGGAAAAATCAAACGTCTTCAAGGCGTCGAACGTTATGATCCCGTCCGCGAGCGCGAGATGCTCGATTTTATCGCCGCTTCAAATCAAGGACCGTTTGAAACGTCACGTCTTCAACATATCTTTAAAGAAGTCTTTAAAGCGTCTGCTGAATTACAAGGGGAAGACCGTGATAAAACGCTTCTCGTTTCGCGGAAGCGTCAACCGGAAGACACGTTGGTCCACGTGAAGGACGTGACGATCGGAAACGGGCGTCCACAATTGATTGCGGGACCGTGTGCCGTTGAATCGTTTGAACAAGTGAATGCGGTCGCAGAAAAACTTGCATTATCGGGAGTTAAAGTGATGCGAGGTGGTGCTTATAAACCGCGTACGTCTCCTTACGATTTCCAAGGCTTAGGCTTTGAAGGATTGAAGCTGTTGAAGACAGCAGCTGACCGACACGACCTACGAGTCATCACGGAAATCATGACTCCCGGCGCAGTGGAATCGGCGTTACCATATGTCGATATCATTCAGGTCGGGGCTCGCAACATGCAGAACTTCGATTTGTTAAAAGAAGTCGGGAAGACAGACAAACCGGTCTTGTTGAAGCGCGGATTATCCGCTACAATCGAAGAGTTCATTTATGCGGCAGAGTACATTATGGCGAGCGGGAACAGCCAAGTCATCTTATGCGAGCGGGGAATTCGAACGTATGAACGAGCAACACGTAATACGTTGGACATCACGGCTGTGCCGATTTTGAAGCAAGAGACGCATCTACCTGTCATGGTAGACGTCACGCATTCGACGGGTCGTCGTGACTTGTTGTTACCGGCTGCAAAAGCGGCCCTTGCCATCGGAGCTGACGGTGTGATGGTAGAAGTGCACCCGAATCCTGCCATTGCATTATCGGATGCGCAACAACAATTGGACTTCGATCAATTCGATCAATTTGTGGAAGGACTCACCGTCCAGTTTCCCCGACTTGATTTGGTGAAAAAGTAAGCTTTCCAAATGGAAACGTTTTATATCGCATGAAGACAGGGTAAATGGATGACAGATACCTGTCTTCCTTTTTTAAGATGTTTTATGAAAACTTTTTGAAAATCAGGACTTGTAGGAGGAGTAGTTTATGAATAGTAACAACGTAACGATTTACGATGTCGCACGAGAAGCCGGGGTGTCAATGGCAACCGTTTCTCGTGTCGTCAACGGAAACCCGAACGTCAAACCGACAACACGCAAGAAAGTACAGGATGCGATTGACCGTCTTGGTTATCGTCCGAACGCCGTCGCGCGTGGACTTGCGAGTAAAAAAACGACAACGGTCGGTGTCATCGTACCGGATATCTCGAACATCTTCTTTGCTGATTTGGCACGAGGCATTGAAGACGTGGCGACGATGTACAAATACAACATCATCCTTGGTAACTCGGATTCGAGTCGTGACAAGGAAGTGCATTTACTCAATACGTTGTTAGGGAAGCAAGTGGACGGCATCATCTTCATGGGTGGACGTTTGCATGAAGACCTCGTCGAAGAGTTCAAAAAATCACCGGTTCCAATCGTTCTCGCAGCGACGTTGAACCAAGGATATGATCTCCCTGCCGTCAACATCGATTATGAACAAGCCGCATATGACGCGACTCAGATGTTGATCAACCACGGACATGATCGTGTTGGATTTATCACTGGACCGCTCGAACAACAAATCAATGGCGAGAAGAAATTCGCTGGATACCGTCGCGCGCTTGAAGATGCAGGTCTTCCATTCCATGATAACGATATGATTCTTGGAAATTATACGTATGCGTCTGGTCTCGAGGCGATGCAAAAAATGTTGCAGCGAGATGATTGCCCGAAAGCCATCTTTGCGGGGACGGATGAGATGGCACTCGGTGTCATCCACGCGATCCAAGATGCAGGTTACTCGGTTCCAAACGACTTTGAAGTCGTCGGTCACGATAACACGCGTCTCGCGACGATGATTCGTCCGAAGTTGACGACGGTCGTTCAACCGATGTACGATATCGGAGCCGTCGCGATGCGTCTCTTGACTAAGATTTTGAACGCGGAAGAAATCGAAGAGAAAAACGTCGTGCTTCCTCACCGAATCGAACGCCGTGACTCGCTTCGTCAGGACTAAAAGAAAAGCTGCCCGTTCATCCATTTTTGAGATGAACGGGCAGCTTTATTTATAAATAAATCGATTTTCGATCATTCGAGATGAACGGCCAAAAGGCACGCTTCGTGACTTCCCAATTCTTTTCTTCAATTTGTTGACGCCGCGGGATATGATCAAACGCGTAAAGAGAGTCGTCCCACCGAGTGGGTAACGGTTGACCAGCGACATCGGACCATTGCTCAATCCACTCGGTCGGGATATCTCCGGCATAGGGTGTCTCTCTCGTCAGACCGGCCCACACTTGTGCCCAGGCGCGAGGAACGGCTCGATACCAGTCATAGCCGCCGCCACCAAGTGCGACGAGACGGCCGTCTGTATATTCATCGGCCAGGCGTGAGGCAATCTGCGGGATTTGTTCGAACGTCCGTATCGTTGATGCGAGATGGGTGAGTGGATCAAAGACATGGGCATCCGCACCATTCTGAGTCAGGATGATATCAGGTTTGAACCATTCGCACGCTTCACGTAAAACGGTCTCATAGCAAGTCAAAAATGAGTCATCTTGGGTGAACGCATCGACCGGTACGTTCCAACTGTAGCCGTATCCTTTCCCATTACCTCGTTCTGTCACCATTCCGGTACCCGGGAAGAGATAGCGACCTGTCTCGTGTATGGATAAAGTCATCACATCATCATCGTCATAGAAGAGCCATTGGACCCCGTCCCCATGATGCGCATCCGTATCTACATAGAGAACGCGCGACCCGTATTGTTTTCTCACATGTGCGATGGCGACGGCCGCATCGTTATAGACGCAAAATCCTGATGCTTTGCGCCGCATTCCATGATGTAGACCGCCCCCAACATGGAAGGCGCGCTCTGCTTTGCCGCTCGCAACTAGATCGAGCGCATGAATCGTCCCACCGACAAGCCGTGCGGCTCCCTCGTGTATCGTCGGAAAGATAGGGGTGTCTTCCGTACCGAGACCAAACTTATTCGCTTTCAGCGTGGAAAGTTCTCCTGCCCCCGCAGCTTGTACGGCTTCGATGTAGTCAAAGTCATGAACGAGCGCTAACGCTTCAACCGAAGCGAGTGGCGGAGATACACATTCCGATTTGGACAGTTTTCCGGCTGCAATCAATAGCGATGTCGTTAATTCCAGTCGTAACGGATTGAACGGGTGATCCTCATGAAAGCGATAAGACGTCTCGTCTTCGCCAAATATGTAAATCGGTCTCATCGCGACATCTCCGGACCGAGGACATCATAGCCTTCACGTTTCAACCGTTCGATGATTCGGAGCGGGTTCATCGTCTGGACGCGGAAAGAGATGATACGTTTATACGGATCGCTCGTCGGATGAACGAAGACGTTGATGATATTGACGTTTGTTTTGGCGAGGAGTCGGGTCACTTTTTCAAGTGTACCGGTCGTATTTTCGACAAGGATCTCGATTTGCGAACTTGGTTCGAGTGCGCCGGTCAATTGGACGAAGTAACGTAATAAATCGGTCTCTGTCAATACACCGACGAGTTTCCCTTGTTCGACGATGGGGAGACAGGTTAGCCGGTTTTCGTAAAACAAGGCAGCTGCATCTTCAAAGAAATCGAATGGATGCGCTGTCGGTACCTCGGATCGCATGATGCTCGATACAGGGTTTTGAAAGTCTGCGTTTTCACTTTCGGGATGAAAGACGCTCGTCGCACCACTCATCTCGAATTGGCCGACAATCCCGACGACTTGTCGAGCGGGATTTGTCACAATCAAATGTCGGACACGATGTTCACGCATTAATTTTGCGGCATGGGCAATCGTATTGGTCGGTTGAATCGTCACGACATGTCGATTCATCATCTGTTCGATTAACATGAAATCCCTCCTTAGTCGTACATAAATCGTCGGCGAAGACGAAGTGAATCAAAATGGTCGATTGATTCTTGTCGTACATTTTTTCCGATACGAGCCATCAAACAGTTGGCAGGATGGGAGGCAATCTCAGGATCGTCTGTCGGGAAGAAAACAAGTCCACCGTGATTCATCATCTTCTCCATGACTTTTCGATAATCCCAAATCGAGAGTCCACTACCTTTCAAATCCCAGTGCCAATAATATTCGGTCGTCAAAATCAAAAAGTCATCCATATGTGGGTCCATCATCGATACTTCGAGTAATTGTTTCCCGATTCGTTGACCACGGAAGCGAGGACTCACCTCGATTGCCCCGAGTTCAAGGATGTATGGGTCGTTTCCTTCACTCCAACGCTCATACGGGTCAGGATAGAGGAAAGTCACGTATCCAATCACGAGATCGTCTTGCCTGGCGACGATGATTCTTCCTTCTTTTAACCCAGCAATATCGACGAGTGCTTCGTGCTGATCTTCCGGTTCACGAAAAGCTGTCAATCCTTCATCAAGACGATACGTCCGTAACACGTCAGGCGCCACCGGACCATCAATCGTGACGTCACCTTGTGAGGTCTGCCACACTTTTGAATGATATTGTTTTTCCATAGGGTCACCACCTTTTCCATCTCTTATTATAGCGCTTTCATCAAGCTGGAATCATCCTGTTTTGATGAAATTGGAAATTCATTGATTTGTCATAATTTTAACACTATACTGAAAGTGGTTATACCAATCTTTACAGGGGAGGCGAATCTTTAGCGATGGAAAAATTGAAAGCGTTAACAGGGGAACATCAATTAGCGTCGTATGAAGAGGCTTGTCAGTCGTTTGAATGGACACAAGCAGAAGCATTGTTTTCATGGAATTTGACGGGGAAAGTCAATTTGGCATATGAAGCCATCGATCGCCATGCGGAAAGTGAATTGGCGACAAAAGTGGCACTGCTTTATTTCGATGGGGATCGAGAAGAGCGGTACACGTATGCGGATATGAAGAAAGAAAGTAATCGTTCTGGTAATGTTCTGAAGTCGATTGGTGTGGAGAAAGGCGACCGCGTCTTTATCTTTATGCCACGTCAGCCAGAACTTTATTTTATTTTGCTCGGTGCAATCAAACGAGGGGCCATCGTCGGTCCTCTCTTTGAGGCGTTCATGGAACAGGCGGTTCACGACCGTTTGCTCGACTCGGAAGCGAAAGTGATTGTGACGACGAAAGAACTGTTGCCGCGCATTCCGGTCGATCAGTTGCCTCATTTAGAGACCATTCTACTCGTTGGGGACGATGTCGAAGAGTCGGAAAAGGTGCTCGATTATCATAAACTGGCGAACGATGCGACGACAGATCTCGAATTGACGTGGGTCGACCGTGAAGACGGTCTGATTTTACACTATACATCGGGCTCAACAGGAAAACCAAAAGGGGTTCTCCACGTCCATAATGCGATGATTCAACATATGATGACCGGCAAATGGGTACTCGATCTTCAACCGGATGATATTTACTGGTGCACGGCTGACCCGGGATGGGTGACGGGGACGAGCTACGGTATTTTTGCGCCTTTCTTAAATGGTGCGACAAACGTCATCGTTGGTGGACGCTTCAATCCTGAATTTTGGTATTCGGTCATTGAACGGTTTGGCGTGACAGTTTGGTATAGTGCCCCGACGGCGTTCCGCATGCTCATGGGCGCTGGCGACGAAGCGTTTGAGAAGTATGATTTGTCTTCACTTCGTCATATTTTATCCGTCGGTGAGCCGCTAAATCCAGAAGTCATTCGTTGGGGACACGAAGCATTTGATCTTCGAATCCATGATACGTGGTGGATGACAGAGACCGGTGCGATGATGATTTGTAACTATCCGACGATGGACATCAAACCGGGCTCAATGGGGAAACCGATCCCAGGTTGCGAAGCGGCTATTTTGGATGACCGGGGTCAACCACTTCCACCACACCGAATGGGGAACTTGGCACTCAAGACGCCTTGGCCGTCGATGATGCGGAAGATTTGGAAGAACGATGCGAAGTATGAGAGTTACTTCTGGGGAGATTGGTATGTGTCAGGTGATTCTGCTTATATGGACGAAGACGGCTATTTCTGGTTCCAAGGTCGGGTCGACGACGTCATCATGACAGCAGGAGAACGGGTCGGACCGTTTGAAGTGGAAAGTCGACTCGTGGAACATCCGGCTGTGGCTGAAGCGGGTGTCATCGGAAAACCGGACCCGGTCCGAGGTGAAATCATCAAAGCGTTCATTGCGCTACGTAAAGGTTATGAACCGTCTGATGAGTTAAAACAAGAAATCCAGCAATTCGTCAAAGAAGGATTGGCTGCGCATGCAGCACCACGTGAGATCGAATTCAAGGACAAGTTGCCGAAAACACGAAGCGGGAAGATCATGCGTCGTGTCTTGAAGGCTTGGGAATTGAATCTTGAAACAGGTGACCTCTCGACGATGGAAGATTAAGATAAACAAAGGGTCGACACATCGTGTGTCGACCCTTTGTTTATTCACCGTTAGCATCAGCATCAGCCTCTTCTTCAGCCTGTTGTTCGGCTTCTTCAGCATCTTCTTCAGCTTTCTTCTTCGCTTCTTCCTCAGCTTTTTTCTTTGCCTCGGCGTCTGCTTTTTGTTTAGCTTCTTCTTCAGCTTTTTTCTTAGCGGCAGCATCGGCAGCAGCCTCTTGTTTCTTCTCCTCAGCTTCTTTCTTTGCTTCTTCGGCCTCTTTCTTGGCCTCTTCTTCTTTCTTCTTCTCTTCCTCTTCTTTTTCTTTCTCTTCTACTTTCTTCTTCTCAGAGAACGAACCTGAGTCTTGGAAGTCTTTCGAAGTGACGGTTGAAGGTTGTGAGAAGCGGGCGCTGACACCTAGAGCTTCTGGGTCATCCGCATAGACACGATTCATCGTTAGCGACCAGATGCGCTGTGTCCGTTGATAGTAACGTCCATAATCCCAACCATCTAGCATTGAAAGGCGTTGTGAATCATAACCTGACCAAACTGCGAGTGTAACGTTCGGGTTCGACCCGACCAAGTACGAATCACGTTGATCGTTCGTTGTACCGGTTTTACCCATCCAATCGCCAGGAACGCTGAGCAATGATTGTGCATATGTCGCAGTACCTGACGTGTAGACGTCACGGAGCATGTCCACTACGAGATAAGAGGTACGTTCTGTGAAAATACGCGTTTTCTTCGGCTTCGCTTCGTAAATGACTTCACCTTGATATTCGATTTCTTGGATGAAGTACGGTTCCACGTGTTCACCGTAATTTGCTAGCATCGCATAAGAGGCGGCCAAATCGATTGGCTTGACTTCCCCGGTACCGAGTGCCATCGCTGAAGCATAACGGTTTCCTTCAGATACCGGAATCCCCATGTCGACTAATTTCTGCGTATCAGCAGGTTTTTGGTTACGTTCTTCATAAATCTTAACAGCCGGAACGTTCAAGGAGAGCTTGAGCGCATCGCGTACTGTGACAGCACCGCGATACGTTTTCCCTTCGTTTTGAACTTGTTTCTTCGGTTGTCCGGGACCCGTGAACTTATAAAAATACTCCTCGTCAATGATTTGAGTGGCAGGTGTAATCATGCCAGCTTCAATCGCATTTGAATAGACAAGAATCGGTTTTGCAGTCGATCCGATTTGACGTTCTGCCCAGAAAGCACGGTTCAAATCGTCGGTCTTGCCATTGATATAGCGACCTCCGACGAATCCGAGTACTTTCCCGGTCTTATTCTCAATCATGACAGAAGAGGTTTGTTCAGGAAGTGTGCGGTTCTCATCTTTAATCGTTTGATTCGGTCCGAAGTTGCCAGCGTTTTTAGCCGGTTGTTGCATCGCTTCGTGAATTTCTTTATCCAATGTCAAACGGATGTTGAACCCACCTTGACGCAACATGTTATGAGCACGCTTCGCATAAGTCGAACGGACAGAGTCCTGTTCCTCCGAGCTCAACTCATTGATTTCAATCCCATCTTGCTCCAATAGATAATCCGTTACGATTTGGCGTGCTTGAAGTTCTGCTTCGTCTACCACGTACGGATATTTGTCGCGAGGCTTCGTCTGAGTCTGCATGAAGTCTTGCGTGATGTCGTAGTTATAAGCGGCATCATATTCTTCTTTCGTGATCTTTCCTGCAACGTACATGCGGTTCAATACCGTTTTCATTCGGTTAACCGCACCCGATACGTCCTCTTTGATGACGCCACCTTGATAGTAAGGTGTGTAGAAGAATGGGTTTTTTGGGATACCGGCAAGGAAAGCGGCTTGTGGAAGTGTCAATTTCTCTGCCGAAGTATTGAACACACCGCGAGCGGCGGCCTCAATCCCTGAAATGTTACGTCCCATCGAGTTACGTCCGAATGAGACAACGTTCAGATAGGCGTTTAAAATTTCATCTTTGTCCATCGCTTTCTCTAGACGAAGGGCGAGTAATATTTCTTTTGCTTTCCGTTCGAAAGATACTTCGTTCGTCAACATTTGGTTTTTAATCAATTGTTGCGTCAACGTTGAACCACCCGTGCGATCTTCAGATCCTGTTGCTTCTTGTAAAATAGCGCGCAACGTCGCTTTTGGAACGACGCCATCGTGCTCATAGAATTCGACATCTTCCGTCGCAAGTAGTGCATCGACGACGTATGGAGAAACTTTTTCTACTGGAATCGGGATTCGTACCTCATCGGTCGTATAGTTCCCGATGCGCTCCCCGCTTCCGAAGTAAATATTGGAAGTCGATGTATACGTATTGATTTGCGCAGTCATCGTTTTATAAGCCGGGGTCGGCATATCTTTGACGAGTGACGCGAAATATCCGACACCAATTCCAGCACCTAAAAACCCGATGAGTACAACAGAAATGATGGTCAGGAGTAGGACGTTCCACGACACATCATACATAACATTGGCATAACGACGTACTTTCAATGACGTCGGATTATTCCATAAGTCTCGAATCTTCTGCAGCATGACAGCCTCCTTAAATATGGTGTAAAACTATTTTAGACAGTAATATATTCGATTATAGCACAATTCAACCTACACCTTACCTCGAAACCGAAGTCTCGTGCAAGTTTCATTGTAAGAGTTGACAAGTTGAAATCGATGCTTATAAAATGAATAGCATAGTCAACAAGATAATGACGCTGTGAAGAAAGCGAAGTAGTCGACGGGCCTCTTGTCCAGAAAGCTAGTGGTTGCTGTGAACTAGCCAATGTCAATCGATGAATTACACTTTTAGAGCGTGCCTTCGGGCCGGTTCGAGACCGTTATCTCTCGCTCAAGCGGTCGCAAATTGCGACAAGTAGGGTGGTACCGCGGAATCTCCGTCCCTTCTCATATGAGAAGGGACGTTTTTTTATGTCAATCGAAGGAGTGGAACAAATGGAACTATTAAACGATTTAGAGTTTCGAGGACTTGTCAACCAAATGACAGATGAAGAAGGATTAAAAGAACAACTCAAGCAACCGACGACGTTATACACGGGATTTGATCCGACAGCGGACTCGCTTCACATCGGGCACTTGCTCCCGATCTTGACGCTAAAACGTTTCCAGCAGGCCGGCCATCAGGTCATCGCGCTCGTCGGTGGGGCGACAGGGATGATTGGTGACCCGTCTGGTCGTTCGGATGAACGTTCACTAAACACGTTGGATACGGTCAAGCTCTTCTCCGATCGCATCAAGGATCAGTTGAGCCGATTCCTTCCACTTGAAGGGGAGAACCCGATCACGATTCGCAACAACTACGAATGGACGGAAGAGATGTCAATCATCGACTTCCTGCGCGACATTGGGAAGCATTTCCCAATCAGTTACATGCTTGCGAAAGACTCTGTCGATTCACGTATGGAGAACGGGATCTCGTATACAGAGTTCTCTTACATGTTGCTCCAATCTTACGACTTCTTGAAACTATACGAGACAGAGAAATGTCGTCTTCAAGTCGGTGGAAGTGATCAATGGGGGAACATCACGGCAGGTCTTGAATTGATTCGTCGCTTTGGTCACTCTGAAAAAGCGTTCGGTCTCACCGTGCCACTCGTCACAAAGTCGGACGGACAAAAGTTCGGGAAGACAGCGGGCGGTGCAGTTTGGTTAGATGCGGATAAGACGTCGCCATATGAGTTCTACCAGTTCTGGATCAACGTCGACGATGCAGATGTCATCAAGTTCATCAAATACTTCACGTTCATGTCGCATGAAGAGATTGAGGCACTTGCAGCCGAAGTGACAGAAGCGCCTGAAAAGCGCGTGGCACAGCGCCGACTCGCAGAAGAGATGACAAAGCTTGTCCACGGTGAAGCAGGACTTGAACAAGCGGAGCGCATCACGAAAGCGTTCTTTAGCGGAGATTTGACGTCGCTTCAACCGGAAGATATGGAAGATGCGTTTAAAGGCATGCCGCAATTCGAACTTGACGGTGAACGCAACCTTGTAGACCTCCTCGTCGAGGCGAACATCTCACCATCGAAACGTCAGGCACGTGAAGACGTGACGAACGGCGCGATTTACTTGAACGGTGAACGCGAACAAGCACTTGATAAAGTCGTCACTCGCGAAGACACGCTCGGTGAATTCACCATCATTCGCCGCGGTAAGAAAAAGTACTTTGTGATTCGTCACGTATAAACATCCTGTCCGTTCCTTATTTGTTGAGGAATGGACTTTTTTTATACATGACGTGCGGTTCGGATTTGCTAAAATGGGGAGATAGGAGGAATGACGATGGAGATAGAAGAATTTTTCGGCGACCAGTTCCATCAATGGCGTGAACACTTTCGGTATTATGAAATGGCGATCACGGAACTCGAGAGCGACCTCGGGATCATCGACTTGGATTGGCAGACGAGACTGGGGTATTCACCGATCGAACATGTGAAGACGAGGATGAAGACATTGCCGTCTATCGTGCGTAAGATGAAACGGAAAGACTTACCTTTAGAGGTTTCGGCACTTTGGGAGCATGTGCACGATGTGGCGGGCATTCGGATTGTCACGAGCTTCCGTGATGACATATATGAGATTTTGCGTCATCTAGAGGCGCGAGATGATTTAGATATCATCGAAATAAAAGATTACATTAAATACCCAAAACCGAGCGGGTATCGAAGCTTACATCTCATCGTGAAAACAAAAGTCTACTTGGCCGAACGAATCATTTGGGTGCCGGCGGAGATTCAGATTCGGACACTTGCTATGGATTTTTGGGCGGCGACGGAACATAAGCTTCAATATAAATATCAGCATGACGTACCCGAGTCATCTAAGGAAGAATTAATAGAGGCGGCACTCATGGCGGATGCCCTCGATACGCAAATGGGGCGTATCCGACAAGAGATTTTGAAGAAATAAAAAAATCCCCTTCGCGAAGAAGGGGATTAAAAGCATTAACGTGAGTAGTACTCGACGATGAGTTGCTCTTTGATTTGGTCGTTAAGTTCAGCGCGTTCTGGGAGACGTACGAATGTACCTTCGAGTTTCTCAGCGTCAAACGATACGAAGTCTTTTGTAGCTGGTGCTACTTCAAGTGCTTCAGCGATTGCTTTTACGTTTTTCGACTTTTCACGAACTGCGATGACTTGACCTGGTTTTACGCGGTAAGACGCGATGTCAACGCGTGATCCATCAACAGTGATGTGACCGTGGTTGACGAGTTGGCGTGCTCCACGACGTGTGCGAGCGAGGCCGAAACGGTAAACGAGGTTGTCAAGGCGTGATTCGAGCAAGAACATGAAGTTCTCACCGTGGATGCCTGGCATTTTACCAGCATCGTTGAAGATGCGGCGGAATTGCTTCTCGTTCACTCCGTACATGTGACGAAGTGCTTGCTTCGCTTGAAGCTGAAGACCGTATTCTGAGATTTTCTTACGACCATTTCCGTGTTGACCTGGTGCGTAAGGACGTTTTGCTAATTCTTTACCCGTTTCGCTAAGCGAGATGCCTAAGCGACGCGAGAGTTTCCAAGCTGGACCTGTGTAACGAGCCATGATTGGACTCCTCCTTGTTGTTCATGTATTTTGCACAAAAGAACAACGGTGTCAAAGACGAGTAACGCCCCTTTCTAGGTGCAAGCACCTTCACTTGATAGCGAAGCTACGAGATGCCCCTCCGACAAAAGTCGAGGCCCGAAAGGTGGATACGTTTGTCTGTGACTGCTATCGTCATTTCATGCACAAAGATGAGTATACGATGAATACCATCTCTTGTCAATCAAATATAGCGAAGAAGTGTTTCGCAAAAACGTTCGAGTCCTTGACGGTCGATTTCTGAGAAACGGTCGAACTCCGGGCTATCGATATCGAGCACGCCAATCGTTTTCCCGTCACGTACGAGAGGGACGACGATTTCAGAGTTCGAAGCTGCATCACATGCGATATGACCAGGGAATTGATGAACATCGGCCACGAGCTGTGTTTCTTGTGTAGCTGCCGCAGTTCCGCAAACCCCTTTACCGAACGTGATGTGAACGCAAGCCGGGAGTCCCTGGAATGGTCCTAGAATGAGACTGTCTTCAGAATCAGTCACATAGAATCCGACCCAGTTGATCCGATCTAAAAATTGGTTGAGTAATGCGCTGGCGTTGGCGAGGTTGGCCACTGTATTCGTTTCGCCTTCTAATAATGCGGCGAGTTGCTTGTTTAATAGGTCGTAACCGGCTGTCAAATCACCTGAGTACGATGTCGTTTGGAACATATGAATTCCCCTCCATCTTTCATGTTTTTAGAATTTAGCATTATGGTACACGCAAATTTCAGATTTGTCTTGTTAGAAAGTTCCGAAAAAATGAACAATCTCCACTGAAACCATTGGAAAACCTATGCAAATCGTTGGTTCTATAATATGATTAGGTATATCTATTCTTATAAAATACTTCTTTTTTTAATATAAAGGTACATAAGTCCACGAAAGCGGCTTGGAGGTTGTGACAAAGATGGATTACGGAATTTATGGATTAATCATTGGAATCATCGTCGTCGTATTAGGCGGCATGTTGGGGAGTATGCTCATTCGAAGGAATTTTTACCAAAAAATTGACGACTTGGATATGAGGAAACAAAGTGTGCTCAGTGCGAGCATACCCGTCGAACTCCAGAAATTCAAACAGTGGCCGATGGAAGGGGAAACAAAAGAAAAGTTTGATCGTTGGCATCAATCTTGGGATGAGTTAGTCAGTGTACATGCAGGTCAAATCGATGAAGCGTTATACCGGGCTGAGGAAGACTTGGATAAATATCGTTTCATGAAAGTTAAAGCTGACTTGAATGCAACTGAACAACTCATTGAAGAGCTCGAGACGATGGTACACGCCATGCTCGATGAGATGGATGAATTTACGACGTATCACACCTCGCTTATGGACATTGTGAAGCAGGATGAGAAAGAGTTGTATCAGTTCCGCAAGACATTAAATTCACAAAACCACGCGTTCGGACCAACCTATGCATTGGTGGAACAAGAGATTGCCGCTGCCGAGGCGAAACGCAGTGAGATGATCAACTTAAAGCAGGTCGGTCAAGTTTCTGAAGCATTTGAAACCGGACAAGCCTTATCGAATCAAGTAGGACACATCCGTGAACTGATTCGGATCATTCCGCAATTTGTACGTACGGTTCAAGTGGAACTGAAACAACAACTTCAACAACTCCGCGCTGGACATAAAGAAATGCAAATGGACGGGTATGCGCTTGAACCACTAGGATTAATGGAAGAAATCGATCAAGCGGAAGATCGTCGAGAAGAGTTGATGGCTCGAATCGAACGCTTGGAATTTGATCATTTTGAAGAGGACATGCAACAGTTGAGCTCGGATATCGATCAATTATTCGAAGCATTCCGAACAGAGGTCGATGCCCGCCAATACGTGAAAAAAGAATTTGCGACGATACAAGAACGCGAATTGCAATCTGCCGAAATCATGAATCACTTACAGACGGAAATGTCTCGACTTGTAAGCAACTATGAAATCAATGCACGCGTCGGAGAAGAATTCGAACAATTAGAACGTGAACGAACGACTCTCACGGCGAATGTACTTGATATTGAACAAGCTCTCGTCGCGCAAATGTTACCGTTTAGTATGATCAAATCCAAAGTGCAGGAAGCGAAACGGTCACTTGACCAATTCAGTGCCATGCATGAGCGTTTCATTGAGGATACGAATTCATTACGTAAAGAAGAGCTTGAGGTCCGTCACAAGTTAGAAACGTGGAAAAAAGAATTGTCTGGGCATCGTCGCCTGTTAGCGAAAAGTGCGATGCCGGTTGTTCCGAATGATTTGTCAAACGAATTACGTCAGCTCCAAAAAGGTGTCCAGTCGTTAGACGAACAGTTTGACAAGGCACCGTTCAACATGACGTATATCGTCGGGCTTAGCCATGATGTCGAAGAGATGATGGATAACTTCCGTGACCGTGTCCATGCACTGATTCGTCAAGTGACGTATGCGGAACATTTGCTCCAATATGCAAACCGCTTCCGTCGCCGTGACAACGAGGTCCATATCGCCTTGACGCTTGCGGAAAACAAGTTCTTGCATGGAGAGTATGGCACTGCGGTCGAAATCGGTGAGCGGGTGCTCGGTCGATTCGATGAGAACGGAGCCAATGAAATTCGTCAACGTGTGGATAAAGGGTTAGAACAGCAGGAATTGCTAAAAAAATAAACGATGCATGAAGATTGACGGAAACGGGAAAAACGTAGACGTCAATCTTTTTTCAATCAAGGAGGAATCGTCAGATGGGTACACTATGGGTCAACGGGAATATCTACACATTGAATAAACCGGGTGAGATGGAACGTGCCATGTTTATTGAGCATGGACGCGTCTTGAAGATGGGGGACGAGGGACATCTCCGACGTACATATGCCGGTCGCATCGAAGAGATTGTGAATTTGGAAGGGAAGAGTGTGTATCCGGCCTTTACCGATTCACACATTCACCTTGTCGGATACG